>JBIQMQ010000008.1:0-30941 GCA_044463185.1 Nakamurella lactea | reverse complement strand
CCGATTCCGAAGACCAGCGCACTGACGATCACCGGCTTGATGCCGATGAGCGCCGCACCCGACGGGTTGATCGCCGCGGCGCGGATCGCCCTACCCAACCAGGTGCGGGTCAGCATCAACCCGAGCAGGACGAGCACCCCGATGGCGATGACGCCGCCGTACACCTGGACCTTGGGCAGGTACAGGCCGCCGAGGTGGAACGACTCGCTCGTGTAGCTGGGCTGGATGGAGGTCATGTTGTTGCCCCAGCTGAAGCCCATCACGGCTTCCGTCACCAACGCGATACCGAACGTCAGCAACACGGTCGAGGCGATGGGCGCCAGACGCACCGGACGCACCGCGACCCAGTACACGCCCCAGCCGAGCAAGAACATCACCGGCGCGATGATCACGATGCCGATCAGCGGATCAAGGCCCAACCGGGACCACACCGTGTACGCCAGGAACGCCCCCAGGATCAGGAACGCCCCGTGGGCGATGTTGATGATCTTCATGACTCCGAAGACCAGGCTCAGGCCGCTGGCCACCAGCGCGTAGACGCCGCCGACCAGCAGCCCGAGCACCAGGTATTGCAGAAACGCTGTCACCCGGTGGCTCCCGGTTTCCAACCCATCACGATGTGGTCGCTCGTCGCGAACTTCTCGGGCAGGATGTACTCGACCTTGTCGTTCTGCCACTGGCCGGTGAGGAACTCGCCCTGCGGGCGACCGTCCGCATCCCAACTCAGCGTGCCGAGAATGGTCTCCACCTTGTTGGCGCGCAGCCAGTCGGCCATCGCGGTCTGGTCGTCGACGTTGCCCACCGCCTCGACGGCGGCCTGCAGCACCTCGGCGGCACCGTAGGCATCGGCGGCGTCCTCCGGCGGCAGCCCACCGAACATGTCGGTGTACTTGGCCACGAACTCCGCGTTGCCCGGGGTCTTCGCCTGCGGCGCGTGGCTGATGGCGAAGATGATGCCCTCGGTGTTCTCCTTGCCGATGGCCTTGGCGTATTCCTCACCCAGGCTGGGCGCCGTGGTCTGGTAGAGCCACGTCGGCTTGAAGTCCGCCTTGAGCATGGCCCGGATCATCCCGACGCCGTCGTTGAAGAACGCGCCGTGCACGACGAGGTCCGGCTTCGCTGCGCGCATGGCGCTCACAATCGTGTCGAAGTTGGTCAGATCCACCTGGTAGGTCGTGGAATACACGGTCTTGACGCCAGCCGCCTCCAGCACCTCACGGATGCCTTCGACGTTTGGCGCGACGAACGGGTCGTCGATGGTGGGATACGCGGCCGTCTTCGGTCGCTGGTCCTCCGGCAGGGACGTGATCCATTCGGCGAAGCCCTTGCCCTGTTTGTCGGCCGTGGCCTGCTGGGAGAAGAACAGGTACTTGAAGCCGCGCTCGAAGATCTTCGGGGCGCCACCGGCCGGCTCGATGTACAGCATCTGGTGCTTCTCGGCGACGGCGGAGGCCGGCAGGTTCAACAGTGACGAGTAGGTCCCGATCAGCAGATCGACCTTGTCCTGGCTGATCAGCGCGTTGTAATCGGCCACCACGGTGTTCTGGTCGGAGGCGTCGTCCTTGATGATGAGTTCCACCTGCCGACCCAGCAGGCCACCATTCGCGTTGATCATCTCCTGCCATACCTTGTAACCCTCCTCGGCAGCCTTGCCCTGCTCCGAGAATTGACCGGTGAGCGGGATCGACGCCCCGATCTTGATCGGCTCGGACGAGGCAGGCTCGGAGCTTTCGCCGCCGCTGGTGGCAGCGCTTTCGCTGCTGTCGGCGGGGCTGCTCGCCTCCGAGTTGGAGCTGGTGTCGCCGCCGGCAGCGTTGCTGGTGCTCGTGTCGCTGCTACCACTGGATCCGCTACTGCCGCAGGCTGCCAAGCCGACGACCATGAGCCCCACGACGGCCGAAATCAACGGTCGCCGCAAGCGAGAGTGCTGCGTCATGAGACCTCCTCCTCTGGACCGCAATCGGTTGCGGCATTTATGCAGTATGTGTAGTCCCACAATCGCTGTCAATACCTGACAGGGGATGCCGTCCGAACCGTTATCGGCGCGTGACAGGGCGGCGTCGGCTGCGCCAAACTCGGCGCTCAGAGAGGTGACGTTTCGGCGCTTCGGAGCCGGAGCGCCCACGCAGGGCCTCGGGGGTTTCAGATTCCGTCGCACTCAGCGATCGTTTTCGGGGGCGCGGTCCCGGCTGACGCCGTGGCAACAGGAAACGGTTGCTCTGGTGGGCTGATACGAGGCAGAGACGCGAGGTGCCCGGCCCTGGGGCCGGGCACCTCGGAATTACGTCATACAAGAAGGGGCGCTACCCCACCCACACCGTCTTGAGGTTGCAGAACTCGCGGATGCCGTCGGCGGCCAGTTCGCGACCGAATCCAGAGTTCTTGATGCCACCGAACGGCAATTCCGGGTGCGAGGCTGTCATGCCGTTGATGAAGACGGCACCGGCTTCGATCCCGCGCACCAGGCGCTGCTGCTCGTCCGGGTCGTTGGTCCAGGCTGCCGAGCTCAGCCCGAAGTCGGTGGCGTTGGCCAGGGCGATGGCCTCGTCGATGTCGCTCACCCGGTACAGGCTCGCGACCGGGCCGAACGCTTCCTCGTGGTACAGGCGCATCGCGGGCGTGATCCCCGTGATGACGGTCGGCGGGAAGAACCAGCCGGGGCCGTCCAGCGCCTTGCCGCCGGTCAGCGCCACCGCCCCCTGAGCCAGGGCGTCGTCGACCAGTGCGGTCAACTCCTCGACGGCTGAGGCGGACGCGAGCGGGCCGATCTCCGTCTGCTCATCGCTCGGATCGCCGACGCGCAGCGCACCCATCGCCTTGGCGAAGGCCTCGGCGAAGCGGTCGTAGATGTCCTCGTGGACGATGAACCGCTTGCCGGCGATGCACGACTGGCCGTTGTTAGCGATCCGGGCAGTGACCGCCGTGGCCACGGCGCCGTCGAGGTCCGCGCTGGGCAGCACGATGAACGGATCCGAGCCGCCGAGCTCCAGCACCGACTTCTTCACCTGGGCCGCTGCCGTCGCGGCCACCGAGCGCCCGGCCGGCTCCGAGCCGGTGAGCGTGACGGCGACGATGCGCGGGTCCTCGATGACCGCGGGGACTTCCCGCGATCCGATGAGCAGGGTGCCGAACGAGCCGGCCGGGAATCCGCCGCGCTCGAACAGGGTGTCGAGGTACAGCGCCGACTGCGGCACGTTGGACGCGTGCTTGAGCACCCCGGTGTTACCGGCCATCAACGCGGGCGCGGCGAACCGGATGACCTGCCACAGCGGGTAGTTCCACGGCATCACGGCGAGCACGACGCCCAGCGGCTGCCACGTGGTGTACGCGCGGGAGGCGCCGACGACGCTCGCGTCCGGCAGCGCCTGCTCGGAGAGGTAGCCCTCGGCATGGTCCGCGTAGAAGCGCATCGCGCGGGCGCACTTCGAGACCTCCGCGCGCGAGGCGGTGATGGGCTTGCCCATCTCGGTCGTGATGAGCGCCGCCAGCTTGTCGATCTCCGACTCGAGCACGCGGGCGCTCTCGCGCATCCAGGTGGCGCGCTGCTCGAACGTCGTGTCGGCCAGCGCGCGGAACGCGTCGGAGGCACGGGCGATCCGCGCCTCGACCTCGTCCGGTGTGTGCGGCGTGAACTCGCGCTCGAGCTCGCCGGTCGCGGGGTTGATGGTTGCGATTGCCACGGAACAGCCTCTCTTTGGATACATATTCGGGGCGATTGGCGATGCCGAGCAGTAGACTGCCAGCGTGCCGGTAGTCGATGTATCCAATCATCGTATATCAGCCTCGGTTGCGAGCAATCGGATCGCGGACTACTTGCGGACCGCCATTCTCGAGGACGAGCTGCTGCCGGGCACCCGGATCCTGCAGGAGGACGTCGCCGAACAGCATGGCGCCAGCCGGATACCGGTGCGCGAGGCGCTGCGGATGCTGCACGCCGACGGGCTGGTGACGATCGTCGCCAATTCCGGCGCGTGGGTGTCGCGCCTCACGCAGCAGGAGTGTTCGGAGGCGTACCGGATGCGCGAGCGGCTCGAGCCCCTCGCGCTGAAGTCGAGCATGGCGGCCATGACGGATGGCGACGGCGTCGTCGACCGGCTCGCGGAGCTCGTCGATGCGATGGAGGCCGTGGCGTCGGTGGACGACTTCATGCGTCTGGATCGCGACTTCCACCTCACGAGCTATGCGGCCGCGCCGGCGACCTACCTGAGCGACGTGGTGCGTCGGTTGTGGAACACGACGCACCACTACCGCAGGGCGTATGCGCGCATGACGGGGGCTCCGACGCTCGAGGTGACGCACCTGGAACACAAGCTGATCCTCGACTCCATCCGGCGGCGGGACGATGCCGACGCCGAGAGAGTGCTGGTCATGCACATCCGCCGCACGCGCAAGGAGCTCGAAAAGCACCCAGAGATCTTCGAGTGATAGGCGTCTCACCGACCACTCGCGCATTTTCTCATCATCAGGTTATTATGGATTCAGTCGTTTCGCAACCGTTTGCAGAAGCCACGACGAAGGAGGCCATCATGGCTGGAGAGCACAACATCAGCTACGTCCCATTCGAAGACATGGACGAGCGGATGCAGGAAGAAATGCGGCGCTGCGCCCGTGAGGGCACACCTCGTCCCGAGTCGTCGGCCGTCCGTGCACACGTGCCGGCCGCGTTCTGGGCGTTCGCCGATGCATGGAAGGCGCTGTTCCACAGCGGGGTGTGCGATCACGCGATCAAGGACCTGTGCCGGGTGTACATCTCGCGCACGGTGAAGTGCGAGTTCTGCGGGAACCAGCGCTCCGAGAAGGCGACGGCGCAGGGGCTCAACGAGGCGCAGTACGACGAGCTGCTGAACTTCGAGACCTCGGACAAGTACGACGAGCGGCAGAAGGCCGCCCTGGCCTACGCCGAGGCCATCGCCTGGGGCACCAACAGCCCCGAGCTGTGGGAGCGCCTGCACAAGCACTTCAGCGAGCCGGAGCTCGTCGAGCTGGGCAACTGCATCGCGCTGACCTTCGGCCAGCAGAGCTGGATCCGGCTGCTCGGCATCGACCACCACGAATACATGGCGGGCACGTCGGCCTCCATGGCTCCGGGCTTCGAGGATGCCGAGGCACTGGCACGGTCGAAGGCGGACGAGAAGTACTGGGCCGCCGACCGCGCAACGGCCGGCGTGCGCTGACCGACCGCACCCTTGACGGGGCGTCGCGTCCTACCCGGGCGCGGCGCCCCGTTCTGCAATCGTTAGTGTGAATGATCCACCGCCCCGGCCAGCTACGTGAGGTGTGCCATGCCGAACGCACAGAACCCGACCCGCATCCGCCTCGGCTATTTCAGCCGCTCGGTCGTGCTCCGGACCGCCCGCGAGCGCGAATTCCTGGCGGATGCCGGGATCGAGGTGGTCGACCAACCGGTGCCGTCGTCCCCGGCGCAGTTTCGCACCCTGCTCGACGGCGGGTTCGACCTGGTCCTGACCAGCCCGGACAACGTGGTCGCGTACCGGCTGAGCGAGAAGAATCCGCTGGGGGAACGCGCCGACGTGCGCATGCTGCTGGGGATCGACCGCGGCATGGGTCTGTCGATCATGACGACGCAGCAGGTGAGGACCGTCGACGACATCCGCGGGCGAATCGTGGCCGTCGACGTCCCGCAGTCCGGCTTCGCGCTGGCCATGTTCCGGGTCCTGGAACAGCGCGGACTGCGCCAGGGCCAGGACTACACGGTGATCTCGCTCGGCTCCACCCCGAAACGTGCCGACGCCCTCATCGCGGGCGAGTGCGACGTCACGCTGTTGAACGCCGGTCACGACGTGCGCGCCGAACTGGCCGGCTGCCGGCGACTGACCCGGATCACCGATGTGCTCCACCCCTACATCGGAACGGTGCTCGCGGCGACCGGGCCATGGCTCGTGGAGAACCCGGACGTGGCGCAGCGATTCGCCGCCGCGTGGCGAGGCGCCACTGCCGCGGTCCTGGAGCCGGCGAACCGACAGGACGTGCAACGCCTGCTGGCGGAGGAGCTGTCCCTGGACGGCACCGGGCCGGCGCTTGCCTACGAGACACTGATCAGCGACCGCGACGGCCTGATCCGCGACCTTCGGGTCGACCACGACGGGCTGCGGACGCTTCTGGACATCCGGGCGCAGGGCGGCGATGGTCCGCTGGCCGACGTCAGCGACGCAGGAATCGCTGGGAGCGGTCTCGTGGACAATCGTTTGTATAGCTAACCCGAGCTTCATCGCGGAAATTCTCGGCAGTCAGCGGGGCCTGGCAACCCCATCCGGGCCGCTGGTCGATTTGCCCCCCGCCGCGCCGTTCGCGGCGCAATGTGTCGGGCGAATCCGGGCAGTAGGTTTCGAAACAGCCAGTTGCCGGGGCCGACGCGCACCATTGCCAGCACGCATTCGTGCGGGGTGCTCGATTGCCTTCTCACGGCGCAGTGGGTATAACATGCCTTGTGTCTGTTCCACGATTGCAGGATGTTGCGAAACTGGCGGGAGTGCATACCGCCACGGCGTCACGCGCGTTGAACCCTGCGACTCGCGGCTTGGTGCGGACGGAAACGGCCGCTCGCGTGCTCGATGCCGCCAAACGCCTCGGCTACGTCGTCAACCCGATCGCTCGGAGCCTCAAGACGGCCCGCTCGAGCTCGATCGGCGTCGTCATCCCCGACCTGACCAACGCCCTGTTCCCGCCGATCATGCGCGGCATCGACGATGTGCTCGAACCGCTGGGCTACGTCGCCCTGCTCGTCAATACGGACAACGACAAGGAACGTGAGGCGAAGCTGGTCGCGGCGCTGCGGGCGCGGCAGGTCGAGGGCCTGATCGTGGGCACCGCGCTGCTCAACGACCCGGGCCTGGAGGCGCTGGCCTCGGAAGGATTCCCGGTCGTCCTGATCAACCGGCGCACCGAGTCGTCCATCCTGCCGACCGTCGCCGGCGACAACGTTGCCGGCGTGAACCTCGCCGTGGACTACCTGGTGGGCCTCGGCCATCGACGCATCGCATTCCTGGCCGGACCGCAGACCACCTGGACCGGGGTGGTGCGCCTGCGCGCCTACCGCAGTGCGCTACAGGACCACGGCATCGCCTATGACGAAGGACTGGTGGCGTTCACCGACCAGTTCATCGAAACCGAGGGGGCCCGCGGCACACGCGAACTCCTCGATCGCAACGTGCCGTTCACCGCCCTGATCGCCGGAAACGACCTGCATGCGCTCGGCTGCTTCGACGTCTTCAAGGAGCGGGGCATCCGCTGCCCGGAGGACGTGAGCCTGACGGGATTCAACGACATGCCGTTCGTCGACAAGCTGAGCCCCGCAGTGACGACGATCCACATCCCGCAGTACGAGGTGGGCCGGGAAGCGGCCCGGATGTTGATCGACCGGATCAACGCGAAGACGGACGTGACCGCCAAATCGGTCCTGCTCCCGGTGGAACTCGTGGTGCGGGGGTCGTCCGCGCCGCCGCCGGACGCCTCGGGCGACGAGGCGCCGACCGAAGACGGCTCCCGGAGCGCGACCACCGCTTCGGTCTAGGACCATAACTCCCGCGGCGTCCGTCAGGCAGCGGGTGCGCGCGACCTACTGATCTCCGGCGTCCAGCTCGTACACCGGCATGCTAGTGCCGATCTCGAAGCCGGTCGTTTCGGAGGTCACTTGACGCGGCGCCGGGAGACTGAACGACTGCATCGGATTCGTGGTCCCGAACAGGTGCGGCGTCGCCGTGTTGACGCGGACCTGGAAGATGTCCGGCCGGTTGTAGTGGCCCGCGAAGTCGTGCCGCAGCTTGGTCTTGACGGACGCCTCGAGGTTGAGGTCGGCGTACAAGATCGCCTCCTCGTTGCCCAAGGGCCCGGCGAGGATCCGGCTGTCCGGGGACACGATGACGGAACCGCCGCAGGTTTCCGGTCGGCGAATCTTCTCCTCGTCCTCGGCGGAGAGGCGAAGCTTCGCGATGGTGTCGTCGTCCACCGTGCCGCAGGCGCTGACCACGAAGGCCTTGCTCATCTGCGCGAACGCCTGCGAGTCCACCGACACGCGATCGCGCATCGGCCGGCCCGGGAACGGGAAGTGGTTCGGCCAGCTCATCACGTGGACCCGGCTGTACTGCGCCGTCATCGCGAAAACCGCCAGGGGGTTGGAATTCTCGCCGCAGATCAAGGCGCTGGCGGGCCCGAACCGGGTGTCGAACCCGGCGAGGCTGTCGCCTGCGCCGCCGGTGTGCACCAGACGCTCGCCGACGGTGGGCATGATCTTCTGCCGCCGGCCGAGGAGCGACCCGTCCGGCCCGAAGAAGATCTGGCTGTTGTACATGGTGCCCGTGGTGTTCGGCATCTTCTCGCAGACGCCCATAACGACGTACGCGCCAGCGTCGGCGGCCGCGCGCCCGATCTCCGCCGTCTCCGGCCCCGGAATCTCCACGGCGTTCTTGAACAGCTCCACGCTGAGTTCCGTGCTCACGGCGCCGGTGGCCGGGTGCGCGTGGAACCAGATCGGGTGGGCCGGGATGAAGCCCTCGGGGAACGCGATCAGCTCTGCGCCCTGGCGACCCGCTTCGCGGATCAAGGAGCAGGCCTTGGCCACCGATCCCTCGCGATCGAGGAACACCGATGCTGCCTGGACTGCTGCGGCGCGGATGGTCGGATAGGTGTCGCCCATGGCCCGTCACTCCTGAATGCCCGAAAATCGCAAACGTTTGCCAAATTGTTACGAAGTTTAGCACCGACGCCGCCGGCAGACCACAGGGACGCGCGTCACACGCGGATACGTCCGTATGACCGCTCGTCACGCGGCCGGGGACGCGACGAGCGCATCCGCGTCAAGGAAACACGTTGATAACGATCCGAATCCGGGGCCGAAGACGGTTGACACCGTGTTGCGGGCTCCGCTAGCTTGCTGCAAACGGTTACAGGCCGTCCTGCAGCCGCACACACCCTCTGCTGACCTGAAGGGAAGCCGTGCTCATGACGAAGCATCATCTGCACCTACGAGTAGGTCGAATGGCAACAGCGGTAGCTGGATTGGCGGCGTTGACCTTGGTCGTCGCCGCCTGCGGATCCTCAACACCCACGGAACAGTCCTCCGGGGCGTCCTCCTCGTCCTCCTCGGCAGCGGGCGACACCGGCTCCGCCGCCGAAAGCAGTTCTGCCGCCGAAAGCAGCAGCGACGCCGAAAGCAGCAGCGACGCCGCTCCCAGCGGCGATCCGGTGAAGTTCGGGGTCTCCCTGCCGATCACCGGTGGCCAGTCCATCCCGGGCATCGGGCACCAGAAGGGGTACGAGTTCTGCATCGCCGAGCTCAACCGCACCGGCGGCCTGCTCGGCCGGCCGGCGGAGCTCATCGTCAAGGACTCGCAGTCCAACGTCCAGAACGGCGTCAACCAAGTCCAGCAGCTCATCAGCAGCGACAAGGTCGATTTCATGCTGGGCACGTTCTCGACCGGCTCGGCGTTCCCGCAGGAGACCATCACCGAGCAGCACAAGATGGTGGTCGTCCAGCCTTCGGACAGCTCCGAGCAGTCGCACTCGCGCGGCTACAAGTACCTCTTCGGACAGACCCCGAAGCCCGTCGACTACCTCGGGCAGACGGCGATCGACTCGTTGAAGGCGTTCGCGGAGAGCGGTGACATCGCCGCGGCGGACGTGCCGAAGACGGCGGCCGTGGTCTACCAGGACAACTTCTTCACGCAGTCGGTGCAGCGCGGCATCCTGGGCGGCAAGCTGGAGGTCCCCGGCACCGACGTCACGGTGGACTTCGGCAAGGGCTACCTGGCGGAAGCCGGCATCGACGTGGTCTACAAGAACAGCTTCCCGTCGGACTTCAACGACTGGAACTCGCTGGCCGCCTCCATCAAGGCGAGCAACGCCGACTACCTGATGGTGCTGACCATGCCGCCGCTCGAGGTCAACATCGCCAAGGCCCTGGCCACGGTCCAGTACAAGCCGAAGGGCGTCTTCTTCACGCAGGGCACCTACCCGCAGTTCCAGGAGTCGCTCGGCGACGCCGCCAACGGCATCATCCTGTGGACGAGCTGGGACCCGGCTCTCACCTGGGAGGGCACCTTCAACGGCAAGGACTACACGAACGCGGACTTCATCAAGAACTTCACCGAGGTCATGGGCGAAGCTCCGGACGAAGATGCGGCCCAGGCGTTCGCCTCCTGCGAGACGCTGACCAACGGCGTGGTGGCGACGAACTCGTTCGATCAGACGGAGATCCGCGACTGGATCGCCGCACGTACCGCGGACGACCCCAGCAAGACGATCATGGGCCCCTACCACTTCGACGAGAAGGGCCTGACCGCGGACCGTGACGTCATCCTGCAGCAGTGGCAGGACGGCGAGCTGAAGAACATCTACCCGACCGACACGGACGTGATCCCGGACCTCGCCAAGGTCCAGTGGCCCATGCCCAACTGGTGACGGATCGAGCTAGCTGATGCAGCGACGGGGTGCGGTGCGAGTTCCTCGCATCGCACCCCGGCCCCGCACCGCAGAAGCAGGATCCCGCAGTACCGATAGACCAAGGAGAAGCTCGTGAATGGGTTGCCCATCGCTCGCCACCCCGATCCGGCGCGCGCAGCGGAGATGCCGTACGCACCGGCCATCGAGGTCGTGCGTCCGGAGAGGATCTTCTACATCGCCGGCGCGACGGCCGTGCCGCTGTACCACCAGCACCCGCACGTGCCGGAAGAGACGATGCTGCCCGACGACATCCGCGACCAGACCGAACGGGTCATGACGAACCTGAAGCTCGTGTTGGACGATCTCGGGCTCACCTGGCGACACGTCGTAAGGGTCACGAAGTACGTCACCGACATGCGCGAGGCCAACGACGTGCACGCGGTGATGAACACCTACTTCGGCGACTGGCGGCCGACGTCCACCCTGCTGTGCGTCAACAACCTCAGCTCGCCGGGCGCGCGCGTGGAGATCGACATGATCGCAGCCATCTCGGGTGAGGAATCCGCATGAGCCCAGCCGTGGACATGACGGCGCAGACCGGCGTCGACCGGGCGGCGAAGGGAGTGTGCCTGGCGGTCGAAGGACTCCGGAAGAGCTTCGGCGGGGTGCATGCCGTCCGCGACTGCACCTTCCAGGTGCCCGACGGCGCGATCACCGGGCTGATCGGCCCGAACGGCGCCGGCAAGACCACCGCGTTCAACTTGATCACCGGTGTCATCAAGCCCACCGCGGGGAGCGTCACCTTCCGAGGTGTCGACGTGAGCCGGCTGCAGGCGCATCAGATGAGCGCCGCCGGCATCGGCCGGACGTTCCAGGTCACCCGGGTGTTCGAGGACATGTCGGTGCTCGAGAACGTCGTCATCCATGCCAGCAAGGGCGCAGTGCGCGCCTTCCTGAGCCCCCGAGTGACCAAGGCGGAGCGCGATCGCGCGCAATCCCTGCTCGACTTCCTCGGCCTGACCCGGCTGACGAACGACCCGGCCGGGTCGCTGTCGTACGGCCAGCGGAAGCTGCTGGAGCTGGCCGGCGTGCTGATGGCCGAGCCGAAGATGATCATGCTTGACGAGCCGGCGGGTGGCGTCAACCCGCGCCTGCTGGACGAGATCGTCGACCGCATCAGGGATCTCAACAAGACCGGGGTCACCTTCCTGATCGTCGAGCACAACATGGATCTCGTCATGAGCCTGTGCGACTCGGTGGTCGTGATGGCCGACGGCAAGGTCCTCCGGCAGGGCCATCCGCGGGACATCCAGGCCGACGAGGAAGTGCTCTCCGCCTACCTCGGCGGTTCGGTCGGAGGTGCGCAATGACGGCCATCTTGGAACTCACCGGCGTGCACGCCGGGTACGGCAACGACCCCGACATCTTGAAGGGCGTGGATCTCCGCGTCGAGGAGGGCGGGTCCTGCTGCATCATCGGCCCGAACGGCGCCGGTAAGTCGACGGTGCTCAAGACGATCGCCGGGATCCTGCCGCTGCGCAGCGGCGAGGTGCGGTTCAAGGGCCGGTCGCTGGCCAAGCTGCGGCCCGACCAGCGACTCCGGGAAGGTCTGTGCTTCGTCTCCCAGGACCAGCCGCTGTTCGGTGCCATGTCGGTGCGCGAGAACCTCACCATGGCCGGCTACATCCTGGGCGACCGGCACGAGACCGCCAAGCGCATCCGGGACGCGTTCGAGGTGTTCCCGGTACTGGCGGAGAAGCAGGGCCAGCGGGCGCGGACCTTGTCGGGCGGCCAGCAGCAGGTCCTGGCACTGGCGCGCGCGTGGATCCTCAAGCCGGACGTGCTGATGGTCGACGAGCCGAGCCTGGGTCTTTCTCCCCAGGTTCGCGGCTCGGTGTTCGAGATCCTGCAGACGTTCAAGGATGCCGGCATGACGGTGCTCATCGTCGAGCAGAACGTCAAAGAGGGCCTCGCGTTCGCCGACTGGGGGTACGTCCTCGACCTCGGACGCAACGAGTTCGACGGGGCGTCCCAGGACATCCTGGAGAACCCGAAGATCCGCGAGCTGTACCTGGGCAAGTCTGTGACATCGAGGGCCGAGTCGTGATCCAAGTAGCTCTCTACGGCATTCTGCTCGGCGGCATCTATTCGCTGATGGCGTCGGGGCTGTCGCTGTTGTACGGCGTCATGAACATCGTGAACCTGGCGCATGCGGCGTTCATGGTGCTCGCCTGCTACATGGCGTTCGTGTTCTACCAGAACCTCGGCATGGACCCGATCGTGTCCATGGCGATCACCATCCCGGTGTTCTTCCTGGTCGGCATCGCGGTCTACGTGGGCCTCTTGGAACGAGTACCGCGCACCCGGCTGTACGGCTCGTTGACGGTGCTCCTGACGTTCGGCATCGCGCTGATCGTCGAGGGCAGCCTCACCCAGGCGTTCACCGGGATCTATCACTCGACGGATCCCTCGTACGCCACCGGTTCGGTCGCCATCACGTCCGACGTCGTGGTGCCGGAGGGTCAGCTCTACGCCTTCATCGTCAGCGCGATCCTGCTCGCGCTGCTCGGGGCGTTCCTGTACCTGACTCGGACGGGCTACGCGATCCGCGCCAGCATGCAGAACCGGACCGCGGCGCAGCTCATCGGTGTCAACGTGCGGCGCATGTCGATGCTGGCCTGCGGTATCGGGTTCGGTCTCGCGGGCGCGGCCGGGTCGCTGTTCAGCTACCTGTTCACGTTCTACCCGGGCATCCACTGGCAGTTCATCGCCCTGCTGCTGTCGCTCATCGTGGTCGGCGGGCTGGGCAGCCTGCTGGGACCGGTGATCGCGGCCGTCGGGCTGGCCGTCATCGCCGCGTACCTGGCCCACTGGCTCAACCCGGTGTGGTCGTACCTGACGTTCTACATCGCGCTGTTCGTCACGCTGCTGGTCCGGCCACAGGGAATCATGGGCAAAGATGTGAGGGTCTCGAAATGAGTGTGCTGCCGCAGGGCGATGCCGCCGAACCGTTGACCGGCGAAGACGTTCGATCCGAGCGTGCGCCACAGGGCCGTCACGGCCTGTTCACCACGCGCAACATCACCGCCGCGCTGCTGCTCGTGGTGTTGGCGTTGCTGCCGCTCAGCTCCGGCTTCGTCGGCCCGTACGCGTACATGCTGCAGGTCTGCATGACGGTGCTGATGTGGATCACGTTCTCGTCGTCCTGGAACATCCTCGGCGGATTCACCGGGTATGTCTCGCTGGGGCACAACGTATTCGTGGCGGTCGGGGCGTACTTCTCCGGCTATCTGCTCGTGTTCCACGGCGTGTCCCCGTTCCTGTCGGCGCCGCTGGCCGGACTGGTGTCCGTGGTGGTCGGCGTGGTGATCGGGTTCATCACGCTGCGCACCTACGGGGATGCCTTCATCATCGCGACGATCGCCCTGCTGCTGCTGGTGCGCATCTTCCTGGAGCAGTGGAACTACCTGGGCGGCACCACCGGCCTCAACCTGCCGGTCGACGTCACTGGCGATCCGCTGTTCATCAACGTCCCCTACTACTACGCCATGCTCATCATCGCCGTGCTCGCGGTGTTCGTGGCGCACCGCGTGGCGCACTCCAAACTGGGGTTGGGCCTGCGGGCGTTGGCGGAGGACGAGGTGAAGGCGTCGGTCGCCGGCATCAACGTGCGCCAGTACAAGATCGTGGCCTACGCGCTCAGCGCCTTGTTCATCGGCATGGCGGGTTCGATCTGGGCCTACTCGCTGTCGTACGTCACCCCCGAGCAGTTCCTCACCCTGCAGATCGCGGCGCAGATGATGCTGATGGCGGTGCTCGGGGGCCGCGGGACGATCGCCGGCCCGATCCTCGGCGCCATCATCATGGTGGCGATCACGGAGATCTCGACGACCTACTTCGGGTCCAACGCGATCAACCTGGCCATCACCGGTGTGCTGCTCGTGATCGTCCTGCTGGTCTTCCCGAGCGGGATCGTCGGCACGCTCCGGCAACGCCGAAAACTACCCAGCGTCCTTGACTGGGACTGACGGGGGAGCGCCGGATGGAGGGCCGTGCGGTATCGCGCATGGTCCCCCGGCGCGCCTTCGGCAGCACGGAGATATTAGAACGCGAAGTATGTCGGGTATAGTGTCAACAAACGATTGCACTTGGAGGCACCAATGGTGGATCACAACGTCACGGTGGGGTGGCTCGGGACCGGCCATATGGGCGCAGCCCTGGCCGGCCGGCTCGTCGCGGCGGGGCTCGACGTCTCGGTGTGGAACCGGACGACGAGCAAGACCGACGACCTGGTGGCTGCGGGTGCCTCACTCGCCCAGGAACCAGCCGACATGGCGGACCGGGACGTCGTCTTCACCATGGTGTCGACGTCGAAGGACCTGGAACACGTCATCGGACTGCTGCTGAGCAACCCGGATCGCACGCCCGGCATCGTCGTCGACTGCTCGACGGTGTCCGCCGAGTGCTCCGCGTCCGTCCGGGCCCAGCTCGCCAAGAGGGGCGCGGCGTTCCTGGCCAGCCCGGTCAGCGGCAACGGCAACGTAGTGAAGGCGGGCATGCTGAGCCTCATGTGCTCGGGCGAGCGGGCCGCCTTCGACAAGGTCGAGCCGATCCTGAACCTGCTCGGCCGGCACGTCACCTACGTCGGCACCGACGAGCTCTCCCGCCTGGTGAAGATCTGCCACAACGTGTTCCTCGGGGTCGTCGCGCAGAGCCTGGCCGAGATCACCGTGCTGGCGGAGAAGGGCGGCGTCTCCCGGGCCGCGTTCCTGGACGTCATCAACAACAGCGTCATGGGGTCGGTGTTCAGCCGCTACAAGTCGCCCGCCTACGTGCACCTCGACTTCACGCCGACGTTCACCCCGGTGTTGCTGCGCAAGGACATGGACCTCGGGGCGCGCGCCGCCGACGAGCTGGGCGTGCCGATGCCGGTCGCCGCGGCGGCCCGGGAAGCCGTGCAGTCCGCCATGGCGCAGGGCCGGGTCACCGAGGACTTCGCGGTGCTGCTGGAGCTGCAGGCGAAGAACTCCGGCCTGGCCATCGACCCGGAGGACACCCCGGTCGACGACGGCCTCGGCGGCGGCGCGACCTGATCGGCCGGACGAGCCGCGCCATGAAGCGGCGCACC
This sequence comes from Nakamurella lactea, assembly GCA_044463185.1. Lineage (GTDB taxonomy): Bacteria > Actinomycetota > Actinomycetes > Mycobacteriales > Nakamurellaceae > Nakamurella > Nakamurella lactea_A. The sequence goes on along the minus strand of JBIQMQ010000008.1, from coordinate 15,415 downwards.
GAGATCTGCCGGGCCGGGGTAGCGCACGTCGCTACCCCGGCCGCACGCCCACTGGGAGGAGCCGAATGCCCGAGACTTACGTCATCGAGGTGAACGGAGCCGCGCACGAGGTGCGGTGCGACGCGGCGACCCCACTGCTGTACGTTCTGCGCAACGACCTCGGCTTGCTGGGCACCCGGTTCGGCTGCGGACTGGGGCTGTGCGGAGCGTGCAACGTGCTCATCGACGGCAGGGCGGTGCACTCGTGCGACACCCCGATCTGGTCCGTGGTCGGCAAGAGCATCACCACCGTGGAGGGCCTGGGCACCGACGAGAACCCGCATCCGCTGCAACGAGAGTTCCTGGCCCACCAGGCGTTTCAGTGCGGCTACTGCAGCTCGGGAATGCTGATCAGCGCCGCGGCGCTGCTGGCATCGGACCCCAGCCCCGACGAGGCTGGGGTGCGCCGCGCGTTGAACGACAACCTGTGCCGATGCGGCACCCACAACCGCATCGTGGGCGCCGTATTGGCCGCGCGATTGGACCCGATCTGATGACCCGGCCGCACACCCACGGCCCGGCGCGCCGGGGCACCCCCAGCCTGGCGGCCAACCCGCGCCTCAGCGACTGGATCACCATCACGCCGGACGGCCGGGTCCTGGTGCGCTCCGGCAAGGTCGAACTCGGCCAAGGCATCACCACCGCCCTCGCCCAGATCGTGGCCGACGAGCTCGACGTAGACCCGCGGCGCGTCATCCTGCAGCCGGTACGGACCGGCACCAGCCCGGACGAAGGGCTGACGTCGGGCAGCATGTCCGTCCAGCACTCCGGCGACGCGCTCCGCGAGGTGTCCGCCCGAGTGCGCGCCATCTACCTCGCCGAAGCCGCCGAGGAACTCGGGCGGAGCCCCGACGAGCTGACGATCACGGACGGCGAGATCCGTGCCGACTACGGCGGCTACGTCTCCTACTGGAGCCTGGCCGACGACCGACTGCTCGACATCACGATCGACGACGCCCCCGAGGCAGACGTGCGGAACCCCGGCGACTACCGGTCGGTGGGGCGGTCGACGCCGCGGGTCGACGGCGCGGCCAAGATCTTCGGCCGCCCGTCGTACATCCACGACCTGCGCTTCCCCGGCCAGCTCTTCGGCCGCGTGGTCCGCCCGCCGGCTCGCGTCGCGCGCCTGGAATCCGTGAATGACGCAGCCCTGCGCTCCCGCGCCGGGGTCGTCGACGTGGTGCGCGATGGCGACTTCCTCGCGGTCATCGCCGAGGACGAGGCGACCGCGGTGGCGGCCTGCGCCGAGCTCGCCGAGGCCTGCACCTGGTCGGTCACCGACAGCCTGCCCGACCAGGATGCGCTGCCCGAGTACCTGATGTCGGCGCCCGCCGTCACCGAGACCGTGTACGAGAAGGGCGGACCCGAAGCCGACGGCGCCAGCACCCTGACGCGCCGCTTCGCCCGCGGCTACGTGGAACACGCCTCGCTGGCGCCCTCCTGCGCCGTGGCCGTCTGGACGGACGACGAACTGCACGTGTGGAGCCATTCGCAGGGCATCTACAAACTCCGGCAGGAGCTGGCCCGCGAGTTCGCGATCCCCGAAGACCGCGTCGTCGTCACGTTCGCGGAGAACGCCGGCTGCTACGGCCACAACGCGGCCGACGATGCGGCCTTCGACGCGGCCCTGTTGGCCCGGCGGGTGCCCGGCCGGCATGTGCAGGTGGTCTGGTCGCGCCACGACGAGCACACCTGGGAACCGTTCGGCCCAGCCATGGTGACGGAGATACGGGTGTCGGTCGGCGAATCGGGCTCGGTCGCCGCGTGGCACCAGGAGGTGTGGAGCAACGGCCATGTGAGCCGGCCCTCCTCGGAGGGTCTTCCGCCGCTGTTGGGCGCGCAGTTCCGCGCCGAGCGGCTGGCGCCGGTCCCGGCCGTCGAGCCGCCCTTCAAGACCGGTGGCGGCATGTCCCGCAACTCGGTGCCGTTGTACGACATCCCGTCGGTCTCGGCCGTGATGCACCGGCTGACCGAGATGCCGATACGTACCTCCGCGCTGCGGGCGCTCGGCGCGCATCTCAACGTGTACGCCATCGAGTCGGTGATCGACGAGCTCGCCGAGGCGGCCGGCCAGGATCCGATCGCCTATCGGCTGGGCCGGCTCACCGACGAGCGCGGGCGAGCGGTGCTGGAGGCCGTCGCCGAACGCAGCGGATGGTCGGGCCGGACGTCCGGCGGCGACGTGGGCCGCGGGGTGGGCTTCGCGCGGTACAAGAACGCCGGCGGCTACTGCGCCGTCGTCGCCGAGATCGAGGCCGAGTCCGAGGTTCTCGTCAAGAAACTCACCATCGCCGCCGACGTTGGCCTCGTGGTGAACCCGGACGGCGTGCGGAACCAGCTGGAGGGCGGCGCCATCCAGGCGGTGAGCTGGACGACTTTGGAACAGGTGCGGTTCGACCGGGCGCAGGTCACCAGCCGCGACTGGGAGAGCTACCCGATCCTCCGGTTCGAGCAGGTGCCCGCCGTGGACATCGTCCTGATCGATCGACCGGACCTTCCCACGCTGGGCTCGGGTGAGATGGCGGCCGGCCCGACCGCGGCCGCGATCGGCAATGCGCTGGCCGACGCACTGGGCGTGCGGGTGCGGACGTTGCCGTTGACCCCCGATGCCATCGTGGCGGCCATGCCGTGACGGGAACCGGACAGAATCGGGTCGGCGAAGACGAAGCGGCGGTGATCGTGCGCCGCGAACGGCTGCGCCGAACCGGCACGCCCCGGGGCCGACGGCGGAGGCGCGCAGATGCCGCCCGCTGACGCACTCATCGTCGCCGCCGTCGGGTTCCTGGCGGGAGTCTTCAACAGCGTCGTCGGGTTCGGCACGTCCATCACGTTCCCGGCGCTCGTGCTGCTGGGCTACCCGCCGCTCATCGCGAACACCTCGAACAAGGTCGGCCTGCTGCCGGGCATCCTGGCGAGCATCGTCGGGTACCGCCGCGAACTGGTCGGCCACCGCAAGGACATCCTGGTGGTCGTCGCGGTCGGCGTGATCGGCGGCCTCGGCGGAGGCCTGTTGCTCGTCGGACTGCCTGCCCGCACGTTCACCGCGGTGGCACCGATTATCATCATCGTGTCCACCGTGCTGTTCCTCTTGCAGCCGTATCTGTCGCGGCGGGCCAAGGCCGCCCGCGAGGCGAACCACCGGCCGGAGTCGGTCGTGGGGTCCCGGGCGGTGCTGCTGCTCGGCGCCCTGTACGGCGGATATTTCGGCGCGGGGCAGGGCGTCATCTATATCGCATCGCTGGCGGCGGTGGTCAAAGCCGGCCTGCAGCACATTGTCGCGCTGAAGAACGTGATGGGCGCGGTGGTGACCGGCACATCTTCGATCCTGTTCATCGCGATCGCACCGGTCAGCTACTGGGTGGCGCTCTTCCTCGCGATCGGCTCGATCGGCGGCGGCTACCTGGGCGCGGTGGTCGGCCGGCGGCTGCCGGTCCCCGTGCTGCGGTTCGTCGTGATCGCGGTCAGCCTGGTGGCCGCCGCCGTCATGATCCTCTGACGCGCGCCCGCAGCGATCGGCCGGGACGCCTCAGCGATGCGAGCGGCAGCGCCGCCTCAGCGATCGGCCGGGACGGCGGCCCACAGATCGGGCTCGATCCGCACGCCCTGTTTCGCCGTCAACCGGGACACCTCCACCGCGATCGGCGCCGGGATGCCGTTCGGGAAGTAGCTCTCGATGATGGGCCGGGCGGCGTCCCAGTCGCGGATATCGGTCAGGTACCAGTTGGACCGGAACACGTCGCCGAAAGTCGCGCCCGCCGACTCCAGCACCTTGCTCTGGTTCTCCATGGCCAGGTGCGTCTGCTCCTCGATGGTGGCCGGCGGCAGCTGCTTGTACATGTCCGCGGCCTCGCCGCCCCGGAAGATCGGCAGCGCCGCCGTTCCGGTGAGCGTGCAGAAGCGCTGGCGCAGATCGACCGTGCCGCAGCTCGATCCCGTGCCGGTGGCGCCCGATGCGCACCGGGCCCACCCGGTGAGCTGCACGTGCCCGCCCACCGCCTCCAGGTTCGACACCACGAGTCCGGTCACGACGGGGCTGTGCTGGCCGAACCTGCCGGCGATCATCGCCTCGATCATCGGCCAGGAACGCGGATCGCGGTAGTAAACGGTCAGCTTGAGCACGTCCTGGTCGCCGGCGCCGCAGGCGGCGAACTTCTCCATGATGCGCTCCAGGCACGAGAGCAGCTCGGCGTCGACACGGTCGCTGGGCTCCGGCTGCACCACGGCGGCGCAGAGCTGCTGATCGCCACGCACGGCGACGGCATCGGGCAGCAGACCGCGACCCGACACGCGCACGATGTCCGCGGCCAGCGAGGCGGACGGCACGGCGGCCCATGCCTCCAAATCGATGACGGAATTCTGGAGGCTGCTCCCCGGTACCTCCAGCGCGGTCGACGCCGGCAGCGGCGTGCCGAGCATGTCCTCCCAGATCTCCCGGGTCCGCGGCGTGCGGTGACCGCGGCCGCTCGTCATGTAGCGGCGCGTCTTGCCGATCCGGGCGTCGTCGCTGACCCGGGCCGCCGTGTCCAGCATGAACTGGATCGCGTCGATGGACTGTTCGTGGAACGTGCCGCTGACCGAGTACGGATCGCGCGCCGTCGTCGAGGTGAGGAACGCCAGACCTGTCCCCGGAGCCAGTCGGTACCCGAGCGAGAACACGAGGCCGCGCGGCGTGTCCGAGTGAGACAGCGGCTCCATCATCGGGGTGTCGGTCATCGATGCGTCCCTTCTATGACGTGGTGCGATGGTGAATGCGAGGAAGCGGAGACGGCGGGCCACCGATCGCGCCACGGATGGACGCGCTCGAACGCCGCGGCCATCGCCAGCACGGAGTAGTCGTCCTGCCAGCGGCCGACGATCTGCAGTCCGACCGGCAGCCCGGCCGAGGTGAACCCGGCCGGGATGGAAATGGCCGGGTGCCCGGTGAGGTTGAAGACGAACGTCAACGGCAGCGTCTCGTAGGGGGATCCGATCGGCGTTCCGGCGATCTCCGGCGGGAACTGGTGGTCCAGGCTGAACGCGGTGGTCGGCGTCGTCGGCAGGATCAAGACGTCGTGGGTCTCCAGTAGCGTTCGGATCTCGTGGTAGACCGCCGTCTGCGTCATCTGCGCGATGCCGACATCGGCGGCGGTGCGCGCGCGTGCCTGTCGGACCTTGCGCACCAGCAGCGGGTCCATATCGCCGGAGCGGTCGTCGAAGTACGGCTCCATCAGCGCGCTGCGCAGCGTGTCGTTGAGCAGACCGTAGGCGTCGATGCACTCGGGCAGGTGCATCTCGGCCGGCGCAACCGTGAAGCCGAGGGCATCGGACACCCGGCGCAGGGCCTGCTCGCAGACCTCGACGACCTCCGGGTCGACGGGTGCGAATCCCACGTCCGAGCTCCAGGCGATCGATGCTCGGGCCGGCGTCGCCGACTCGGCCGTCGCGGCGGTGAAGTCGATGCCGCCCGGGAGCGATATCGGGTCGCGGCTGTCCGGGCCGGCGATCGCCTGGAGCATCAGCGCCGCGTCCGCCACCGTGCGGGTGAGGGGGCCGCTGACGAACGAGACCGGGTGCCAGGCAGCCGGATTCGGATACAACGGCACCCGCCCGGTCGAAGGTTTCAGTCCGACGACCCCGCAGTACGAGGCGGGGATGCGGATCGAACCGGCGAAGTCGCTGCCCTCGGCAAGGGGTGCCATGCCGGTCGCCACGGCGGCCGCGGCGCCTCCGCTGGAGCCGCCCGGTGTGCGCTCGGTGTCCCAGGGGTTGACCGTCGTGCCGAACACCGTGTTGTCGGTGACGCCCTTGCAGCCGTGGTCGGGCGTGTTGCTCTTGCCGACGAGGATGCCCCCCGCACCCGCCATCCGGGCGGCCAGGACGGAATCCTCGGGCGGCACCCGGTCGGCGAACAACTTCGATCCCATCGTGGTGCGCACGCCCGCGGTGTCGGTCAGGTCCTTGAGCGAGTAGGGGATGCCGTGCAGCGGGCCGACGGGCTGACCGTGGACCAGGGCATCGGCCGCCTCGTGGGCCTGACGCCGGGCCTGGTCGGCGGTCACGGTGCAGAGCGCGTTCAGCGTCGGGTTGAGCTCGTCGATACGGGTGAGCACCGCGTCGACGACCTCGACCGGTGACACGGTCCGTGCGCCGATGGCGGACGCGAGGTCGGTGGCGGACCACTGCGACAGGTCGTCGCCGTGCGGCGCCGCCGAACCTCCCAAGTCCATGCCTGCCTCCGTCGTGGGATCCGTCCCGGCCCTGCGGTGTCCCACCGGCGGTTCGGGGGCGCGGAGCCGGGGAGCGGCGTCGCCCGATCTCGGTTCCGCCGACGGGGCAGCCTCGCGGCGCCGGGTGGCGGGTATCGGAAGGATAGCAACCGATTGCGAGGGACGCTAGCCTTGATTTCTCTTGACCGCCGCCGCTCGCGTCGGCAAGATGATCTTCGAAGTGCAGTCGTTTGCACGTGGTCGGGCGCCGAAGGGATGACACATGACAGACACCGACACTCCGGCGTTCGGCGGGTTCAGCGCCGCCGAGTTCGCCCGGCGGAGAAGGGCCCTGGAGGACGTCCTCACGGCGCACGACCTGACCCACGCCGTGCTGTACGGGTCGAACCGGTCCGGCCCCGCCGTGCCGTGGCTGACCGGCTGGCCGGTGACGCGCGAGGCGCACGTGCTGGTGACCGTCGGACAGCCCGACGTACTGCTGGTCAGCTTCTTCAACCACGTTCCCGAGGCAGCGCGGCGCGCGGCGGATGCCGACGTGCGCTTCGCCGGCGACGACCCGGCCGCGACCGTGAACGAGCTGCTGCGGGAACGCGGAGCAGCCGGCGAGCGGATCGGGCTCATCGGCATGCTGCCCTTCGACCAGTACGCGACGATCGCCGCCGACCACCCGGTGGTGGATCTGCGCCGGGACCACACCCGGCTGCGGCTGCGCAAGTCCGAGGAGGAGATCGCGGCGCTCCGGTATGCGGCGGCGCTTACCGACGACGCCGTGCACGACCTGCTCAGCGAGCCGCTGATCGGCCGCAGCGAGCACGAGCTGGCGGCCCGGATCGAACAGAGCTACGTCTCGCGAGGAGGCGGCCACCACATCCACTACCTGGGCGTGACGTCGATGGCCCAGCCGGACCGTTGCGTGCCGGCCCAATGGCCCCGCGACCGGCGGGTCGAGCGCGGCGACGTGCTGACCTTCGAGATCAGCGCGGCCGCGGCGCCGGACTACTCCGGTCAGCTGCTGCGGACCGTGACGATCGGGGCGGAGCCGACGGCCGAGTTGCGGCGCCTGCACGAGGTCGCCGAGAAGGTGCTGGACTCCATCGAGGCGCTGCTGCGCCCCGGCGTGCACGCCGAGCAGCTCGTTGCGGTGTCCGAGGCGGTGGAGGGCGCCGGGTACACGACGGTGGACGATCTCGTGCACGGATTCGGCGGCGGCTACCTGCCGCCCGTGCTGGGCACGCGCAGCCGCGCGATCCGACCGACGCCCGACATGACCCTCGAGGAGGGGATGACGCTGGTCGTGCAGCCGAACGTGTCCCTGCCGGATTTCCGGCTCGGAGTACAGACCGGCGACCTGATGCTCGTGACCGCCGCCGGCGCCGAGCGGCTACACCGCTTCCCCAGGGGGATGCAGTTCGCCGAGCGGTAAGTCGCGCACCCCTGCGGTAGTCCGAGACTCGACCGAGCGTGCGGACTCGCGGCCGCTCGGCGCGGCTAGCTGGTGCGCACGGACCCATCCGGCTGGATGAGCCGGCGCTTTGTCTCCAGCGGCTTGCCGTCGAAGCGATCTCGCAGCCAGTCCGCCACGGCGGATTTCCAGCCCGGGCCGAAGACCGGCGACATCGCCCCCGACAGGGAGTGCTTGGCGCCGGCGTACAGCAGCGTCTCGGTCGGCACTTTCGCGAGGTCCGTCATCACCCGGATCCATGTCGAATCGGACAGCTCGTCGTCCGTGCCGCCCACCACCAACCACGGCGCCTCGAGATGCGGCACGGTGCCCCGCAGGTCGTAGCTCGCCGCCAGCTCGTCGAAGGCCGGCTCGTCGTCGAAGAGCCCCGCCATGAACATGTGCCGGGCCTTGAACGTCGGCGACGCGGACTCGAAGATGGTCTGGCAGCCGGGCTCGAAGATGGGGAACAGCGAGGCCACGCCGACGAGCTCGCTGTGGCGGGCGGCGGCCTGCACGATCCAGAACGAGCCGAAGCTCTTGCCCACCATGGCCATCCGGCTGTCGTCGATCCGCGGGTCGTTCCGGCACCAGTCGATCACGGCGCGGCCGGCGTCCTCCCAGTTGGTGGCCGTGACATGGATGCCGCGGCACGCCGACTCGGCCTGGCCGGGCCCGTCGAAGGCCAGCACCGACAGGCCCCGGTCGAGGATCTCGTCGCCGACACGGGAGATGATCGACTCGCGCGAGGAGTCCATGCCCCCGCAGCTCAACACGATCGGGAACGGTTCGACGGCCCCGGGCGCGATGTGCAGCCAGGCCGGCAGCGTCACGTCGCCGAACGGGATCTCGACCGCCTCGATGCGGTGGTTCGCGGACCGCGCCCAGCCCAGGTACGCGGCGTTCTTGCGCTCGTCGATCGCGTCGCGGAACGGGTTCTCGCTCTCCCACATCGGCCAGACGGACAGCGCCCAGAGCATGGCCGCCTGGTACCAGTGCTCCCCGGCGGTGATCGCATGACCGTCGGACTCCGCGGCCTGTGCGCGGCGTTCGTGCGAGACGGCGCGGGCGGCGACGGCGGGGACGAAATCGGCCATCTTGGTGATGGCGGACCGGAGGAAGACGGCCTCCCGTCCGGCCTCGGACACCTTGGACGGGCCGAGCGAATAGGCGAGCCGGGGCTGATCCCATTCGATGCCGCCGCTGGACCGAATGGCCTCGTCGACCAGCCACCGTTGTTCCCGCCAGCGCTTCGGCCCGCTGCGGTGCGTGGTCAGCGTGTACTCGCGTGCGGCGGCGAGGATGTCGTCGGTTCTCGTTTCCACGGCAGATCCTTCCGTTGCGGGGTCCGGCACCATCCGCGGGTCGTGTGCGCCGGAGCCTAGCAGGGATCGAGTGCAATCGCATGCATGCGCGGGCGCCGCTGTGTACCGCTTCGGATGTTGACTGCTGACCCGTCTCGTGTGACGATCCCTGCAATCGCATGCACCCATGGCTCGGGCGCAGCTGACGCGCACGCGCGACAGGACTGGAGGAGGCACATGGCCACCGAGGAATCCATCAGTGACGTCGTGGTGGTCGGCGGGGGGCACAACGCCCTGGTGTGCGCCGCGTACCTGGCGGAGGCCGGCCTGGAGGTCACGGTGCTCGAGGGTCGCGACATCCTCGGCGGCAACACCATGACCGAGGAGCTCATGCTGCCGGGGTGGCAGCACGACTCCTGCTCCAGCGCGCACGTGGTGATCCAGGCCAACCCGCTGATCAAGGACGACGAGCTCGGGCTGAAGGCCCGGTACGGCCTCGAATACATCATCACCGACCCGGCGGCCGTGATCCCGCTCGGCGACGGCGAGTCGATCACCATCCACTCCGACCTGCAGGCGACGGCGGACGAGTTCGGCCGCTGGTCCGCCCACGACGCAGACGCGCTGCACGCCATGATGGCCGAATGGCGATCCGGCCTCAGCCGGGCGCACGCCTTCTACACGTCCGGCCTGCCGCTGCCCGCGGACGAGTCGTCGCAGCGCTACGAAGAACTGCGGCGCGGCTCCGCCTGGGACTTCGTCATGGACCGGTTCGAACATCCCGTCGTCCGCCAGGCGATGCTGTGGATGGGGTTCGCCACGCTGTCCAGCCCGCTGATGCCCGGCTCCGGGGTGCTGCCCATGGCCATGATGTCCGGCCGGATCGCCAACGGCTGGACCACCCCCGTCGGCGGATCGATCGCGCTGCCCCGCGCCCTCGAGCGGCACATCACCGACCACGGCGGACGGGTGCTCACCGACTCCTGGGTGGAGAAGTTCGTCGTCGAGGGCGGCCGGTGCGTCGGTGCGCGGACGGCGGACGGCCGCACGTTCCGGGCGCGCAAGGCGGTCGCTACGTCCAGCCATCTGGCGAAACTCTCCGAGATGCTGGATGTCGAATCGGCCCTGGCGAAGGACGCCGCCTCGCGGTGGCGGCCCGGACTGTCCGCCTTCGCGGTGCATTTCGCGCTCCAAGCCGACGCCGTGTTCCACTCGCACCGCGGACCGGTGCGATCCGCGGCGGGCGGGCTCGGCACGGCAGAGGGTCTGCGCCGTCAGATGCAGGCCGCGGCCGAGGGCCGGGTCGAGACGGAATCACCGTGGCTGCTGCTGATGGCTACGACGGTCGTGGATCCGGATCGTGCCCCAGGCGGCAAGGGCATCTTCAAGATGCTTACCGTGGCCCCGGAGTACCTGGGCGGCCGCGAGTGGAGCGACGAGGACGGCGAGTCCTTCGCCCGTCGCCTGCTGGAGATCTCGCGTCCGCACGTGGACGGGCTGGAGGATGACGACATCCTCGCGATGCGCGTGGAGACCCCGACCTCGCTGGCCGTGCACAACCGGTCCAATCTCGGCGGGTCGTGCCACGGCGGGGAGTTCGTCATGGACGACGGGACGGCGACCCGGGGCTGGCCGGTCTACCGCTCCGACGTGCCGGGGCTGTACCTGACCGGCTCGACGTCGCACCCCGGCGGTTCCGTCACGGGCCGGCCGGGCCGCAACACCGCCCGGGTCATGTTGGAGGATCTGGGTATCGGGGCGAGCACGGTGATGTCCACCCCATGACGCACGTTCCGGGGGCGGCCCACCGGGGCCGTGCCGCGAGACGTGCCCGAACAGGAGGAGGGAACATGGGCCGCGTATACGACCCCACGCAGGAGGAATGGAAGCGGGTGGAGCGCCGCGGCGCGAAGGAGGTGTTCTCGCACATCCTGCTGCCGCAGGACCCGTCGGTGTCCGTTCGGCTCGGCCTGACCCGCATCGAGGCCGGCTCCACCCTGGGCATCCACGTCGACGACTACTCGCACATCTTCTGCGTCCGCGAGGGACACGGGCAGGTGCAGATCGGCAAGGTGAAGCAGCCCATCGGCCCGGGCGACGTGATCACGACCGAGATCGGCGAGCCGCACGGCTTGTGGGCCGACGAGGACGCCGACCTGGTCCTGGTCACGGCGAACGTGTACCCGCAGGAAAGCTGACCCCACCCATGCGACACAATGAGGCATGGATCGAATGCAAACGATAGTAGTGGGTGCCGGACACGCAGGTCTGGCCGTCAGCAAACTGCTGACCGACCGCGGCGTCGAGCACGCCGTGCTCGAGCGGTCGCGGATCGCCAGCCGGTGGCGCGACGAGCGCTGGGACGCGTTCACCATCCAGGCCCCGAACTGGTGCAACTGGCTGCCCGGCTGGCGCTATTCCGGGCCCGACCCGGACGGGTTCATGGGCCGGGACGAGACCGTCGCCTATATAGAGGACTACGCCCGGTCGTTCGACGCGCCGGTGCGCGAGGGCACCGAGGTCACCGCGCTCACGCGGGGGCCCGAGGGCGGGTTCCGGCTGGCCACGTCGCAGGGCGAAGTGCATGCGCAGAACGTGGTGGTGGCGACCGGACCGTTCCAGACCCCCAGGATTCCGTCATGGGCGTCGTCGCTGCCGGACGAGATCACCCAATTGCACTCGAACTCCTACCGCTCGCCCGGCCTGCTGCCGGACGGCGCGGTGCTGGTCGTCGGCTCGGGGCAGTCCGGCCAGCAGATCGCCGAGGACCTGCTGGACCACGGCCGAACCGTGTACCTCTCCACGGGCAGCCACGTCCGGTCCCCGCGCCGGTACCGCGGCCGCGACTTCTACTTCTGGCGTGAGCTCGGCGGCTGGTACGAGCGCACCGCGGAGGACCTCGGTGCCGGGGGCGGCGGACCGACCCTGTCCGGGGTGGGCGGCGGACACGATCTCGATCTGCGCGAGCTCAGCGCCCGCGGGGCCACCCTGTTCGGCGGCGCCGCGGGGTGCGACCGGGGCGTCGTGCAGTTCGAGGACAACCTGCGCGAGGTGCTGGCCAAGGGGGACGCCGGCTATCAGGGCTTCGTCGACTGGGTGGAGGAGCGGCTGGACCGGTTCCACGGCCTGTACGACGACGTCACCCCGCGCGAGGTCTTCGCCGACCCGCCGGATTCCGGCACCGAGCTGGACCTGGCCGCGGCCGGCGTCTCCACCGTGATCTGGGCCACCGGCTTCGGGGTCGAGTTCTCCACGTGGATTCACCTCGACGTGTTCGCCCCGTCGGGGCTGCCGGTGCACCGGCGCGGCGTCACGAACGAGCCGGGCCTGCTGTTCATCGGCCTACCCAAGCAGCATCGCATCCGCTCCCCGTTCATCCGCGGGGCGGACGAGGACGCCCGGTACCTGATGAAACATCTGGTATGACGCCGCAGCAGGCTTGAGCGGACGTGGCGTGAGCCACCTTGACCCGGAGCATTCAAGATGGGATGATAACAATCGATTGCATTACCCACCGTGAGTGAGAGGAAGATATGTCCACACAGTTGACGATCGGTTGGATCGGCACCGGTCGAATGGGAACCCAGCTGGTCACTCGGCTGCTGGCGGCCGGCTACGACGTGTCGGTCTACAACCGGACGCGAGCCAAGGCCGAGGCGCTCGCCGAACTGGGCGCGACGGTCGTGGACCGCCCGGTCGACCTGGCCGATCGCGATGTGGTCATTTCGATGGTGGCGGCCTCCCAGGACCTGACCCACGTGATGCTCGGCGAGGGCGGCCTGCTGACCGGCGACAGCTCGCCGAGCATCATCTGCGACTCGTCCACCGTCTCGGTGGAGGCCGGCGAGACCATCCGCGCCGCCGCGAAGGAGAGGGGCACCGACGTGCTGGCCACGCCGGTCAGCGGCAACCCGGCCGTCATCAAGGCCGGGAAGCTCACCGTCGCGGCGTCCGGCCCGCGCGAGGCGTTCGACCGCGTCGAGGCGATCCTGGGCACCTTCGGCCGCGGCGTCACCTACGTCGGTGAGGGCGAGTCGGCACGGCTCGTCAAGATCGCGCACAACGTGTTCCTCGGCGTCGTGGCGCAGTCGATGGCCGAGATCACCGTCCTCGCCGAGCGCGGCGGGGTGAGCCGGGCCGCGTTCCTGGACTTCCTCAACGACTCGGTGATGGGCTCGACGTTCACCCGCTACAAGTCGCCGGCGTTCGTCAACTTGGACTTCGCGGCGACGTTCACCATGCCGCTGCTGCAGAAGGACTTCGATCTGGGTCTCGACGCCGGTGATACGCTCGGCGTCCCGATGCCGATCGCGTCGGCCACGCGACAGATCATCGCCCAAGAAGTCGGTGAGGGGAACCGGGAGGCCGACTTCGCCACCCTGCTGCTGCGCGTCGCGCGCGGCGCCGGGTTGCAGCTCGAATCGGAGAACGTCCCGGTCGACGATGGATTGCAGGCGCAGTCATGACGGTGCTCCACGCCCCAGGCCAGATGGCGGTCGACTACGAGAGCCGCGTCGATTTCGACCGGCTCCGCGCGTACCGGATCGGCCGGGCGAAAGCAGCCCTCGCCGCCAGCGAGTGCGGCGCGTTCCTGCTGTTCGACTTCTACAACATCCGGTACACGACGCAGACCTGGATCGGCGGCGCGCTGGGCGACAAGATGATCCGCTACGCCCTGATCACCCGCGACGCCGAGCCCATCCTGTGGGACTTCGGCTCCGCCGTGCGGCACCACAAGCTCTACTCGAAGTGGCTGCCGGAGGAGAACAACCGGCCCGGGTTCCTCGGGTTCCGCGGGGCGGTCGCCCCGGACGCCGGCCTGATGCGGCAGGCCGTCACCGAGATCAAGTCGATCCTCGCCGAGGCGGGCGTGGCCGACGCGCCCGTCGGCGTCGACATCGTCGAACCGCCGTTCCTGTTCGAGATGCAGCGGCAAGGGCTGACGGTCGCCGACGCGCAGCAGCACATGCTCGATGCGCGCGTCATCAAGTCGCCGGACGAGATCATGCTGCTCAACCAGGCGGCCGCCATGGTCGACGGCGTGTACCAGGACATCGTCGACGTGCTCAAGCCCGGCATTCGGGAGAACGAGATCGTGGCGCTCGCCAACAAGCGGCTCTACGAGCTCGGCTCGGACCAGGTGGAGGCGATCAACGCGATCTCGGGGGAGCGCTGCAACCCGCACCCGCACAACTTCACCGACCGCATCATCAGGCCGGGCGACCAGGCGTTCTTCGACATCATCCATTCGTACAACGGCTACCGCACCTGCTACTACCGCACCTTCAACGTGGGCAGCGCGACCACGGTGCAGCATGACGCGTACAAGAAGGCCCGGGAATGGATGGACCGGGCGATTGACGCCATCCGGCCGGGTGTCGGCTCGGACGAGATCGCCCGGCTGCTGCCGAAGGCCGAGGAGTTCGGGTTCGAGAACGAACTGGCGGCGTTCGGCCTGCAGTTCGCGCACGGGCTGGGGCTGGGCCTGCACGAGCGGCCCATCATCTCGCGGCTCAACTCGCTGGAGAACCCTGTCGAGATCCAGGCCGGCATGGTCTTCGCCATGGAGACCTACTGCCCCGCCTCGGACGGCATCTCGGCCGCCCGGATCGAGGAGGAGGTGGTGGTGCTGGAGGACGGCACCCACATCCTGACGAAGTTCCCGGCGCAGGAGCTGTTCGTCGCGAACGAGTACTGACCCGGAGCGGCGGCCGCGGATCCCTTAGACCCCGTGCCCCTCGAACAGGGACGGGTGGTTGGCCAGGGCCAAGCGCGTGCGGCGGATATGGGCGACGAGGAACCGTTCCCCGTCGTCTATATCCCGCCGCCGAATCGCGTCGATCAGCAGCCGGTGCTCGGCGTTGACGACCCACATGCGCTCCGGGCCGCTCATCCTGACGAACGCGCGGCGGTACGCCTGGGTGGTGTTCCAGAACCGCTCCACCATGCGGTTGAGGTCGGCGATCGGGTTGCCGGCGTAGCAGAGCAGGTGCATCTCGCGGTCCAGTGCGAGGAAGCGGTCCTGGTCGGTGGAGCCCTCGATCTGGGTCTGCAGGTCGTCGATCCGCCGCAGGTCGTCCTCGTCGAGGTTCATGATGCTCTCGCTGAGCGCGAGCGGCTCCAGCCGCTCCCGCATCTTGTAGACCGCCTGACATTCGGCGATGTCGAGCTTGGACACCCACGCGCCGCTGTTGGCCCGAAGCTGGATCAGGCCCTGGGATTCGAGGATGCGCAGCGCCTCGCGGACCGGGGCGCGGCTCGCCCCGAACTGCTCGGCCACGTTCTCCTGGCGGATGCGCTGGCCCGGCTGCAACACACCCCTGAGGATGTCGTCCCGCAGCCCGTCCGCGATCCGCTGGCTGGCGACCGTCCCGTCCGACGTCACCGGCGTCGCCATGGCGTGCCTTCCCGGCGCGCATCACCAC
>JBIQMQ010000007.1:18476-33885 GCA_044463185.1 Nakamurella lactea | reverse complement strand
GGGCACACCTGGGCGTCGCCGGCCGCGCAGTACGCGCAGGTGCCGCAGCCGCACACGAACGGCACCGTCACACGGTCGCCGACGGCGAGACCCGTGACCGAGCCGCCGATCTCGGCGATCGTCCCGGCGTATTCGTGCCCGCCGACGTGCGGCAGCGCCACCGGCTCCCGGCCGTGCCAGGCGTGCCAGTCCGACCGGCAGATCCCGGTCGCGCGGACCTCAAGGACGACGCCGTCCGCCGCGCACGCCGGATCGGGAATCTCACGAACGTCGATCGGCCCGGACACGGCCGAATACACAGCAGCCAGCACAGCGACGAGCCTGCCACAGACTGGCGGCGCCGAACCGGCAGGTCGGCATAATGGGACGATCCGTCACGCTAGGAAAGGACGTCGCCAGTGCGCATCGCCACTCACAACGTGAACGGGATCCGCGCCGCGCTGCGGCGTGGCTACCCGGAATGGGTGCGGGCGCGGCAGCCGGACGTGATCTGCCTGCAGGAGGTGCGCGCGCCCGAGGGCGCCGTCCCCGACGAGGCGATCGACGGGTATCACTTCGCGTACCACGCCGGCGAACGCGCCGGCCGCAACGGCGTTGCGGTGCTGACCCGCGCGGAGCCGAGCGAGGTGCGGGTCGGGTTCGGGTCGGCGGAATACGACCCGCAGGGCCGCTACGTCGAGGTGGACCTGCCCCGGGTGACCGTCGCGTCGCTGTACCTGCCCAAGGGCGACGTGTACGGGCCCAAGTTCGAGTCGAAGATGCGGTTCATGGCCGAGTTCTCGGCGTACATCGTGGCGGCGGCCGCACGCGCCGCGGCTGCCGGCCGTGAGTATCTGGTGTGCGGGGACTTCAACATCGCGCACACCGAGAACGACATCAAGGCCTGGAAGGCCAATCTGAAGTCCGACGGGTTCCTGCCGGAGGAACGCGCCTGGTACGGCGAGCAGATCGATCCGACATCCGGGGCCGTGCTCGACGTGCTGCGTGGCCTGTATCCGGATCAGGCCGGCCCCTACACGTGGTGGTCGTGGCGGGGAAAGGCGTTCGACAACGACGCCGGCTGGCGCATCGACCATCACTGGGCGACGCCGGGGTTGGCGGCCACAGCGCACGCCGGGTCGGTCGACCGCGCGCCGAGCTACGCGGAGCGCATCTCGGATCACGCGCCCGTCACTATCGACTACGACATCGATGACGACAGCGACGGGCCTTCGGGATCCTGACGTGAACAATCTCGGTGTCGAAATCGCCCTGGTGCTGGCGTTGATCCTGGTCGGCGGCGCCTTCACCTCGGCGGAGATCGCTCTGGTCTCGCTGCGCGAAAGCCAGGTCAAGCAGCTCGCCGCGACCCGCGGCAAGCGCGGCCAGCGGCTGGCCCACCTGGTGTCGGATCCGAACAGGTTCTTGGCGGCCGTGCAGATCGGGGTCACGGTCACCACCATGCTCTCGTCCGCGTTCGGCGCGGCGACCATCGCGGGCCGGGTCAGCGGCGGCCTCGTCGCGCTCGGCATGGCCGAGGGCCTGGCCGACACGCTGGCCCTGATCGGGATCACGCTGCTGCTGGCGTTCGTCTCGCTGGTGCTCGGCGAGCTGGCGCCGAAACGCCTCGGGCTGCAGCGCGGCGAGTCGATCGCGCTGCTGGCGTCCGGCCCGCTGACGATGCTCGCCACCACGTTCCGCCCGGTGGTGTGGCTGCTGGGCAAGTGCACCAACGGGGCGGTGCGCATCCTCGGCGGCGACCCGCATGCCAAGGGCGACGTGATCTCCGAGGAGGAGCTGCAGGGTCTGGTCGCCGCGCACGAATCGCTGTCGTCCGTGGAGCGCCGGCTGATCTCGGACGTGTTCGCCGCCGAGGACACCCTGGTGCGCGAGGTGATGGTGCCGAGACCCGAGGTCGAGTTCCTGCCGGCCAGCATGACGCTGTCCCGGGCCGCAAAGCACACGGCCGGACTCACCCACTCCCGGTTCCCGGTGATCGGCCGCGACGCGGACGAAGTGGTCGGCGTCGCGCACATCACCGACATCCTCACCGCGACCCACCCGCTGGGCCGCGCCGCCACCGTGGGCGACGTGGCCGGTCCCGTCACGGTGCTGCCCGGCACCAAGAACGTGCTGGACGCGATGCACGAGATGCGTAGCGCCGGACAGCATCTCGCGGTCGTGGTGGACGAGTACGGCGGCACCGACGGGATCGTCACGATCGAAGACCTGGTCGAGGAGATCGTCGGCGAGATGCGGTCCGAGGACGACGAGCCCGCCGGACAACACCCGCAGCCCACCGGATACCTGACCGAGGTGGACGGCCGGGTGAACCTCGACGACTTCGAGGAGCAGACCGGCATCGCGCTCGAACCGGGGCCCTACGACACCGCCGCGGGCTTCCTGATGGCGAAGCTCGGCCGGGTGCCGCGCGAGGGCGACGCGGTCGAAGTGGCGGACACCGGCGCGACGGGCTGGGATGCGACCGGCCGGGGATCGTTCCCCGGTGACGGATCGGACCCGGGCGACGCCGGGTCGGACGGGGCGCCGGCGGAACCGGCCGGGCCGCCCACGGCGCGCCTGGTGGTGGTGACCATGGACGGTCGCCGGATCGCCCGCATCGCGATCGAGCGCGACGGCGCCGACCCGTCGGCCGCCGCCCGGCGCTGACCCGCCGCCCCGACCCGCCGCCCGCCGCCTGCCGCCGACCCGCGTTCCGGCGCCGACCCGCCGCCCGCTCCCCGGCGTTCGGGCACCCGCCGCATCGATGGGAGGATCGACCCATGCCCGAGAACAGCGTCATACCCGGTTCCACCCCCCGCGAGGCGGCGTCCACCGCCCACCGGCCGCGGGTACTGTCCGGTATCCAACCGACCTCCGAGTCGTTCCACGTCGGCAATTACCTGGGGGCGCTCAAGCAGTGGGTCGCGCTGCAGGAGACGCACGACGCGTTCTACTGCGTGGTCGATCTGCACGCCATCACCGTGGAGCACGACCCGGCGCTGCTGCGCTCGCGCACCCGGGTCTCGGCTGCGCAGATGTTGGCGCTGGGTGTCGACCCGCAGCGCTCCACCGTGTTCGTGCAATCGCAGGTGCCGGCGCACGTGCAGCTCTCGTGGGCGCTGGAGTGCCTCACCGGATTCGGTGAGGCATCGCGCATGACGCAATTCAAGGACAAGTCGGCCCGCGGCGGTAGCGACCGGGCCAGCGTGGGCCTGTTCACCTACCCGGTGCTGATGGCGGCCGACATCCTCATCTACCAGGCCGACCAGGTGCCGGTGGGGGAGGACCAGCGGCAGCATCTGGAGCTCACCCGGAACCTGGCGCAGCGGTTCAACTCACGCTTCGGCGACACGTTCACGGTGCCGGAGCCGTACATCGTGAAAGAGGTCGCGAAGGTCTACGACCTCACCGAGCCGACCGCGAAGATGAGCAAGTCGTCGCCGGGCGGTTCGCTGGATCTGCTGGCGCCGGTGCAGCAGTCGATCAAGAAGATCAAGTCGGCGGTCACCGACAACGAACGGGAGATCCGGTTCGACCGTGACGCGAAACCCGGCGTCGCCAACCTGATGACGCTGCTCGCGGCGCTCACCGACAGCACCATCGCGGACATCGAGCGCGACTACGCCGGCAAGGGGTACGGCGACCTGAAGGGGGACGTCGCCGAGGCGTTCGCCCAGATCGTCACCCCGCTGCAGGCCAAGGTCGCCGAGTACCTGGGCGACACGGCCGAACTGGACCGGCTGCTCGCCGACGGTGCGCGCCGGGCCGTCGAGGCCGCGGCCCCCACGCTGCGTACCGTCTACGACCGGCTGGGTTTCCTGCAGGCGCCCTCGGGAACATGACAGAACATGACCACTGGCAGCCCTGAAAGTGTGCATCAGCCAGTTCCCAGCCGCATCACCGACGGCCCCGTGCACACTCTTTGCGCGGCGGACCTCGCCACTGGGACCCTGAGGGCTGACGACCCCTAGAAAGGTGGCGTTCCGTGCGGTGACGGACACAGCGAAGAAAGAGGAGACGGCTGCGGATCGGCAGGGCGGCCGCTGGGCGAGGCTGCTCGCCGGCGTTCAGGGCCTCTGGCAACGCGTCTCCGCCCGCCCCGGCATCGCCCACCTGATCCGCGCCTGGGATCGGGCCCAGGACCGGATGGCGAGCCAGCTCGCCGCGGCCATCACCTACTTCTCGTTCTTGTCGCTGGTGCCCATCCTGATGGTGGCGTTCTCCATCGCGGGCCTGGTGCTGTCCTCCCAGCCGGGGATGCTGGAATCGCTGAAACAGCAGATCACCGAGCTGATCCCGTCCGCGGATCTCGCGGAACAGGTCGGCGAGCTCATCGACCAGGCGGTGGGACAGAGCCTGACCGTCGGCATCATCGGCCTGGCGGTCGCGCTGTACTCGGGGCTGAGCTGGATGGGAAACGTGCGTGACGCCGTCCGGGCGCAGTGGCGCCCGCAATGGGAGAAGCCCTCCAAGCCGCTGCCCGGCGTGCTCCTGCAGTACGTCTGGGATCTGGCGGCGCTCGGCGGGCTCTTCGTCGCCGTCGCCGTCTCGTTCACCCTCACCGCCTTCGGCACCGCCGCCCAGGACGTCCTCATCGACTGGCTCGGGGTGGGCGACGGCAGCCTCATCGACATCGTGCTGCAGATCGTGCCGTTCGTGCTGGCCATCGGCGCGAGCACGCTCACCTTCGGCTGGGTGTACACGATCCTGCCGGAGCGGTCGCGCCGCGCGGACCGGCGCACGCTGTTCATCGGGTCGCTGGCCATGGCCGTCGTCTTCGAGGTGCTCAAGGCCGCGCTGACCCTGCTGGTCACCCGCATGGTGTCGTCCCCGTCGGGCAAAGTCTTCGGCGCGATCATCGGCCTGCTGCTGTTCTTCAACCTGGTGGCCCGGGCGCTGCTGATGATCGCGGCGTGGATGGGCACCGCCGAGTCGACTCCCGAGAACGAGGACGCCACCGACGAGTCCGGCAGCGAATAACGTCACACTGGTTGTTTTCGGGCGCATCCGGCGCGGGTCGCTGGTGCGCGAGCCGGGCGCGCACGGCAAACGATAGTGAGCGGAGCCACACGATTTTTGTCAATCTGTGATCACACCGACGCCGAACGCCGCGCCGCTGCGGTTTACAGTGTGAATCGCCTGCTCCCCGCGCATTGCGCCCAGATGCGGCTCACCGGGGCGGACTTCCAATGACAAGAGAGGTGCTGACGGCCGACCGTTGAGCCGACCGATGGACCGACCTGTGGGCGACACGAGGACGGAGACAACGGTGAAGAGAACGCGTGCTTGGTTGGCGGCGGTCGCCGTCGGGGCGATGGTGCTCGCCGGCTGCGGTTCCACAGGCAATGCCGACGGCGGATCCAGCGCCGAGAGCCCGACGAGTAGCGCGGCGGAGGAGACCTCGGCCGCCGGCGAATCCAGCTCGGAGGCTTCCTCCAGCGAGCCGGCTTCGACCGAGGAGGGTGCCAGCGACGGCGAGTCGGCCGGCGGGGAGTGCTCGCTGCCGGATCCGGTCAAGGTCGGTGTCGCCTTCACCCTCACCGGGCCGGCCGCGCAGTACGGCGCCACCCAGAAGAACGGCGTGGACCTGGCGACCGAAGAGCTCAACGCGAAGGGCGGCGTCACCTACGACGTCGACGTCCAGGACACCCAGACCGACAACAAACAGGCCATCTCCATCTTCGAATCGATGATCGCGGACGGCGTGTCCGTGATCGTCGGGCCGACCCTGTCCGACGCCGCGAAGCAGACCGACCCGATCGCCCAGGAGGCGAAGCAGCCGGTGCTCGGCGTGTCCAACACCGCGGCCGGCATCACCGACATCGGCAACTACATCTGGCGCGACTCGCTCACCGAGGCCGCCGTGATCCCGCAGACCGTCGAGGCGGCCAAGGCCAAGTACGGCATTCAGCACGTCGTGGTGATGTACGCCAACGACGACGCGTTCTCCGAGGGCGGCTACGACGCGTTCAAGGACGCGCTGGAGAAGTCGGGCATCACGACGGACGCGACGCTCACCTTCTCCAAGAGCGACACCGATTTCCGGTCGCTGCTCACCCAGGCGAAGGGCTCCAACCCGGATGCGCTCGTCGTCTCGTCGCTCATCGACGCGGCGGTGCCGATCGTCACGCAGGCGCGCCAGCTCGGCATGACCATGCCGATCATCGGCGGCAACGGCTTCAACTCGCCGGCGCTGATGAAGGATGCGGGCTCCGCGGCGGAGGGCGTCCTGGTCGGTGCGGCGTGGAACTCGGCATCGACCAACCCGACGTCGGTGAACTTCATGAAGGCCTACCAGGACAAGTTCGGCTCGGCGCCCGACCAGTTCGCCGCGCAGGCCTACACCGGCATGCTGCTCGTGGACGCGGCGGTGCGGCTGGGCTGCTCCGCCGACCGTGACGCGATCATCGCCAACTTCGCGAAGATCAAGGACCTCGACACTCCGCTGGGCGACTTCACGTTCACCGAGAATCGCGACGCAAGCCATGCCGCCGTGGTGCAGATCGTGCAAGACGGCAAGTTCGCCGTTCTGCAGTAGCAGTAGGGGGCCGAGCCCGGCCGGTCGCGCACGGCGACCGGCCGGGCTCGGTCGATGGGCAGCGGTGACAGTTCTGCGGCATCGCGCCGCGTGAGGGGCAGATTCATGC
Organism: Nakamurella lactea; assembly: GCA_044463185.1. GTDB lineage: Bacteria > Actinomycetota > Actinomycetes > Mycobacteriales > Nakamurellaceae > Nakamurella > Nakamurella lactea_A. The sequence goes on along the minus strand of JBIQMQ010000007.1, from coordinate 27,256 downwards.
GACGGCTGGATCCAGCAAGGGCCCGCCGAGACCGGCAGGCCGCGGCGGGTGAGGAGGTGCCGGCGTGCAGCAACTCCTGAACGGCATCTTCACCGGGTCGATCTATGCGCTCTTCGCCGTCGGCTACACGCTCGTCTTCGGCGTCCTCGACCGGCTGAACCTGGCGCACTCCGCCGTGTTCGCCGCCGGCGCGTACATCGCCATCACCCTGGTCACCGACGCCGGGTTCTCGGTGTGGCTCGCCATCCCGGCCGTGCTGATCGCCGGCGCGATCCTCGGCATCGTCGTCGAACGGGTCGCGTTCCGGCCGCTCGCCGGCCGCCGGGACGCACACTTCGCCGGGCTCATCTCGTCCATCGCGCTGGCCGGGATATTCATCGCGCTGCTGCAGGCCGTGTACGGACCGGATCGCCAGCAGTTCCCGTTCGACGCGCTGCCCTTCACCTCCGTCTCCATCGCCGGGGCGCAAGCCACCGTGATCCAGCTCGTCATCGTGGCGGTGTCGGTGGGCCTGATGGTGGCGCTGGCGCTGCTGGTCGGCCGCTCCGGGCTGGGTCGGGGCATGCGCGCCGTGGCCGAGAATCCGCACGCGGCCCGGGTTCTCGGGCTGAACGTGGAGCGCATCACCTGGATGACGTTCGCCATGTCGTCCGCGCTGGGCGCGGTGGCCGGCGTGCTGTTCGCCTTGAACGTGAACGTGGCGCAACTCGACCTGGGCAGCAGTATCGAGCTCAAGGGCCTGGCGGTGATCATCGTCGGCGGGATGGGCTCGCTCCCGGGCGCCGTCATCGGCGGGTACGCGCTCGGCCTGGCCGAGGTGTTCGCAATCACGTTCATCGGCTCCTCGTGGAAGGACGTCATCGCGTTCGGCCTGCTGTTCCTCATCCTCATCGTGCGGCCCAAGGGGCTGTTCGGCGGTCGACCGGTCCGGGAGATCTGATGACTCCCGACGTCGATGCCCGCGCCGCGGAGAGGCGCCGATGAGCGCGCAACTCGCGACCCAGTTGGCCCTGATCGGTCTCGCCGTGGTCTTCGCCTTCTCGTTCTACGCGGTGCTGTACGCCGGTCAGCTCTCGCTCGCCCAGGCCGGCTTCGCCTCCATCGGCGGGTTCACCGCCGCGGCACTGATCGGCAAGGACACCAGGCTGCTGGGATTCGTGCCGCCGCTCGTCTCGGCGCTGGTGATCGGCGCGATCGTCGGCGCGATCGTCGCCCTCGTCCTCGGGCTGCCGGTGTTGCGGCTACGCGGCGTCTATCTGGCCATCGCCACCCTGGGCTTCGGCGAGGTGGTGCGGATCGTGTTCATCAACTCGGAATGGACCGGCCGCGCCTCGGGGCTGTCCACCCCCAAGCTGGTGGACTGGTGGTCGGTGTGGATCGTGGTGGCGATCCTGGTGTACTTCTTCTCCCGGATGACGCAGTCCCGGCTGGGCCGCGGCTACGCCGCGATCCGGGAGGACGAGTTGGCCGCCACCGCGCTGGGCATCAACGTCCCGCGGCACAAGATGTACGCGGTGATCACGGCGGGGGCCATCGCCGGCGGGTACGGCGTGCTGGACGCCTTCTTCACCCGGCTCATCACCCCGAACGACTTCGGATTCGAGGCGGCGATCCACGGCCTGGTGATGGCCATGGTGGGCGGCATCCTGCTGTTCGTGGGCCCCGTGATCGGCGGCGCCTTCATCACGTTGATCCCCGAGGTGCAGCGCGCGCTGGACGTGCAGGCCGGGTGGATCCAGCCGTTCATCGCAGGCCTGCTGATGCTGCTGGTGATCCTGTTCCTGCCCGGCGGCATCGCGGGGCTCATCCCGCGGCGCCGGCCGCCCGCGGAGCCGGGCGACTCGGAGCGCGGGTTGCCGCGGCGCGAGATGCCGGACGTCGGCACCGAGCTGGTACACCTGGACGGCATCGCCAAGTCCTACGGCGGCGTGCATGCCGTGCGCTCGGTCGACCTGTCCATCCGCGCGGGCGACGTGTTCGGGCTGATCGGCCCGAACGGTGCGGGCAAGACGACGCTCGTCAACATGATCTCCGGACTGGTGGCGCCCACGTCGGGATCGGCGACGGTGCTCGGGCTGCCACTCGGCCGGAAGATCGCTGCCCATCGCTTCGCGGCGGCCGGCGTCGCCCGGACCTTCCAGCACTCGAAGCTGTGGGACCGGATGAGCGCCTTCGACAACGTTCTGGTGGGCACCCACGTCGTCGCCAAGCCGTCGTTCGCCCGGAGGCTCACCCTCGCCCCGTCGGCCCGGCGGGACGAGGCCGCCGCCGTGGCGACCGCCTGGCGGCAGTTGCGCCGCGTGGGTCTCGCGGAGCGCGCGGCGACGCCGGCCGGGCAGCTCTCCTACGGCGACCAGCGGCGCCTGGAGATCGCCCGCGCCTTGGCCAGCGACCCGGTGCTGCTGATCCTGGACGAACCCGCGGCGGGCATGAACCACGTCGAGGCCGGGGAACTGGCAGGGCTGATCCGCCAGCTGTCCGACGACGGATTGACCATCCTTTTGATCGAGCACAACGTGCGCATGGTGCTGTCCACCTGCACCAGGGTGACCGTGCTCGATTTCGGCGAGGTGATCGCCGACGGCGACCCGCAGACCGTGGCGCACGACCCGGTGGTGCTCGACGCGTATCTGGGCACGGACGCGGACCGCGACGCCGTGCCCGCCAGCAGCCAGGGACGCGACGAGGCGCCGGGCGGCGCCCGGCCCGTGGACGGCGTCATGCACGAGGGCAGCAGCCAGGAGGGCACCGATGTCTGAGTCCGTGCTCGAGGTCGAGGGCCTGACGGTGGGCTACGGGCGCATCGAGGCGGTGCACGGCGTGTCGTTCCGAGCGGAACCGGGCACCCTGGTGACGCTGGTCGGGGTGAACGGCGCCGGCAAGACGTCGATCCTCGCGGCCGTGGCCGGCCTCATCCGGCCGCGCGGCGGCACGGTGCGGCTCGGCGGGCGGGACATCACCCGGGTGCCGGCGCACCGGCTCGTGGCCGACGGGCTGGTGCTGGTGCCGGAGGGGCGCGAAATCCTGGCCACCATGACCGTGGCCGAGAACCTCCGGCTGGGCGCCTGGCACCGCGCGGCGGGCGCCGCCGAGCGCGCAGACGAGCTGTACCAGCGCTTCCCGGTGCTCGCCGAGCGGCGCGACCTGCCGGCCGGCACGTTGTCCGGCGGCGAACAGCAGATGCTGGCCATCGGACGCGCCTTGATGGCGGAGCCGGCGGTGCTGCTGCTCGACGAGCCGTCCATGGGGCTGGCGCCGAAGATCGTCGACGAGGTGTTCGACGTGATCACGCAGATCAAGGAGTCCGGGACCACCGTGGTGCTCGTCGAGCAGAACGCACGGCGGGCGCTGCGGGCCGCGGACTACGGGTATGTGATCGAGACCGGGTCGGTCGCGCACTCCGGCCCGGCGCAGGAATTGCTGTCCGACGACAGGGTCGTCGCGGCATATCTTGGTATCGACTGAATCGTGCCATTCGGCCCCGCTCGGGCCGCCGGGCGGAATCGGTGCGGATATGAGCACGATTCGGTCACGGTGCCGCGCAAGGTCTCGCCCAAGCGATCGTGGCGCGGTAGCGTCCCTGCGATACGTCCCGCTGGTTGTCAGCGGACGCGCCTCGGCTGACCGCCGGGGCGTGCACTTTGACTGAAGGAGACAAACGTGCGTCGAGCCAAAACTCTTCGTCTCGTCGTCGGTGTGGCGCTAGCCGGCCTGGTGCTGGCATCCTGCGCCTCGAATTCCGGCAGCAGCGATACCGAGACCAGCGCCCCGACCAGCGAGTCGCAGAGCAGCGAGGCTCCTGCCGAGTCGTCCAGCGAGGAAACCAGCGAAGCCCCCGCCGAGTCTTCGACCAGCGAGGAGACCAGTGAATCCACCGCCGAGGGCGGCGCGGCCAAGATCGGTCTCGCCTACGACCTCGGCGGTCGTGGCGACCAGTCGTTCAACGACTCCGCGGCGCGCGGCCTGGACAAGGCCACGGGCGAGGGCATGGAGCTCGTGGGCGAACTGACCGCCGAGGCCAACGAACCGGACTCGGCCAAGATCGACCGGCTCAACCAGCTCGTCAAGGACGGCGCCAACACCATCGTCGCGGTCGGCTTCGCCTACGCGGGCCCCCTCGGCGAGGTCGCGGCCAAGAACCCGGACGTGGCGTTCGGCATCGTCGACGACGCCAGCCTGTGCACCCCGCCCGACCAGGGCGGTGTCGAGGGCGCCCCGTTCGCGAACGTCGACTGCATGACGTTCGCCGAAGAGCAGGGCTCCTTCCTGGTCGGTGTCGCGGCGGCGCTGACCACCAAGACCGGCAAGGTCGGCTTCATCGGCGGCGTCGACGTGCCGCTGATCCAGAAGTTCCAAGCCGGCTTCGACGCGGGCGTCCAGGCCGCGAAGGCGGACGCCGAAATCACCGACAAGTACATCACCGAGCCGCCGGACTTCGCCGGATTCAACGACCCGGCTGCCGGCGAGAAGATCGCCAAGGGCATGTATGACGCCGGGGCCGACGTGATCTACGCAGCGGCCGGTGGTTCCGGTGCCGGTGTGTTCAAGGCGGCCAAGGCGGCCGGTGTCTGGGGCATCGGCGTCGACTCCGACCAGTACAACGCCCCGTCGCTGGCCGACGTCAAGGACGTCATCCTGACCTCGATGGTCAAGAACGTGGACGTCGCGGTGTACGACTTCTTCCAGTCGGCGAACGCCGGCTCCCCGCTCACGGGTAGCCACGTGTACGACCTGAAGGCTGGCGGCGTCGGTTACGCCACGTCGGGCGGCTTCATCGACTCGATCACCTCGCAGCTCGAGGACTACAAGCAGAAGATCATCAGCGGCGAGATCGTGGTCCCGACCACCCTCGGCTGATCGACTGAGCAGTCCGGCCCGGCCTCGGCAGATCCTCGCCGAGGCCGGGCCGGGCTCGTACGAACGCGCGGAATGCGCGCCTGCCTGCGAGAGTAGAGCACATGTCGCCAGAAGACCCTGCGGCGAAGGCCGCTCCCGGCTCCGCCGTTGGCACCGATGTGCCGGCCGTCCGGTTGACCGGGATCACCAAACGATTCCCGGGTGTCGTCGCGAACTCGAACATCACGTTCACCGTGCGGCGCGGCACGGTGCACGCGTTGGTCGGCGAGAATGGCGCCGGCAAGTCGACGCTGATGAAGACGCTCTACGGCATGCATCGGCCGGACGAGGGCACGATCGAGATCGACGGCCGCCCCGTGACTTTCGCGTCGCCGGCCGACGCCATCGCGGTCGGCATCGGCATGGTGCACCAGCACTTCATGCTCGCCGACAACCTCACCGTGTGGGAGAACATCGTGCTCGGCAGCGAGCCGGTGGGCACCGCCGGCGTCATCCGCGCCAAGCAGGCCATCGCTGACATCCGCGAGATCGCCGCCCGGTACGGTCTCGACGTCGATCCCACCCTGCTGGTGGAGCATCTCGGGGTCGGCGCCCGGCAACGCGTGGAGATCCTCAAGGTGCTCTACCGGGGCGCCAAGACGTTGATCCTCGACGAGCCGACGGCCGTGCTGGTGCCCCAAGAGGTCGACGAGCTCTTCGACAACCTGCGCGAACTCAAGCGCGAAGGCCTGACCATCATCTTCATCTCGCACAAACTCGACGAGGTCCGCGCCATCGCCGACGAGATCACCGTGATCCGGCGCGGCACCACGGTCGGCACCGCCGACCCGGCGACCGTGACCAACCGGCAGCTCGCCGAGATGATGGTCGGCTCCGAACTTCCGACGCCGGAGACCCACGAATCGACGGTCACCGACCGCGTCGTGCTGAAGGTGACCGACCTGGCCTCGGTCGACGAGAACGGCCGACCGGTGCTCGCCGTCTCGTCGCTGACGATCCACGCCGGCGAAATCCTGGGCATCGCCGGCGTCGAGGGCAACGGACAAGCCGAACTGGTGGACGCCATCATGGGCATCCGGTCGCTCACCGCCGGACGCATCGAACTGGACGGCGTGGACATCACCAAGAAGTCCACGCTCGCCCGGCGCGAATCCGGCGTGGGCCTGATTCCCGAGGACCGTCATCGGCAGGGCCTGATCCTCGGCGGGACGCTCTGGGAGAACCGCATCCTGGGCCACCAAACGCAGCCGCCGGCATCCAACGGCTGGCTGCTGACCCGCGCCGCGGCCCGCGCCGACACCGAGCGCATCGTCGAGCAGTTCGACGTCCGCACGCCGAGCATCGAGGTGAAGGCGTCGGCCCTGTCCGGCGGCAACCAGCAGAAGCTGATCGTCGGCCGGGAGATGAGCAGCGACCCGAAGCTGCTCATCGCCGCGCACCCCACCCGCGGGGTCGATGTGGGCGCTCAAGCGGCGATCTGGGATCACCTTCGCCAGGCCCGCGCGCGGGGGCTTGCCGTCCTGCTCATCTCGGCGGATCTGGAAGAACTGATCGGCATGTCGGACACGATCACCGTCATCCTGCGCGGCCGGCTGGTCGGCGAATACGATCCACGCACCGTCACACCGGAGCAACTGGGTTCGGCCATGACGGGCGCCGGTGACGCCGCAGCGGCCACGTCCACCCCGCCCGATGCGGCGCTCCCGCTGGCGCCGGATTCCGGCGACATGAGCCGGCATGCCCGCGGCGATAGCGACGGGGAGAGCGAGGGAGGCCGGCTATGAAACAGCTCACCTGGCGCCGGGTGCTGCTCGGTGCGGCCGGGCCGGCGACGGCCCTGATCGGCGCCGCGATCATCATCGTGCTCATCCTGTTGGCGGCCGGCCACGACCCGATCGACGCGTTCACCGCGATGGGCGGGGCCTATTCGGATCCAAGCGTCGTCACCAGCGCCATCAACCAGACGACGGTGTTCTACCTCTCGGCGGTCGCGGTCGCCATCGGCTTCAAGATGAACCTGTTCAACATCGGCGTCGACGGGCAGTACCGGCTCGCCGCCATGGTGGCCGCCGCGTTCGCCGGCATGACGATGATGGACTCCCTGCCGGGCGTGGTCCGCATCGTCGCCACCATCCTGGTCGCCATGGCGGTCGGCGGAATCTGGTCCGGGATCGCCGGATGGCTGCGGGTGACCCGCGGCGTGTCCGAGGTCATCTCCACCATCATGCTCAACGCGATCTCCACGGCGCTCATCGCGTTCCTGCTCACCCCGCAGATGTGGGCCATCCAGCGCGGCTACAACGTGCTGACCCGGCCGATCACCGACGGAGGCAGGCTGGACAACTTCGACATCGGCACCGGCACGCCGCTGTACAGCCTGATCCTGCTCGGCGCGCTCGTCGGCGTGGCCTACTGGTTCCTGCTGAACCGCACCGTGTTCGGCTTCTCCATCCGCGCCACCGGCATGTCCGAGACGGCGGCCGTGGCCAGCGGCATCTCCGTCAAGAAGATGGTGTTCGTCGCGATGCTGCTGTCCGGGGTCATCGCCGGGCTGGTCGGCATGCCGGAGCTGCTCAACGGCAGCGCCGGCAGCTACTCGCTCAACTTCCAGACCGGGATCGGCTTCACCGGCATCGCCATCGCGCTGCTCGGGCGCAACCACCCCGTCGGGATCGCGTTCGCCGCCGCGCTGTGGTCGTTCCTGGCGTCGTCGTCCAACGCGCTGCAGTCCGTGCAGGTGCCCAAGGAGATGGTGTCGATCATGCAGGGCCTGATCGTGCTGCTCGTCGTCATCGCCTACGAGATCGTGCGGCGCGCGACGGTGGTCCTGGAGCAGCGAGATGTGGCCAGACAGCTCGCGATCGCGGAAACGACGGCACGCCAGGAGGTCTCGGCATGACGACCGCCCAGCTCTCCGACCGGCTGCGCGCCTCAAACACGGCGCCGCGCCGCACCATGCCCGCGTGGGGCTACCTGGTGATCGTGGCCGCAGGGCTGGCCGTGATCTCGGTGATCCGGCTGTTCTCCGGGGCCACCGACCTGACATCGTCCGGGGCGATCCAGACGGCGATCGCCTCGGCCGTGCCGATCGCCCTGGCCGGCCTGGCCGGCTTGTGGTCCGAGCGGGCCGGCGTGGTCAACATCGGCCTCGAGGGCATGATGATCCTCGGCACGTTCGGCGCCGGCTGGGCCGGCTACCAGTGGGGCCCGTGGGCCGGCGTGTTCTTCGGCATGGTGTGCGGCGCCCTCGGCGGCATCCTGATGGGCATCGCGGCGATCACCTTCGGTGTGGACCACATCATCGCCGGCGTCGCCGTCAACATCGTGGCTCCCGGTATCACGCTCTTCCTGTCCCAGCTGCTGTTCACCAACGCACCCGGCGGTGGGCAGCGGCAGTCGCCGTCGGTCGCCGACGTCACCAAGATCACCATCCCGGGGCTGACCGATTGGCTGGCGACGATCGAGACCAAGCGCTGGTTCTTGGTGTCCGACCTGGCCGGCCTGATCCGCGGCATGACGACGCAGCTCTCGACGCTCAGCCTGCTGGCCGTCGTCCTGATCATCGCCAGCGGCCTGGTGCTGTGGCGTACCCGGTTCGGGCTCCGGCTGCGGTCCTGCGGCGAGGCGCCGTACGCCGCCGAGTCGCTGGGCGTCAACGTGATGCGCTACAAGTACATCGCCATCACCGTCTCCGGCGCGATGTCGGGCCTCGGCGGCGCGTTCCTGGTGGTGGGCCTGAAGTTCCAGGACGGCCAGACCCGAGGACTCGGGTTCATCGGCCTCGCCTCGATGATCTTCGGCAACTGGCGACCCGGCGGCATGGCCATGGGTGCGGCCCTGTTCGGCTACACCGACGGCGTGCGCCTGTACGACAACTCGAACTCGATGCACGCCGTCGTGCTGCTGCTGGCCATCGCGCTCGT
>JBIQMQ010000007.1:0-18376 GCA_044463185.1 Nakamurella lactea | reverse complement strand
CACCGGCTTCCGGGACCGGCGCGGCCGGCGGCGGCGTCATACCCGCGATCGACTGGGACGCCCTGCGGGAGGCGGCGACGGCGGCCGCGCAACTCGCCTACTGCCCGTACTCCTCGCTGCAGGTCGGGGCCGCCGCCATCACCGAGACCGGGCGGATGATCACCGGCTGCAACGTGGAGAACGCCTCCTACGGACTCGGCCTGTGCGCCGAATGCACCCTGGTGGGGCAGCTCCGGCTGTCCGGTGACGCGCGGCTGGTGGCGCTGGCCTGCCGGTCGGGCGTCGGCGACCTGCTGATGCCCTGCGGTCGCTGCCGGCAGGTGATCTACGAATTCGGCGGGCCGCAGCTCCTGGTGGACACACCCGAGGGCCCGCGGGACATGACCTGGGTGCTACCGTCCGCGTTCGGGCCGGAGCACCTGCCCGCGTCCGGGGAAGCGTAAGGGCGGCAGGCGGTGCGCCCGCGCCGACGCACACGACATGCCGGCCCGTTCGTGGGGCCGGCATTCGAGGAGGATGACAGTCAATATGGCGTTCGCTGCGGTCGACATTATTCGGGCGAAGAGGGACAGGCGGGAGCTGACGGCCGGCGAGATCCAGCAGATCATCGCGGCCTACACCGCCGGCACCGTGGCCGATGAGCAGATGTCGGCGCTGCTGATGGCGATCCTGCTCAACGGCATGACGTCCGACGAGATCTCCGAGTGGACGGCCGCCATGATCGCCTCCGGCGAGCGGATGGACCTGTCCGGCGTCGGCCGGCCGACGGTGGACAAGCACTCGACCGGCGGGGTGGGGGACAAGATCTCGCTGCCGCTGGCGCCGCTCGTCGCGGCCTGCGGCGCCGCCGTGCCGCAGCTCTCCGGACGGGGGCTGGGCCACACCGGCGGAACGCTGGACAAGATGGAGTCGATCCCGGGCTGGACGGCCACGCTCAGCCCCGATCAGATGCTGGCGCAGCTCCGCGACGTGGGCGCCGTGATCTGCGCGGCCTCCGACGACCTGGCGCCGGCCGACCGGAAGCTGTACGCGCTGCGGGACGTGACCGGAACCGTCGAGTCGATCCCCATGATCGCCGCGTCCATCATGTCCAAGAAGATCGCCGAAGGCACCGCGTCCCTGGTGCTGGACGTGAAGGTCGGCTCCGGGGCGTTCATGAAGGACGCCACCTCCGCGGCGCAGCTCGCCCGCACCATGGTGCGGCTGGGCACCGACGCCGGGGTCACCACGTCGGCGCTGCTCACCGACATGTCCGAACCGCTGGGCCTGGCCGTGGGCAACGCGATCGAGGTCGCCGAATCGGTGGACGTGTTGGCCGGCGGGGGGCCGGCGGACGTCGTGGACCTGACGATCGCGCTGGCCCGGGAGATGGTGCGGCTGGCGGGGCTGGACGCGGATCCGGCCGAGGTGCTCGCCTCCGGGGCGGCCATGGACGTGTGGCGGAAGATGGTGCGCGCGCAGGGCGGCGATCCGGATGCGCCGCTGCCCACGCCCCGCGAGGTCGAGGTCGTCACCGCCCCCGCCAGCGGCGTGGTGGCGAAGATGGACGCGATGGCGGTCGGGATGGCCTCCTGGCGCCTCGGCGCCGGACGCGCCCGCAAGGAGGATCCGGTGCAGGCGGCCGCGGGCGTGCTGTGCCGGGTCAAGCCGGGCGACGAGGTCCGCGAGGGCGCGCCGATGTTCGAACTGCACACCGACACGCCCGACCGGATTCCGGCCGCCGCGGCCGAACTCGCAGCCGCCGTGGACATCGTCCCGGCCGGCAGGCCGGTGCCGCGTCGCGCCATCGTGCTCAACACGATCCGCGGCTGACGCGGCCGCACCACCCGCGGAGCACCGCACAAGGAGGCATTCATGCCCACGCCGATCAACAGCGACTCGATCCGTCGCGCGCCCAAGGTGCTGCTGCACGACCACCTGGACGGCGGTTTGCGCCCGGCCACCGTCATCGAACTGGCCCGCGACTGCGGCTACGCGAACCTGCCGAGCACCGACCCGGAGGCGTTGGGCCGATGGTTCTTCGACGCGGCCGACTCCGGTTCGCTGGAGCGCTATCTCGAGACGTTCAGCCACACGCTGGCCGTGATGCAGACCCGGGCGGGGCTGCACCGGGTCGCCTCGGAGTGCGCGCGGGACCTGGCCGCCGACGGCGTCGTGTACGCCGAAGTGCGGTTCGCGCCCGAGCAGCATCTGGAGCGTGGACTGACCCTGCCGCAGGTGGTGCAGGCCGTGCTGGACGGCTTCGCGGACGGCTCGCGGCTCGCCGCGGCGGACGGCACCCCGATCCGGGTGCGGGCGCTGCTGACCGCCATGAGGCACGCCGCGCGCTCCCGGGAGATCGCCGAGCTGGTGGTGGCCTTCCGCGATCAGGAGGTCGCGGGTTTCGACATCGCCGGCGCCGAGGCCGGATTCCCGCCCAGCCGGCACCTGGACGCGTTCGAGTACCTGCAGCGGGAGAACGAGCACTTCACGATCCACGCCGGTGAGGGCTTCGGACTGCCGTCCATCTGGGAGGCCATCCAGTGGTGCGGGGCGGAACGGCTCGGGCACGGCGTGCGAATCGTCGACGACATCACCGTCGACAACACGGGGCATGCGACCCTGGGCCGGCTGGCCGGCTACATCCGGGACCGCCGCATCCCGCTGGAGATCGCGCCGACCTCCAATGTGCAGACCGGCGCCGCGGCGTCCATCGCCGAGCACCCCATCGGTCTGCTCACCGACCTCAAGTTCCGCGTCACCGTCAACACGGACAACCGGCTCATGTCGAACGTGTCGATGACCAGCGAGATGACGGCGCTGGTGGAGGCTTTCGGCTACGACTGGGCGCGGCTGCAGTGGTTCACGATCAACGCCATGAAGTCGGCGTTCCTGCCCTTCGACGAGCGGCTGGATCTGATCGAGAACACCATCAAACCCGGGTATGCGGCGCTGATGGCCTAGGCGCGGCCGGTTACTTCCAGACCAGGTGGCGCTGGAAGGTCTCCACCAACACGCGCCACGCCGCCACCTCGTCGTCGAACGGCGGGGACGGCGGCATGCGGTCCGGATCCGGCTGCGTGGCGGCGCGCACCAGGTTGCCGAGGGCCGTCGCGGTGGACAACGCCACCGACACCTCGTCATCCTTGCGGGCAGCGGCGGCGTCGGCCAGCAGTTCCGTGGCCAGCGAGAGCTGGTCGGCGTCCACCTCCAGTGGACCGTCCAGCAGCGCCTCGTCCAGGCCGTCCAGCCGGTAGGTGTTCTCCGGTCCGGCGATCACCGAGGCCTCTCCGCCCGCGACCGCGTCGCGAATAGTGGCCCAGGCGTCCAGGCCGCTCAACGAGTTGTCGGCGGCCGGATCGGCGAGGTAGCTCTCCAGCGCCGCCGGCTTGCGGAACAGCATGATGTTCCCGCCCTCGGAGAGGAACACCGGCGCGTCGCCCAGATAGCAGCGCAGGCTCCAGCCGGTGCGACCGCCCACCGTGACCGAGATGCAGTCGATGCCGACCTCGTCCCAGAATTCCAGGTCCGGGTCGCGTGGCGCCTCGTCGGCGACGTCGATATCGTCCGCAGCGAGATCCGTTTCGGCATCGTCGATCTCGGCGCCGCGCGTCACCGCATCGATCTCCGCCTGCGCCATGGCGACCGCCTCCGGGTCGGTGTCCGGCACGACGGCGATCGCATCGAGGGCCTCGATGACGGCGTCCCACCGGTCGGCCACCACCCGGCCGATCTCGTGCCAGAGCTTCCGGCCGGCGCGGCCGATGAACGCGTTCGGGCCGGCAGCCGCCGAGGCGAAACCGACCGAGGAGCCGAGCACCTCGGTGATCACCGGCAGGTCGCACACCTCCGCCAGGGAGTGCAGGATCGCCACCGTGTCGGCCAGTTCGGCCAGCGACCACACGGTGGCCTGTGCGGACACCAGCTCGGGGATGCCCACGATGTCGAACCGGTGGTCGTCGCCCGGCTCCAACTCGTCGGCCAGTGCCCGCTTCGCCTGCGGCCAGGACGGGTGATCGGTGAGGTCGTGCTCGGCGTCGGAGCGGATGAACGCCGCCAGGTGCGCGGCGTCCGGCAGCACGTACAGGCTCTCGCCGTGCCCGAGGAAGGCCTCCCACTGCTCGTCATCCTCGACCCAGGTCGGTGCCCAGAGGGTGACGACGTCCCCTTGGGTCAGGCTGAGCTGGATCGGAATGATGTCCGCTGCCACGGTAGATCCTCCTGCGCAATGGGTGCGGCGCGTCGGGCGCCGGTACGAGCCTAGCGGGGATTGACGCCGCCGCGCCCACCCTCACCCGAGGGGGCGGGGACCGAGGGCTGCGTCATGCGCGCCCGCCATCTGCGGGTCGCGGCGTGCACGCCGACGGCGAGCCCGAACACGACCGGCACCCACATCAGGACGCCCAGGCGATCCGCCTCGCCCGGCAGCGGGTGCGCCGCCACGTGCGCCACGCCGACCGCCCACAGCGCCGCCGCGACCCACGCCAGATCGCGGCGCCAGGCGATCAGCGCCGCCGCGCCGGCGACGGTCAGAACGATCAGCGGCCACGACGACGGCGTGGCGATCCACCCGGGCCAGAAGTGGTAATTGAGCACGGCGAGCCGGTACCACGGGTCGGGCACCAGCGGGCCCGCAAAGTGCTGCGTGAACGTGTCCTGCAGCGTGATGTCCGAACCGGGCAGCCCCAGGACCGGCATCGCGATCAGCGTCAGCACCGCGGCCGCGGCGCTGAGTATCGCGGCCGCGAACATGGGCCGCCGTCGGTCCGGAACTCGGCGGCCCGCGGCCCGGCGAGCTACGGCCCGGCGAGCTACGGCCCGGCGATCCAGGGTCAGCGCGATCGCGAGGCAGGCGGCCGCCAGCGCCGCCGCGATCAGCAGCAGCGTCGAATACCGCACCAGGCCGAGCGCCAGGTACCCGGCCGCCATCGCGGCCAGCCCGCCCCGGGTGCGGCCATGTCGGATCGCGCCGAGTCCGGCGACGGCGCCCAGGATGCACACCGAGACCAGTCCCTCGCCCAGCGCCTGCAGGGCCCACCAGCCCAGCGGGCTGACCAGGTACACCACCTGACCGGCGGCCGCGGCGGCCGGCCGCACCCGCCATAGCCGCAGCGCCGCATAGCTCAGCAGCCCGCCGGCGCAGGCGATCACGTAGCCGAGGATGCGCAGGCCGTCGGAGATGCCGAAGGCGGCGATGAACGGCGTCGCGAGCAGCGGGTAGCCGGGTCGGGTGGAGAAGATCTGCTGGTAGCGCGGGTCGGTGGTGGTCACGTCCCCGCGACCCGCGTAGCTGGCCACGCACGCGTCGGTCGCGGCGTCGACCCGCGCGGGCGTCCTGTCGTTGGGCACCCATCTGCCGCCGTCGTAGGTGCGCATGGCGGCGCGCGACCGGCAGAACGCGTCGAGGGCGTCGGCGTGGGCCTGGTCCGGTGCGACGCCCAGCACGATCTCGGCCTGCTTCGCGTACCGGTACGAATCGGGGAACATCGCCCAGCCCGAGCCGATCACCGGCTGCAGCAGCAGGAACAGGGCGGTGATCACTACCGGCCACGTCCACCAGCGCAGCACCGGGTGGCTGGCGGTGGTGGGGCCGTCGGCGCCGGGCTCCGCGTTGATCGTCGACCCCTTCATCCGCACTGTCCGCGCCGTCGCGCGCCGCTACGCGCGCCGGTCGCCGGCGTCGTCCGCCTGCCGGTTGCCGGCGTCGTCCGCGGCCCGGGCGATCCGGGTCATCTCATCCCGCGAGATCACCTTGACCCGCTCCCGGGCGAGGGGTGCGCCGGCGGCGGTCTCCGCCTCGCCCCGCGCCCGCTCGTGGGCGTCGAGCCGGTCCCACCCGGTGAAGTCGGTGAACGGCAATCCGCGCGCGGTGAGTTCGGCGACGATCGCGCCGACCTCGCGGTGCGGGGCGCGGGGCAGCGCGGGGGCGTCGGCCACCAGGTTCGCGATGGTCTCGGCGGCGTCGGACTTGGTGCTGCCGATCAGGCCGACCGGGCCGCGCTTGACCCAGCCGGTGGCGTACACGCCAGGGATCCGGGTGCCGGTCGAATCCAGCACCCTGCCGGCGACGTTGGGCAGCACGTTGGCCACCGGGTCCCACGGCAGCCCGTCGATCGGCACCGAACGGTAGCCGACCGCGCGATACACGGCCTGCACGTCCCAGTCGGTGAACTCGCCGGTGCCGGAGACGGTCGCGTCGCCGTTCAACACCTGCCGCTCGGTGGTGAGCCCGGTCACCCGGTCGTCACCCAAAATCGCCACCGGGTTCTGCAGGAAGTGGATGTGGATGCGCCGGTGCGGGCCGGGCCGCGGGTCGCGCAACGCCCATTCGGACAGCACGTCCACCACCATGCGCAGTGACTTGGAGCCCTTCATCGCCTTGTCGGAGGCCTCGTCGAACTCCATTCCCGCCGGGTCCACCACCACCTGCACGTTGGGCGACTTGTCGAGGTCGCGCAGCTCCACCGGGGTGAACTTGGCCTGCGCCGGTCCGCGCCGGGCGAACATGTGCACGTCGGTGACGGTGGATTTCTTGAGCGCGGCGTATACGTGCGGCGGAATCTCGGTGTAGAGCAGCTCGTCGGCGGTGCGGGCGAGGATGCGGGAGACGTCCAGCGCGACGTTGCCGACGCCGAGGACGGCCACCGAATGCACGCCGGACAGATCCCACTGCTGGTCGCGGTCGGGATGCGAATCGTAGAACGACACGAACTCGGCGGCGCCGTGGGAGCCCGGGAGGTCCACGCCGGGGAGGTCCACGGTGCGGTCGTGCTCGGCGCCGGTGGCGACGATGATCGCGTCGTAGAAGCGGCGCAGGTCGTCCACCGAGAGCGCGTCCGGGCCGCTGCCGATGCGCACATTGCCGAAGAATCGGATTCGCGGCTGGGACAGCACCTGGTGCAGCGAGGTGATGATGCCCTTGATGCGCGGGTGGTCGGGTGCCACGCCGTACCGGATCAGCCCGTAGGGGGTGGGCAGCTTGTCGAAGATGTCGACCGTCACGTCGGGGTCGGCGGTGCACAGGATGTCCGCGGCGTAGCTGCCCGCCGGGCCGGCGCCGACCACCGCCACGCGGAGCGGTGGGGACTTCGGCGGCTGGGGCATCGTGCTCTCCTCGATTCGGCGCCGGCCTGTGCGGACGGCATCGCCGTTCTACAGATTACCGGTCGCGCTGCCCGCCCTGACTGCGCGGATGCCGCTATCGTGGCGGGTGGGTTGGTGCGGGAGTGACGCATGTGACGGAAGTGCTGTGCGTGCATGACGCCGCAGCAGGTGAGGGGAGAACGTCCGGCGATGTACGGGAGTCAGCGGGGACACGACCTGGCCATGGACGGGCCGGAGCGGCGTCGCAGGGCGCCGCGGGCGGTCCGGGCCGGCGTGCTGGCCGCGGTGATCGCCCTGCTGGCCAGCGGCTGCGGCATGCTCGGACTGGAGGACGGCCCGGCCGACGTCACCGTCACCACGTCCGCTGCGGCAGCGGCGGCCGCCGTCGGCGCACCCTCGACGCCGGGTGCCATCACGGTGCCGACGCTGGCGACCGGCACCACGGCACCGGCGGCAACCCCCACGCCCTGGCAGTCGCTCACCACGACGGCGACGCCCACCACGACCGAGGTGCAGATCACGGCGCCCACCATCACGCGCACCGTGACGTTCCTCACCCCCACGTCGGCGACGAAGCCCACCATCGCCCCGCCGACCCAGGTGCGGACGCCGGCTCCCGCCTGCTACACGAAGGGCACCTGCTCGGCGGTGAGCTCGGCCCAGGCGGTGGGCGGCACCGTGCACGTCGTGATCCCGCCCGGCGGCAACCTAGCGGTCGCCGTGCTACAGCCGACATCCGGCGAAGCGACGTCCGTGGCGCTGCCGGGCATCAACGGGCCGAGGGTGTCCTGCTCGGGGGCGTACTGCCTGGTGCAGGGCAGCACCTACGGCCTGTTCTTCGGCAACCTGATCCTGGTCAAGGACGGCATCCTGCGCCCGGTGACCGGATCCGTGTCGTCCAACTCGGCGCTGACGCTGCTCCCGACCAGCCCGCCCGTGGTCGCCGGGACCTACCGCTTCGACAGCTACGGCGTGATGCTCGACGATTCCCCGGTCGCCGCACGCACCTGGTCGATCGTCGGCGGCAAACTCGCCTCCACGGGCTGCGGCGAGCCGTACCTGTACGCGACGCCGCCCACCGCCACCAGCGCCCAGTCGGGGCCGTGCACCGGCACCCCGCGCATCCACGGCTACGGTCCGTCGTCCGGCAACAAGATCACATCGCTGTCCGGTTTCGTGACGCCGTCCGGCAACATCCAGTGCGCGCTGCTGCCGGGTGACAGCCTGGCCTGCACCGCGAAGCAGAACACGATCAAGGTGGCCACCTGCACGCTGGCCGAGACCGACGTGCCGAAGGAGCTGCGCGGCCTACGTGTCCGGGTCGGGCGCACCGGCGGGCCGACCGTGGACGACTGCCTGGGCTACACCCTGTTCGGCAGCCCGCAGACGAAGATCAGCTACAACCGGCTCGCCGTCGCGCGTGGCTTCGTGTGCGAGGTACTGCAGGACGGCGTCACCTGCACCTCGCCGTCCGGCCGCGGGTTCTCGCTGAACCGCTCGTCGCTGACGAAGTTCTAGCCGAGGTCCCCAGCGGATCGACTTTTCTTTCCGAATGTTTCACGCGGTATGTGACAAATGCGGGCTTTCGCGTCACTACATAGTTACGCCTACTATTACCACGCACGCCCCGCGACTCATGCACATCGTCCTGACATCAGTTCTCGCCCTGCTGATGCTCGCCATGTCGGCTCTCCCGGCACGGGCGGCAAACGTCGAACCGTTCACATCGTCGGCATGTCCTGCCAATAGCATGTGCCTGTGGAGCGGAGCGGTCTACACGGGGTCTTTTTTCAGCAGCCTGGTGTCGACTGACATCTCGGGATTCTCCGTTGCCAAGTCGGTGTGGAACCGCACGTCCAAGGCCGTGAGGGTGTATTCCAGCGCAGGAGGGAGCGGTTCATCGACGTGTTTCGCACCCGGGACTCAGATAGCGAATACAACGCTGACATCGCGTTCGGTGAAGATACTCGCGACGACCGCTTGCTAGGAACGGTAGACCGCGAGGCGCAGTTTACCGATCTGTATCTCGCCGCACGTGGGCCGGTCCGTCGCTACCTGCAGCGGATGGTCGGTGTGGATGATGCCGACGATCTGACCGAGGATGTTTTCACGACAGTATGGTCGCGGTGGTCGGCGGTCCCGATGGAGCCCGACAAACGGATCGCCTGGGTATTCGGTGTCGCTCATTTCAAGGTGCGGGAGACAATCCGTTCTCGACGGTATCGCCGAGGGCTGTTCCAACGGATCGCAGCGCGCGGAGTGGATGCAACGGAGCCGGGACCGGAGGACGGCGTCCTTGCGCTGCAGAGCGCTCGGGACACTCTCATGCTTCTGTCTGCGTCGGAGCGTGACGCGCTCGCGCTCGTCATTTTCGGCGGACTGTCGAGTTCTGAGGCAGCGGACGTGCTGAACTGCTCGGCCTCGGCCGTCACCAGCCGCGTCAGCAGGGGGCGTCAGCGGTTGAAACAGATCCTGTCGACGGAAGAGGAGGTGCAACGTGAAACTCGATGATGAACGCGAAATCGAGGAAACGCGCGCCTTCTTTATGGAGCATGGGCTGCTGCCGCCCATTCCCGAGCGGTATGCCAACGACGAAGAGGAGGCGGAGCAAGTCCTTCTGCGGATTCTCTCCCGGAGAACGCCTTCCGCTCCTTCCGCGGTGTGGCGGCGGCGTGCGTTGCTTGCTGCGGTTGTTGTGGTCATCATCGCGATCGGCGCGGGCGCGCAGGCTTTTTTCAGGGGTGTGCCGGCCGTCGCAGCCGGGACGCCGCCGATGCTCACCTATAGTGCGACCCGCCCGCAGTCGGTTGCGTCGGCGGCGCCTGCGGCCAGGGTATTGACTGTCGCGGCTCGCGATGTCGCCGCGGTCTCTCCTCCGTCCCGCACCGGTAATGTGCAGTACATCGCACGGTACGGATGGCTTTCCAGTGAGCGCGTGGATGCTGAGAATACCGCCACCGTTGCCATCTATCCCACGCTCACGCGGTGGTGGTTAATGCCGGACGGCGCTGTCCGAGTCGACGAGACTCGTTCCGCGCCGCTCGATGTGCATGGGCGCATGACGGAAGATATCCAGGGCGCGCCTGATCGTTCCACGAGCGATACGAGTCCGGCCGGCACCATCGACCCGGACGTGGCGAGTCGCCTCTCCGAAGATCCAGCGGCTCTGCGCTCGACCCTATTGGACACGCAGGCGGGCCTACCCTGTGATCAAGACGCACGGTGGCAGGCAGAATGCCTAGTGCGGGCGATACAAATGGTCTACGACCAGTACGTCGTGCCACCGGAGCTGGCCTCCGCCATGTGGCGCGTTCTCGCGGATGAGCAAGCTTTGCGAACGTTGGGGACCACAGTCGACAGGCTAGGCAGGCCGGCGGGCACGGTGGCGTTGCCGTCCGAACCGGGAGAGACGCCGGAGCAAGTCGCCGTACTGCTTCTCTCCAAACGCACCGGCGAATACCTTGGCTCGGAGACTGTGACGCTTCGCGACCCCACACTCAAGATCGACAGGCCAACAGTGACCGGGTTCAGCGAGTTGTCCGCGGCGCGGTGGGTCCGAGACTCCGGTGGCACGGCCTGATCGGCGCAGCAGGAAACGGGTTCACCACCTTGGAGGCATCCAAGTGGGTGGAAAATCTAGGCGCCACCAGCTAGAGCCGCGCCCTCAGAGTCTGCGCCGCGCGAGCTCAAGCCGTCGTGCAGGCTCACAACGCAATTGCGATGTGACAAACCGGCGCATCCGCGTCATTAAAGCAAGTACGGGATCAGATCACGCGCGCCGTACAGCCGGACCCCAGTGGACGGTATGCCCAATGCAGCTATGTCGACGAGTGATGAAAAACGGCCGGAGGTGGTGGCAAGAAGTTCGATGACCGATGGCCAGATGACGAAAAGAGTTCAAGTGCCTAGAGCACTGAATGAACATCAATAATGAATTATTTCAAGTACACCTACTCGATCCATGAAACTGCGTTTACGTTTCAGCATAAACGAGAAAGGAACACTTCTATGTTTCGTAAACTCACGACATTAGGCGCGGCATTCGCTATTGCAGTCACTATGATTTTCACGGGAGTCGGAACCGCGACTGCTTCCGAGGGGCCGCCACCCGGTAATGAACCCGAACTCGTTCCGATCTCAGAAATTACTGGCGAGCAGGGGATGGCCCCACTTGCGATTACCGCTCCACCGGGTATCACATGCTATGGACAAACCGATCAACCACACCCATCGGGACATGTGAGCGGGACGGTAAACTCAGTCGCTCGAACCGTATGCCCTGCCACCAACTACGTAGAGGTGCAGCAATACCGCAGCCGCTGGTATGGCTGGCAGAAGTGGGGTAATAAGGGCACCAACACTAGCTACGGAACTGCGCAAGCAAACTCAGCCGACGTTTGCGCAATCGGAGACGAGTACACCTACCTTGCGGAGTCGTATCACACAGCAGCAGGCTACGGATACGCATACACGTCAAACTCTAAAAGGTTCATTTGTCTTTGAGTTCGGTTAAATCGCAACATTTCGTAACATACGCACTTATTGGTGCGTATGCCGTAATTTCGGTATTGTTATCAGGGTGTGTTGGGGCAGCCACTACGGTGCCCCAACACACCCAAAGTGACACGGCTGTACGGTCAACTATGCCTCTCCGGGAGCTGGTTGCGCCCCCTAGGCAAGTGCCTGATGCCGAGCTAATTGTTGGAAAGGCCCACCAAGCCGGGAGATTACTGTCCTACCGGTGGAGCGGTGGCGATTCGCCTTCTGTCCAAGAAGTCGAACCCACGGAACCGATTTCGTGGCCTTCGCCTGTCAATGGCACCGGTCAAGTCACCGTTCGGCTTTCAACTTCAGTGGAACCAGTGCTGGCTGACGTTCGTCGCTTCCCCTCAATACAAGAAGGCAGCGGCATCCCGACTGGAGACTTTACGCCTGAACCGTGCCCGACAAGTAGCGGAAATCGGTGTCAGCTGAACACTAGAGGCGAGCATGTGGAGATAGTGCTTGCCCAGGACGGGAACTCGTACCTGGTCGTTTATGCAGAATGGTATGTACCCCCTGAAGATCGGGCTGATAGTGAGATCATCACATATTCCGCCAGTTGGGGTTTCGTGGTCCGTGGTTCTTCGTAGTCTCCGACCTGGCAGCATCACAAAACCTAAAGACTCCCTCCCGCCTCATATCAACAACTTCTCTTTAGACGAATAACCAAGTATCGACAATAGACCAATCCAGGGCCGAGGAAAGGACTTGATTTTTCGTGACGTTCAGGTTGTCGCGTAGAGATCAGTCGTACAGTGGACTGATGGGAGGCAGTAGCAAGTTGGCGTGGAGCAGAGAAGTGGAGCAGGCCAGCTGGATCGGTGAACTGCTGTCCCCGTTCAGCGCAGGCGTGGTGACTTCCGTGATTCCGGCCGGTTTCGATGCTTATGCGCGCATTTTACATCCCGCCGAAGTGATCGAGACTAACGGCCCACGGTCTGTGCGCTGGGCAGAGGTTGCAAAGTGGAGTAATTTACCCCTCGGGCCCGGATCGCAGTTCCACGATATAGCTCTTCCTGAAAAAGACCCTGGCATCCCGGCACCCTGGACCGGGCAAGGACCTCGGGAAGGAACGCTTTCCGATGATGACGCATCCGCACTGGTCGACCTTCTCGCTGAGCACACCAATACGCCGCAACGATGCTGGTTTTGCATCTGGTCTGGATACGGCTGGGACAACGCCACCCTGTTGACCTTCCTGGATGATGATCCGGTTAAATTAGACGATCCGATACCCGAAAGTGTCCGTTCTGGTCCGCGGGTAGAAATGCCACACAGGGAGTATTTCATCTATAGCGGGCCGATCGATCAAGCGTTGGCGTTCGTTGGCACCAAGCAACAGACCCCTAACCTGTGGTGGCCTGATGACCGAGCCTGGTGTGTCGCCAGTGAAATCGACCTACCCTGGACTTACGTAGGTGGGCGATCAGAACTCATCAAACAGCTCATCAACCATCGCAACATAGAGGCACAACCGGCAGCACCCGACGAAACTATTCAGCGCAAAGGAGAACGCGGGCCCGGGCGCTTCGATCAGAAGTGAGGCGGGCCATGATCGACCGCGGCGACGTTTTGCCGGTCGTCAAGCAGTGCGAGCTGCTCGACGTGGCCCGTTTGACGTTCTGCTACCAGCCGGCGCCGAGGAGCAGCGATACGGATTTGATGCGCCGAATCGATGAGATTCATTTGCGGTACCCGTTTCTCGGCTCAGGCGTATCGTCAATGAGCTTGCCGATCAGGGCATCGTCGTCAACCGTAAGCATGTGCAACGGCTGATGCGGGTCATGGGGCTGGCCGCCCTGTATCCGAAGCGGAAGACCAGCACCCCGGCGCCGGGGCACAAGATCTATCCGTACCTTTTGCGCGGCTGGTGGCGATCATGGACTGGGCTTCCCGCAAGGCTCTTTCCTGGCGGGTGTCGAACACCATCGACACAGCGTTCTGCGTCGACGCGTTCACCGAAGCACTCGAGAAGTATGGCCCCCCAACGATTTTCAACACGGACCAAGGGCAACGTTCACCGCGCAAGCGTTCACCCAGGTCCTGGCCGACGCCGGCGTGAAGATCAGCATGGACGGGCGCGGCCGGTGAAGCCGTGTCCTTCGCGGAGCACTAGTAGCTGGTGCCGCCGGCCAGGGACACGGCTCCGGTGGGGTGCCAGACGGTCTTGTTCTCCAGGAACGCTCGCAGCCGCGCGGTGCCCGGCGTCCGGGTGAAGTCCGGCTCGCTCTTCGGCACATAGACGCGCTTCACGGTCCCGGCCGCGTCGCGGGCCAGCGCGGTGCGCAGGTCGCCGACCACGCCGGTCAGATCCAGTGCGTTCACGTCAGCGTGCGCGGCCAGGTGCGTGCCGAGCTCCGCGGCGTCGCCGGTCAAGATGTTCACCACGCCGCCGGGCACGTCGGAGGTGGCCAGCACTTCGGACAGCGTCACCGCCGGCAGCGGAAACGCCTGGGAGGTGACGACCACGGTGGTGTTGCCGCTGCAGATGATCGGCGCGATCACCGACACCAGCCCGAGCAGCGAATCCTGCTGCGGCGCGAACGCGGCGACCACACCCGTCGGCTCCGGCGTGGAGAACGAGAAGAACGGCCCGGCCACCGGATTCGACGATCCGAACACGGCGGCGATCTTGTCGGTCCAGCCGGCGTAGTGCACCAGCCGGTCGATGGCGGCATCCACCGTCGCCGCCGCGGCCTTCGGCTTCGCGCCCTCGCCGGAGACCAGCAGCTCGACGAACTCGGCGCGCCGGCCCTGCAGCATCTCGGCGATGCGGTAGACCACCTGGCCACGGTTGTAGGCAGTGGCGTGCGACCACGGACCGAATGCCTTGCGGGCGGCCACCACGGCGTCGCGGGCGTCTTTGCGCGAGGCCTGCGCCGCGTTCGCCAGGAACTCACCCTTCGGCCCGCGCACCGGATAGGTGCGCCCAGACTCCGACCGGGGGAACTTCCCGCCGATGAACAGCTTGTAGGTCTTAAGCACCGGCACGGGTGTCGCGGCAGATGGCGCCCGAGCAGGTATGACGTCATTCTCGGCTGTGGTCTGCTCCGCGACGGTGCCGCTGGCCCGCTTGGAGGTAGTACCGCCCGTCTGTGCACGCGCCATCAGGCTGCTGTCCCTTCATCGCTGCCCGACTCGTCGTCGGTGTCCAAGTAGGCGGCGAGCCCCGATCGGCCGCCCTCTCGGCCGAACCCGGACTCCTTGTAGCCGCCGAACGCGGCCGTCGGGTCGAACCGATTGAACGTGTTCGCCCACACCACCCCGGCGCGCATCGCCGCCGCCATGCCCAGAATCCGGGAGCCCTTCTCGGTCCAGATCCCGGCGGAGAGGCCGTACGGCGTGTTGTTGGCCTTCTCGATCGCCTCGTCCGGGGTGCGGAATGTGAGCACGGACAGGACCGGCCCGAAGATCTCCTCCCGCGCGATGCGCATCGACTGCGACACGTTGGTGAACACCGTCGGCGGGAAGAAGAAGCCCTTGTCCGGCACCGGGCAGGGCGAGGTCCAGCGCTCTGCGCCCTCCTCGTCGCCGACCGCGGACAGCTCGGTGATCTTGGAGAGCTGTTCGGCGGAATTGATGGCGCCCACGTCGGTGTTCTTGTCCATCGGGTCGCCCAGCCGCAGCGTCGCGATCCGGTCCTGCAGCTTGGCCGTCACCTCGTCGGCCACGGACTCCTGCACCAGCAGGCGCGAGCCCGCGCAGCACACGTGCCCCTGGTTGAAGAAGATGCCGTTGACGATGCCCTCCACGGCCTGGTCGATGGGGGCGTCGTCGAACACGATGTTGGCGGCCTTGCCGCCCAACTCCAACGTCACCTTCTTCCCGGTGCCCGCGAGGGAGGTCTGGATTTTCTTGCCCACCGCCGTCGAGCCGGTGAACGCGACCTTGTCGATCCCGGGGTGGTTCACCAGGTAAGCGCCGATGTCGCCGGCGCCGGTGACGATGTTCACCACGCCGTCCGGCAGGCCCGCGTCCGCCAGGATCTCCGCGAGCACCAGGATCGACAGAGGAGTCGACTCGGCCGGTTTGATGACGACGGTGTTGCCGGCGGCCAGCGCCGGGGCGATCTTCCACGCCGCCATCAGCAGCGGGAAATTCCACGGGATCACCTGCCCGGCCACACCGAGCGGCTGGGGGTTCGGCCCGAACCCGGCGTGCTGCAGCTTGTCGGCCCAGCCCGCGTGGTAGAAGAAATGCGCCGCCGCCGTGGGGATGTCCGCGTCGCGGGACTCCTTGATCGGCTTGCCGTTGTCCAGCGTCTCGACCACGGCGAGCTCGCGGGCGCGTTCGGCGATGCCGCGGGCGATCCGGAACAGGTACTTGCCCCGATCCAGCCCGGACATCCTCGACCAGACGGTCTCGTACGCGGCGCGGGCCGCGCGAACGGCGTCATCCACGTCGTCGGTGGACGCCCACGAGACGGCGGCCAGCGGTTCTTCGGTGGCCGGGTTGATCGTCGGCACGTCGCCGCCGCGGCCGTCCACGAACCGCCCGCCGACGAACATCTGGTAGCGCGGCTTGATGCGGCCGATCGCCGCGGACTCCGGCGCCGGCGCGTACTCCCACACGGGCATCGCCGAGCGGCGCGCGACCGATCCGGAAGGGGAGACTGTCTTCTTCGCCATTAGGCCACCGTCACGTAGTCCGGGCCCCAGTAGTGGCCACTGAGTTGTTTACGCCGCTGCATGATCAAGTCGCTGAGCAAGCTGGAGGCGCCGAAGCGGAAATAGTACGGGTCCAGCCACTCCGGGCCGGCCACCTCGTGCACCGCCACCAGGAAGCGGATCGCGTCCTTGGCGGTGCGGATGCCGCCGGCCGGCTTCACCGCGATCTGCTGGCCGGTGGCCGCCCGCCAGTCGCGCACCGCCTGCAGCATGACGTGGATCACCGGCAGCGTCGCCGCCGGGGAAACCTTGCCCGTGGAGGTCTTGATGAAGTCCGCCCCGGCCAGCATCGCCAGCCACGAGGCGCGCCGGACGTTGTCGTACGTGGCCAGCTCGCCGGTCTCCAGGATCACCTTGAGCCGGGTGCTGCCGCATTCCGCCTTCACCGCGGCGATCTCGTCGTACACGCGGCCGTACTCGCCGGCCAGGAACGCGCCGCGGTCGATCACCATGTCCACCTCGGTGGCGCCCGACTCGATCGCGAGCCGGGTGTCGGCCAGCTTGATCGGCAACGACGTCCGCCCGGACGGGAACGCCGTGGCCACGGACGCGATGCCGATGCCCGTTCCGGCCAGCTCCTCGACGGCGTAGGGCACGCGGTCCGGATACACACACACGGCCGCGACCTGTGGGGTGGCGAGGTCGTCCGGGTCGGGCCGCCGTGCCTTCGCGCACAGCGACCGCACCTTGCCGGGGGTGTCCGCGCCCTCCAGCGTGGTCAGATCCACCATGGAGATCGCCAGGTCCAGCGCGTCCAGCTTCGACTGCTTCTTGATCGACCGGGTGGCCAGGGCCGCCGCGCGTGCCTCGACGCCCACCGGATCGACGCCGGGCAGGCCGTGCAGGAAACGCCGGAGCGCGGCCTCGTCGGCCACCGCGCCGGCCAGATGCGCCGGAAGCGCTGGTCGCGCGATGGTGGTGACCGCTCCGCCCTGGGCGAGCGCAGGAGCAACGGGAGGCGCGTCAGCTCCGGGCGCGCGCGGGTCGGATGCCATGCCTCGATCCTACAAATGATGCGCGCGGTATTCTGGGGCTCTTGTGTGCCGCAGCGGCCCATTCCGCGCGTCGGCCCAGGTCGGCCGCCCGACCGGCCCGTCGCAGCACCCAGCTCATCCAGACCGGCTACCCGAAGGAACGCCATGGCCCGCGTGGAACCCAGTGCTGACGTCGCGGAATCCGCACAGCTCGGCGAGGGCACCACGGTGTGGCACCTGGCGCAGGTCCGTGAGCAGGCGGTGCTCGGCGAGAACTGCATCGTCGGCCGCGGCGCCTACGTCGGCACCGGCGTGCGCATGGGCGACAACTGCAAGCTGCAGAACTACGCGCTGGTCTACGAGCCCGCCGTGCTGGAAGACGGCGTGTTCGTCGGACCCGCGGCGGTGTTCACCAATGACCACTTCCCGCGGTCGATCACCCCGGACGGCGTCCTGAAGCGCGGCGACGACTGGGAGGCCGTGGGCGTCACCGTGCGCACCGGCGCCTCCATCGGGGCCCGGGCCGTGTGTGTGGCTCCTGTCACCATCGGCGCGTGGGCGCTGGTGGCGGCCGGTTCGGTCGTCACCAAGGACGTCCCGGACTTCGCCCTGGTGGCAGGGGTCCCGGCGCGCCGGATCCGCTGGGTGGGCCGGGCCGGGGTGCCGCTCGACGACCGGGGCGACGGCCATTTCGTATGCCCCGAAACCGGTGAAACATATACGGAACGGAACGGGGAATTGACCCTCGACGTCTGAGTTAGCGGCCGCCCGCGTGGTGCGCGGCGGCACACGCCCTACAGTCGAAGCGCCCCACGGCGAAGGAGAGACCGCAGCACATGGAGACGTTCATCCCACCGGCCAAGCCGCTCATCGGCGATGAGGAGGTCGCGGCCGTCGAACGCGTGCTGCGCAGCGGCATGATGGCGCAGGGCCCGGAGGTCGCGGCCTTCGAGACCGAGTTCGCCGAGCACTTCTCGCTGGGCCGCACCTGCGTCGCCGTCAACTCCGGCACGTCGGGACTGCACCTGGGTCTGCTCGCCGCGGGCGTCGGGCCCGGCGACGAGGTGATCGTGCCGTCGTTCACGTTCGCGGCCACCGCCAACTCGGTGG
>JBIQMQ010000006.1:0-34466 GCA_044463185.1 Nakamurella lactea | reverse complement strand
GAGGCCGGCCTGGCCGACGCGCTGGCGGATCCAGGGGGCAGCGCCCGGTACTCGGCCGAAGGTTGGCGGCGCATCGTCGAATTGAACGGCGAACTGCGCCGGCTGCGGGGGCGGCTCGCCGTACCGTTGCCCGATCTGGTACGCGACATCGAACGCACGCTGAGTCTGGACGTGGAGACGCTTCTGACGCCGGCCGGGCGGGCCCACCTGGACGCGTTCGACGAGGTCGTCGCGGATGTCGCGGCCGGCGGCGCCGGGGTGGTCGATCTGCTCGACTACCTTTCCGTCGCGGCCGAGCGCGAGGACGGCCTGGAGCCCGGCGAGGTCGAGGTTTCCGAGGGCCGCATCCAGGTTCTGACCGTGCACGCGGCCAAGGGGCTGGAATGGGATGTCGTCGCGATACCCCAGTTGTCGAACGGGATATTTCCCTCCGGGTTGAACAGCACGTGGCTCGGAGATGCCTCCGCGCTGCCGCCCATTCTGCGCGGCGACCGCGCGGACGTCCCGGACCTGGACTGGCCTGCCGACGCCGACCAGGGCGAGGTGAGTCGGGTGCTCAAGGAGCACCGCGGAAAGTGGAAACAACGGCAACTGGCGGAGGAGCGCCGACTGTTCTACGTCGCGGTCACACGGGCGCGCCATCGGGTGCTGCTGTCGGCCCACCACTGGAGTGCCGGGCGGAAGGAACCGGCCGGACCGGGCGACTTCTTCACCGAGGTCGTCGACGTGGCCCGCACGCATGACGCGCCGGCCGCCGCGGCCGAGGCGATCGTTCCCGACAGGGAAGTCGGTCGGCGCCTGCTAACACCCGTGGTGTGTGCGCCGGCGCCGGTGACCGGATCGCAGAACCCGCTGCTGACGTCACCGGTGACCGGGGAGTGGCCGACCGACCCGCTGGGCTCGCGGCGGCCGGACGTGGAGGCAGGAGCCCGATTGGTGCGAGACGCGCTGGGCCTCCGCGAACCGGACGCACCAGGCGACGACCCGGAACACGATCCGGAGGGGTGGCTGCGCGACGCGCTGATGCTGCTCGCGGAACGCGCGGCCGCGTCGGTGCCACCGAGCGCGGTCGATGTGCCGCTGCCACCTGCCCTGTCGGTTTCGGCGCTCGTCGACATGGCGGAGGACCCCGAACAGTTGGCACGCCGCATCCGCCGCCCGATGCCGCATGCCCCGTCCCCACAAGCCAGACGGGGGACGGCGTTCCACGCCTGGCTGGAAGGGTACTTCGGCGGCGAGCCGCTGCTGGATCTCGCGGAGCTGCCCGGCGCGCACGATCTGCACGCCGCCGACGACGCCCGCCTGGACGAACTCATCGCCGCGTTCCGCGACTCGCCGTGGGCGGCCCGCACGCCGATCGCAGTGGAAGTCCCCTTCGTGACCCAAGTCGCGGGCCTTGCCGTCCGCGGCCGCATCGACGCGGTATTCGCCGAGCCGGACGGCGCCGTCTGCGTGGTGGACTGGAAGACCGGCTCGCCGCCCGGCCCGGACCGGGCGCGGGCTGTCGCCATCCAGCTCACCGCGTACCGGCTCGCCTGGTCGAGGCTGCATGGCCTTCCGCTGGAGCGGGTCCGCGCCGCGTTCTTCTACGTGGCCCACGGCCGCACCGTCACTCCGGAGGACTTGCTGGACGGCGCGGCGCTCGAGCGCCTTATCGATGACGCCGTGGCCGACGTCAACCTTGATGGCGGAATCGGAACCCTCTCGGCCGACTCGAGTCCTGACGCGGCATCGGGGGCGACATCGTGACTCGCGGAGGGCGCGCGCGCCACCGGGAGCCGCGAAACGCCTCCGACATGGCACGATCAGTACTGTGATCACCGTTCTGGAGTACCTCGTGATCGCCGCCGTCATCGGCGCGATCGTCTTCGGCATCGCCGTGGTCGTGTTCGGCCGCGGGGAGCAGATGGCGCCCTTGCCGGCGCGCACCTCACCGTCGGAACTGCCCGCGCACGACCTGCGCGGCGACCACGTCCGCCAGGTCCGCTTCGGCCTGGCGCTGCGCGGCTATCGCATGAGCGACGTGGACTGGACCCTGGAACGCCTCGCCGACGAAATCGACACGCTGCGTGGTCGCCTTGACGCGGCCGAGGGACCGGCCACCGCAGGTGACGCCGCGGCCGGTGCGGCGGAGAACCCGGTGGGCAAAGAGCACGCGGACAGCGATCACAACCGGGACTCCGACGGCGGCACCGACGTCAACGTCAACAACGACGCTGAGAGCGACATCGGCCTCGGCGGCAGCGGCCATCCCGACGATGCGCCGTCGCCGCGCGGGGCGTTCGCCGAGCCGTCGAACCGGCAATGGTGACCGTCGCCCGGTGCCCGTGGGCGCGCACGCCCGACTACGAGGAGTACCACGACACCGAATGGGGCGTGCCCCTGCACGGTGACGACGCGCTGTTCGAGCGCCTTGCCCTGGAGGCGTTCCAGTCCGGCCTGAGTTGGCGCACGATCCTTGCCAAACGGCCCGCGTTCCGCGAGGCCTTCGCCGGCTTCGAAATCGCCCGGGTGGCCGAATTCGGCGGTGCCGACGTGCAGCGACTGATGAACGACGCGCGGATCGTTCGCAACCGCCGCAAGATCGACGCCGTCATCCACAACGCCCGCGTTGCGGCGGACCTGAGCGAGCCCCTGGACGACCTGTTGTGGTCGTTCGCGCCGTCCGTCCCTGCACGCCGGCCGCGCAGCGCCGAGGAGATTCCGGCCCAGACGGCGGAGTCCACCAGGATGGCGCGGGAACTCAAGAAGCGCGGATTCAAGTTCGTCGGGCCCACCACCGCCTACGCGCTGATGCAGGCCACCGGGATGGTGGACGATCACGTCACCGGCTGTTTCAGGGCCGCGCCGCCCGCCGCGGGCTGAGACATTTTATCAGCGACGACTCGCGAGCTGCGACGTCAACTCATCGACCCCACGCATCACCGACCCCACGCCGGCTACCGCGACGACACGGCTACCGCAACGACTCAGCGACTGCCGCGCCGTGCCTTCCCGGTCGGAACGTGACTGGCGGCGCTGGGCTGCGAACGACGGCGCGCCTTGCCGGACGGCGCTGCGGCAGGCTCTCGTCGCGCTGCGTCCGACGCTACGTTCCGGGAACCGCTGCGCCGCGCCACCGGCGCAATGTCGGCGGCTTCGGTGGCTCCTGTGTCTGTTGGCTGCGCCTCGGCCGTCGCCGGCTCGCCAGCGGCGGGAGCATGCGAAGGCTGGCCCGCGGCCTGCTGGCCGGAGTGCGCGGGTCCCGCGCCGATCACCACGACGCCGGACTCGAGATCGATGCCGAGCTGGCCCTTTCGACCGGTTCCCTCGTCTTCCCGGAGCATCTGCTTGGCGAGCTTTTCCTCTTGCTCATGCCGCATGCCCGGGTTGAACAGAACACCGAGTTCTCCCATTGGACCCACCGCTACAGCCTACGTCAGATCAGGCTCGGAACTTCGGTGGCCGCTTCCCGACGAACGCGTCCAGGGCCTCGCGGTGGTCCTCCGACGTGAAACACGCGGCCTGCGCAGTGTGCTCGAAATCGAGCGTCTCGTCCAACGTGTGGGTCTCACCGAACCGCACGGACGCCTTGATCCAGCCGAGGGCCGACGTCGGCCCGTCCGCCAGCGCGGATGCTGTCGAAAACGCCCTGTCTGCGAAGGCCTCGTCGTCCACCACCTCGTCGACCATGCCGATCCGCAAGGCCTCGTCCGCAGGCACCCGGCGCCCGGTCAGCATGAGCTGCAGGGCCCGCCCCCGGCCGATCAGCCGCGGCAACGTGTACGAGGCACCGCTGTCGGCGGACAGCGCGACCTGCGCGAACGCCATCGAGAATGATGCCGAGGCCGCGGCCACGCGCAGGTCGCAGGCGAACGCCAACGCCGCTCCCGCTCCGGCGGCGGTGCCGTTCACCGCGGCGATCACCGGCTTCTCCATGTGCCAGATAGCCCGGATCATCGGGTTGTAGAACTCCTCGACGGTGCTTGCGACGGCGGGATCGTTCGACTCGACGCGGGCCAGGTGCTCCTTGAGGTCCTGCCCGGCACAGAACGCGCGGCCTGCCCCGGTGACCATCACCGCGCGCACCTCGTCGTCCCGAGCGGCGTCGGTCAGCGCAGCGAGGAACGCCGCCTTCATGGCGGAATCGAACGAATTGAGCGCATCCGGGCGATTCAATGTCAGCGTGCGGACGGCGCCGTCGGTGCGCACGGCGACGGGTTCGGAAAGGGGCTGCCGGCCTCCGGCCGCGGACTTCGTCATAGCCGTATTCTCCCCGAACTTGGGACGCCGATTACTCATCGACGCGGCGAATAGGGGACAATGGGAGCGTCCGCGCGCGGTGTGGATGCGGGTCGGCGCCACTCGGCAGGCCCGCTGAGGTCGGTGAGAGTCGTGGAGGGAGTCGCAGATGGCGGCCATGAAGCCCCGAACGGGAGATGGTCCACTCGAGGTGACCAAGGAGGGGCGCGGCATCGTCATGCGTGTGCCGCTCGAGGGTGGCGGCCGGCTCGTCGTGGAGATCACCGCGGACGAGGCGGCGGCGCTCGGCGACGCACTGAAGGCTGTCGTCAGCTAGCTTTCTATGTCCGCCCGGGCGGCGTGTCACACGGCACGCCTACCCGGGCGGAGCCGTCTTCCAGGCCCGCCACGGCCCGCGCTACAGCAGCGAACGGTACGGCCCGCGCTACAGCAGCGAACGGTACAGCCGGACTGTCCGCTCGGCGATCGCCACCCAGGAGAATTCGCTCGTGGCACGGCTGCGGCCGGCCAGCCCGAATCGACGTGCCCGCTCCGCATCGCCGGCGAGGCTGTTCACCGCATCGGCCAGCGCCCCCTCGAAGCCCGCGGTGTCCGCCTCGTCGTAGTGCACCAGCAGCCCGGTGGCCCCATCCGCCACCACTTCGGGAATACCGCCGACATCGGATGCGACGACGGCGGTTTCGCAGGCCATCGCCTCCAGGTTGACGATGCCCAGCGGCTCGTACACGCTCGGGCAGCAGAACACCGTGGCGGCCGACAGCACCTGCACGATGTCGTCGCGGCTGAGCGTGTGATCCAGCCAGAACACGCCCGGACGGGCCCGCTGCAGCGCCGCCACGGCAGCTGCCGTCTCCGCGGCGATCTCCGGAGTGTCGGGGGCGCCGGCGCACAGCACCAGTTGCACCCCCGGGTCGAAGTGATGCGCGGCGGCGATCAGATGCTTCAGGCCCTTCTGCCGGGTGATGCGACCGACGAAGGCGACGATCGGTGCCTCAAGATCCACCCCGGCGGCGGTCAGCATGGTGCGCTGGTCGACCGGCCGATACACCTCGGTGTCGATTCCATTACGGATCACGTGGACCCGGGCGGGATCCAGGTCGGGGTAGCAGGCCAGGATGTCGGCGGCCATCCCGTCCGAGACACCGATTATGGCATCGGCGGCAAGAAGCGCCGTCCGCTCCGCCCAGGACGACAGGCGGTAGCCGCCGCCGAGCTGCTCGGCCTTCCACGGCCGGCGGGGTTCCAACGAGTGGGCCGTGACCACGTGCGGAATGCCGTACAGCAGTTTCGCCCAATGCCCGGCCATGTTCGCGTACCAGGTGTGCGAATGCACCAGGTCCACCGACGGGCCGCCGTCGCGGGCGAGCGCTGCCGCCATATCCAAATCGACGCCCAACGTCCCCAGCGTGGCATTGACCTCGGCCAGAGCGGGGATCGGCTCGTGGCCCGCCGCGCCCGGCTTGTCGGCGCCGAACGCGTGCACCTCGACGTCGATCAGTCGCCGCAGCTCCCGCACGAGGTACTCGACGTGCACACCGGCCCCGCCGTAGACGTCGGGCGGGAACTCTCGGGTGAGGATCGCGGTGCGCATGGGCCCGAGCGTATCGGCCCCAGCGACACACGTGACGACCGCGTACCGCGGCCGGGCGCACCGGGCACTAGGGTCAGCATATGGTGGGTAGAGCGAAGATTCTGGGCATCGTGCTCGCTGGCGGCGAGGGGAAGCGGCTGTGGCCGCTGACGGCCGATAGGGCCAAGCCCGCGGTGCCGTTCGGGGGTAATTTCCGGCTGATCGACTTCGTGCTGTCGAACCTGGTGAACGCCGACCTGCTCAAGATCTGCGTGCTGACGCAGTACAAGTCGCACTCACTGGACAAGCACATCTCCACCACCTGGCGGATGAGCACCATGCTCGGCAACTACGTCACTCCGGTGCCGGCCCAGCAGCGGCTCGGCCCGCGCTGGTACACCGGCAGCGCCGACGCCATCTACCAGTCGCTGAACCTGGTGAACGACGAGAACCCGGACTACCTCGTGGTGTTCGGCGCCGACCACGTCTACCGGATGGATCCGGCGCAGATGATCGCCGACCACATCGAGTCCGGCGCGGAAGCGACGGTCGCCGGCATCCGGGTCCCGCGGGCCGAGGCGACCGCGTTCGGCGTGATCCAGACGGCCGCCGATGGCCACCGCATCGCCGGCTTCCTGGAGAAGCCCGGCGACCCGCCGGCCGTGCCGGACAACCCGGATGTCGCCTACGCGTCGATGGGCAACTACGTGTTCACCACGTCCGCGCTGGTCGACGCGCTGCGCGCAGACGCCGCCGATACCTCGTCAGTGCACGACATGGGCGGCTCGATCATCCCCATGTTCGTCGAGAAGGGCACCGCCAACGTCTACGACTTCGACCGCAACAAGGTGCCCGGAGCCACCGATCGGGACCGCGGGTATTGGCGCGACGTGGGCACCATCGACTCGTACTACGACGCGCACATGGATTTGATCTCGGTGCACCCGATCTTCAACCTGTACAACTCGGAATGGCCGATCCACACCCAACTGCCGCCGCTGCCGCCGGCCAAGTTCGTGCAGAACGGCTCCGCGCGGGAGTCCATGATCGGCGCGGGCAGCATCCTGTCCGGCTGCAACGTGGAGCGGTCCGTGATCGCCAGCAATGTGCGCATCCACTCCGGGGCGTCGGTCAGCGGATCGGTGGTGATGGCCGGGACCGACATCGGTAGCGGCGCCGTGGTGCGCAACGCGATCCTGGACAAGCACGTCGTCGTGCCGCCCGGAGCCCGGATCGGCGTGGATCCGGAGATCGACGGGGCGCGATTCAACGTCACCGAGTCGGGCATCACCGTGGTCGGCAAGGGCGTCACCGTCGAGGTGTGAGCCCCAGGTGGAAGACCGCGCGTCCCGGGTGTCGCCGCGCGTGTAAGCTGCGAGTATCACGTAGCTCTGACCTGCGAGTATGACGCAGCCCGCCGCGGAGCGGCTGGACTAGCTGCGTTTCACCGCGGCGATCAGCCCGTCGCCGAGCGGGATCAGGACGGCGGTGAGCGACTCGTCCTCCCGGATCGCCCGCCCGGCGTCGCGGACGGCCCGCGTCTCCGGGTCGCGTTGCGTCGGATCGGTGACGGCGCCGTCGTGCAGCGCGTGTGCGAGCACCACGATGCCACCGGTACGCAGCAGACGCAGCGCCTCGGGCAGATACTCCGGGTACTCGTTGGGCGCCCCGTCGATCAGCGCCAGGTCGTAGCCTCCGTCGGTGAGCCGCGGCAGCACGTCCAACGCGCGGCCGTTGATGAGTCGCGCGCGTGTGGATGCTATTCCCGCGTCGGCGAACGACTGCTTCGCGACACGCTGGTATTCGGATTCGATGTCGATCGAGGTGAGGATGCCTCCGGGGGCCATGCCGTCGAACAGGTGCAGCCCGGAGACGCCGGTGCCGGTACCGATCTCCACGACGCTTCTCGCGGCGACGCTGGCCGCAAGGAAGGCCAGCATCGCGCCGGCTCCGACGCTCACCGGGTCGCACCCCATGTCGGCGGCGCGGTCGCGTGCCGCAGCGGCGTGGTCGTTCTCGCTGATGAACAGTTCGGCGTACGGGTGGGAAGTACTCACGCCGGTGACGTTACCCGGTGCCGGCTCGGCATTCGTGGACATCCACGCGGCAACCGGCGCCGCCACATTTCGGCCACAGTTTCGGGAACATCGGCGGCCCGCCGATCGTTACAGTAGTCAAGCGACGGAAGGGCACCGCATGCACCCGGACACCAGTCATGCCGCGAGCGCGATGAGCTGGGACGAGATCGTCCGTACCTATGGCGATCGCGTGTACAAGCTCGCGTTCCGCCTGTCGGGCAACAAGCACGATGCAGAGGACATCACGCAGGAAGTGTTCATCCGCGTGTTCAAGTCCCTGGACCGCTACGAACCGGGTTCGTTCACCGGCTGGCTGCACCGGATCACGACCAACGTGTTCCTCGACATGGTGCGCCGCCGATCGCGGGTGCGCATCAACCCGATCGGTGAGGACGCGGCGCAGACCGCCTCGAACGAGCCGACACCGGAACAGACCCTGCAGGACGCGGAGCTCGACCCCGACCTGCAGGCGGCACTGGACGATCTTGCTCCGGAGTTCCGCGCCGCGGTGGTGCTGTGCGATGTGGAGGGCTTGACGTACGACGAGATCAGCGAGGTTCTCGGCGTGAAGGTCGGTACTGTCCGGTCGCGGATTCACCGAGGGCGGCGTCATCTACGGGTCGCCTTCGACGCTCGACGCGCGGCGCGTGCCGCGGCGGGTGAGTGGGTGTGAGTGGGATGACGCTGCCCTCACCACTGTCCTCGCAGCTGTTCGCTGATCATCTGGGCTTGGACGCCGTCGTAGCGTTCTCGGACGGTGAGCTGGGTCTGACCGCGTTCAGCCGCGCCGCCGCGCATGTCGCCCGATGCCCCGACTGTGCGCGTGAGGTCGACGAGCAGGAAACGGCGCGCCGGCAGCTACGCTCGGCACCGTGCCCCTCGATCCCGACGACGCTGATGGCGTCCCTGCTGTCGATACCGGTGGCCCTGCCGGCATCGCGGGAGCCGAGGAAACCGCAGGGCCGGTAGGGCCGGCAGCGGGGCGTCCGGCGGTTCCTCCCGAAGTCGCGGAGGCGTTCGGCAGGCCGACGGGCGGGACCGAGTCGCTGCAGCGTCCGCCCGGCGTACCCGAGGTGCTCTCCGCCCGGGAGCCGCACAGTCCCTGGCGCGATCCGGCGGCGGACGCGGTGCTCGGCCAGCCGGCTCTCGACGCCGAACCCCCGCCGGTGGTGCAGCAACGGCCCAACGAGCGGTTCACGTTGCGCGAAGCCCTGTTCCAGCGGCGCCTCACGATCGGTTCTCTCGTCGCGATGACGCTGATCGCGCTGGTCATCGGCGCGGGCGGGGCAGTGGCGGGCGTGCTGCTGGGGTCGCGCACGGTGGTGCACACGGCGGACCCGTCGGCGACGCTGGCGACCGCGCAGCTGGCCGTGTCACGGGCGCCCGGCTCGGTCGCGGAGATCGCGTCGCGGGTGCTGCCCGCCGTGGTGTCCATCGAGGTGCGCATCGGGGCTGGCGGCGAAACCGGCTCTGGCATCGTGGTCGACGCCAACGGCTACATCCTCACGAACCACCACGTGGTCACGCTGGCCGCCGACGCGACCGCCGGACTGACGGTCGTGTTCAACGACGGTACCCGGCACCCCGGCCGGGTGGCCGGCAGCGATCCGGCCACCGACCTCGCCGTGGTCAAGGTCGACGGAGTGCAGGGCCTGACCGTCGCCGATTTGGGCGACTCGGAATCCTTGCTGGTGGGGGACAGCGTGATTGCCGTGGGCTCGCCGCTGGGTCTGAGTGGCACGGTCACCTCCGGGATCGTCTCGGCGCTGCACCGGCCGGTGCGGTTGGGCGCGGCCGGCACCGACGACGATGCGGTGATCGACGCCATCCAGACCGACGCGGCCGTGAACCCCGGCAACTCCGGTGGTCCGCTGATCGACGCCGGCGGGGCGGTGGTGGGTATCAACACCGCGATCCGGACGCTCGCCAGCGACCCTGCGTCCGGCGGGTCGATCGGTCTGGGCTTCGCGATGCCGATCAACGATGCGCGGTCGGTGGCCGACGTATTGATCGCGCACGGCACGGTGACCCACCCGACGATCGGCGTGAACGCCCGGTCCGCCACCGACGGCGTGGTGGACGGGGCACAGGTGCAGAACGTCGCCGACGGCGGACCGGCGGCTCGTGCGGGTATCGCGGAGGCCGACGTGATCGTCGCGATCGGGTCCCGCACGGTGCGCAGCGCCGACGAGATGGTCGTGGCGATCAGACACCATGTCGTCGGGGACACCGTTCCGGTCACCGTGATGCGGGACGGCAAACGCATGACCGTCGAGGTCACCCTGGCCGCTGAATAGCGCCTCCCGCCGGTAGGCTGGGGTCGGCCATCGGCACCGGACGCGAGGAGGCAGCCGTTGTTCGGTCTGTCCT
This sequence comes from Nakamurella lactea, assembly GCA_044463185.1. Lineage (GTDB taxonomy): Bacteria > Actinomycetota > Actinomycetes > Mycobacteriales > Nakamurellaceae > Nakamurella > Nakamurella lactea_A. Next base: position 24,206 of record JBIQMQ010000006.1, on the reverse strand, counting down.
GGGATCAGATCATCCTGATCCTTCTCGCGGCGTTGTTCCTGCTGGGCCCGGAGCGCATCCCCACCGCGATCAAGTGGCTGATGGACTCGCTGCGCAAGGTGCGGTCGTTCGCCGCAGGAGCGCAGTCCGAGATGCGGTCGCAACTCGGGCCGGAACTGGACGAGCTGCGGCGGCAGATCGCCGAGCTGCAGTCGCTCAAGGAAATTCAAGAGCTCCGGCAGCTGCGCGAACTGGACCCGCGACGGATGGTCGGCAAGAACCTGTTGGGCAGCGAGTTCTCCGGCGGCATCAGCGGCTTCCTGGGGCTGAACGGCGAAGGGCCCGATTCGGCCGCGGCTGCGAGTTCTGCAGCGGCCGAGACTCCGCCGGCCGTTGCCGCGACGCCAGAAACCCCGACCGTGCCGCCTCCGTCCGACCCGGCCAGAGCCGAGGCCGCGGCACCGTCGCCCTCATCGACTCCCGCCGGGCAGTGGGGCGACGTCACCTAACGGAGCGACGTCACCTAACTGATTACGCGACCGACAGCACGGGTCACGCGACCGATAGCGGTATGCGCCTGCCGGCCAGCGGCAGAGGCTTTCCGGCCAGCTTCGCCGCAATATCGCGCAGCACCCGGCCTGCGGGGGAGTCCGGCTGCGCGAGCACCAGCGGCGTTCCGTCATCGCCGGCCTGCCGCACCGCTACGTCCAGCGGCACCTGGCCGAGCAGCGGCACCGACGTTCCGGTCTGCTGGGTCAGCGTCTCGGCGAGCTGCTCGCCCCCGCCGGAGCCGAACATCTCCAGCACCGTGCCGTCCGGCAGCGTCATCGGCGACATGTTCTCCACCACGCCGAGCACCTTCTGCCGGGTCTGGATGGCGATCGACCCGGCGCGTTCCGCGACCTCGTGGGCCGCGGTCTGCGGCGTGGTCACCACGACCAGCTCCGTCGACGGCACCAGTTGAGCCGACGAGATGGCGATGTCGCCGGTGCCGGGCGGCAGGTCCAGCAGCAGCACGTCGAGGTCGCCCCAGAACACCTCGCCCAGGAACTGTTCCAGAGCGCGGTGCAGCATCGGCCCGCGCCACACCACCGCCGCGTTGTTCTGCACGAACATGCCGACGGAGATCACCTTCACGTCGAACGCCACCGGCGGCAGGATCATGTCGTCCAGGCGGGTGGGCCGCTGGGTGATGCCCATCATCCGCGGGACCGAGAATCCGTAGACGTCGGCGTCGAGCAGCCCGACGGAGTACCCCTGGGCGGCCATCGCCGCGGCCAGGTTCACAGTCACGGTGGACTTGCCGACGCCGCCCTTGCCGGAGGCGACCGCGATGACCTTCGTGGTGGAATCGCGGTGCGCGAACGGGATGTCGATCAGGCTGCCGCCGCGCAGCCGGGTCTTGAGGGCGGTGCGCTGGTCGTCGCTCATATGGCCCAGGGTCAGCTCGACGTCGGTGACGCCGTCCACGGCGCGGACGGCCGCCGTCACGTCCTTGCTGATGGTGTCCTTCAACGGGCAACCCGCGGTGGTCAGCAGAATGGTGAGCCTCACCAGCCCGGACGGCTCCACCTCGACGCGGTCCACCATGTCGAGATCGGTGATCGGACGCCGGATCTCCGGATCCTTCACCTTGGCCAGTGCGGCCCGGACATCTTCTTCGCTGGCTGCCATCGACTTGTTCCTCGAATGCTTCGTCTCGGTGCGGGGTAGGGCACGAACCCCCGTCGCCCACCTCAGCCTACGGGTGAGCGGCCGGTGCCGGCAGCGAGCGTGGCTGTGGCACCGGGCACGTGGTGCTGTGACACCATGGAGGGGAAAGGCCGCTTGCCGAACCGGAAGGACGAATCGCCATGTCGTCACCGCTGGGTTTCCGCGCCCAGGGCACGGGAATGTCCATGCCGACCCCGCCGACCGGATTCGCCGTCGCCGCCTACCCGACCTACGCGCAGGCCGCCGCGGCCGTCGAATACCTGGGCCAGCACGATTTCGCCGTCCAGGACGTTACGATCGTCGGTTCCGACCTGCAGTTGGTGGAACGGGTGACCGGCAAGCTGACGGCTCGGAAACTGGCCGCCGCCGGCGCCGCATCCGGGGCGTGGATGGGGTTGTTCTTCGGCCTGGTGATGACACTGTTCTCCGAGGCGAAATCGCTGTTGGCGCTGATCGTGTTCACCGTCGCGGTCGGCGCAGTGTTCGGCGCGATCATGGGGCTGGTCGGTTACCGCATGACGAAGGGCCGCCGTGACTTCACGTCGGCGTCGCAGGTGGTGGCCCGGCGGTACGACGTGCTGTGTGAGCCGCGCACCGCCGAGCAGGCGCGCAGCCTGCTCGCGCAGATGCAGATGAGCCACCCGGTCTCGTAGCGCCGGCACCGATGGCGATCGATCTGCACGCGCACACCGACTTCTCGGACGGCACCGACAGCCCGGCTCAGGCCATGGCATTGGCCCTGGAGGCCGGCGTCACCACGTTGGGCATCGTGGACCACGACACGACCGACGGCTGGGCTGCGGCCGAGGCGCAGCGTCCGAACGGGTTGGCGTTGGTGCGCGGCACCGAGTTGTCCACGCACGTCGTGGTGGCCGGCCGGCGGTTCTCCATTCATCTGCTGGCCTACCTGTTCGACCCGTCCTCGCCCGGGATCGCCGCGGAGCTCAGCCGGCTCAGATCCGATCGGCTGGAGCGGGGCCTTGCCATGGTGCAGCGGATGGTCGCCGCGGGCCTGCCGATCTCGGCGGACGAGGTGTTGGAGATCGCGGGGGACGCACCGGTGGGCCGGCCGCACATCGGCAGGGCACTGATGGCGCGGGGGCTGGTCGACTCCGTGACCGACGCGTTCACTAGCTACCTGTCACCCCGCGGCCCGTACTACGTGTCGAAGGCCGACACTCCGCTGGCGGAGGCCGTCGCGTTGGTGCGCGAGGCCGGGGGCGTGCCGGTGATCGCGCATTCGCGGTCCCGCGGCGCGGTGGCCATCACCGATGACGCGTTCTTCAAGGATGCCGTGGACGCCGGCCTGGCGGGCATCGAGGTGGACCACCCGGATCATGACGCCGCGGCGCGGGCCGACCTGCGGCGCATCAGCCGCCGGTACGGGTTGGTCATGACGGGGTCCTCGGATTATCACGGTCTGAACAAGACGCTGCGACTCGGCCAGGAGACGACCGAGCCGGAGCAGCTCGCGGCGATCGTGGCCGCGTCGAGCGGCGCGACCCCCGTGCTGGGCCCGGTGGCGTAGCCGCCGATGGATACCGTTCCGTTGCCTGCCGTGCCGTCCGATGTGCCGGAGCCGCCGCTGCAGCCGCGCCTGCCCGGCGCCGGTCGATTCCTGGAAGCCCTGGCCGGGCTCGCCTCCGCGGGGCTGCTGCTGATCGGGCTGGGTCTGGTCGTCCTGCAGCTCATCGCGCCGGAGGTGGCGCCGGGGACCGGGATGTCGGCAGCCGCCGGCCCGACCTGGTGGCGGGCGTTGGCCCACGTGGGCGTCGGTGCGGTGGGGGAGCTGGGCGTGTGGGCGCGGCCGCGGATGGGCCGGGCGGCGCGGGTGTGGGCGGCGACGGCCGTGGTGCTGATGACGGGCGCCGTGCTGTGGCTGGCCTGGTGGCGCTAGAGCAGTGCCTGGTGGCGCCAGGGCACCGTCTCGGCGTCTGCCGCTGCTAGGCGGGCGGCGCCAGGCCGACGACCGTGGCGCCGCGTACTTCGACGATCATCGGTCCCACGGCGGTGGCGTCGACCCGCCCGGTGTAGCCGTCCCGGTCGACCGGGATCGTCTCACCCACCCGCCCGGCGGCGGTGTCGCGCACCACGAGGCCCTCAGCCGTAGGCACCAGGACCCTGCCGGCCACCGCGGCCGGGAGTCCCAGTGCACCGGGCATGGACCAGTCCAACACTGGTGTCTGAACGGTCACCGTCGCCGGAGCGTCGGTGTCGTCTCCCGTCGTGCCCTGGGTGCCTTCCGCGGGCGCCTCGTCGGCCGCGCCGGGCTCGTCGGCGTCGGCGGTCTCGTCGGGTGGCGGCGCGGGCACCGTGTCCGTCACCGTGGAGAGCGCGAACAGGGTGTCTCCCACCAGCGCGTACCGCTTGCCCTGGTGCGTCACGGCGGGCGTGACGCCGGAGCGCGCTGTCGCCGCGATGGCCGCGGCGTCGACGTCGACGGGTGTTCTGGACACCTCCTCGCCGGTCGTGTCGTACACGACGATGGACGGCTCCTCGGCGCCGACCAGAACCGCGACACGATCGGCCGTCACCGAGAGGATCGCGGCGTCGTCGGCGTCCAATGGGATGGTGGCCTTGGGCTCGGAGTGGTTGGCGTCCCAGCCCTTGTCGTCCTTGTCCGGAGCGTCGGACGGGGTGGGCCAGTTGAGCACCAGGTTGGTCGTCGAGCCGCAGTGTTCGATGGTGGCGAGCTGGTCGGCCGTCACCGCGGCGTCCGAGAACGTGCAGCCGGTGTGCGGGCCGGACGAGTTGACGGGATTCGGCTGGTTGCCGTAGCGGATGGTCGCCACCAGGTCGTGTCGCCACAGTTCCAGGTAGTCGCTGCCCAGCCATCCCACATAGGGGCTGCCGAAGAAGAGCTGGCCCGGATCCGGGTTGGGGCTGGTCCGCTGGTAGAGGCGGTCGCCGGTGGACGGGTTCAGCAGCGTCACCTGGGAGCAGTATCCGTTCTTGGCGAACAGCGTCATCACGCCGTGCACGCCGGTCCACGAGTCGAGGGCGTCGGCTGTTTGGTCACCGGAGCCGAGGGCGCAGAGCTGGCGGTTGGACCGGCTGTAGCTCCACAGCGGGTCGCCGCTCGTGGCGTCGTATCCGTCGACGGAGTGATCGGTCGCGGTGGCCACCGTCCCGTACGGCGTGACGACGGCGCCGTACCGCGAATCCGTCGTCAGCGTCCAGGTCTGCTGCAGCACCGAAGGCACGTCGGCCGCGTCGGCGGGGGTGGTCGGCACCGACTCGGGCGCCGCGGTGTCCAGGGTCGTCGCCCGAACGTCGCTGCCCACATACAGCACCGCCGCGGCGACGGCCAGCCCGAGCACGATCACCGCGGCGATCAGGACATCCGTGCGCCTGCGGGCGGATCTGGGCTGGGTCACAGCGACTAGCGTACTGGCGGGTCAGCCCGCTTGTGCGGCTGACGGGCCGGCGGACGCGCCGCCGCGGGTCCGCCGCCGGCGACGCCGCGGCTTGGCCGCGCCACGCGTCCGTTCGGCGGGCGCGTCGGTGGCGGTGCCGGACGCGGCCTGATGCTGGCGGCGCGGAGCCTGCGCGGGATGGTCGCCACTGGACTGACTGGGGTCGGGGCGGCGGCGGGCCGGACCTCGCGATCCGCGTTTCGCGCCGTGTCCCCGCCCGGTTTCGCCCAGGTCCTCGAGCTTCTCGGCGGAGAGCCCGGCGCGGGTGCGCTCCGAGGTGGGCAGCGTCCCGGTCGCCTCGTCGGGGATGTCCAGGTCGGTGCGCAGGTGCGGTGACGACGAATAGGTTTCGACGGGCTCGTCGAAGTCGAGTCCGAGGGCGGCGTTGATGAGCTTCCACCGCGGGATGTCGTCCCAGTCGATGAAGCTGACGGCGACGCCGCTGTGGCCGGCCCGGCCGGTGCGGCCGATGCGGTGCACGTAGGTCTTCTCGTCCTCCGGGCACTGGTAGTTGACCACGTGGCTGACGCCGTCCACGTCGATGCCGCGTGCCGCGACATCCGTCGCCACCAGGACATCCACCTTGCCGGTGCGGAATGCGCGCAGCGCGCGTTCGCGGGCGCCCTGCCCCAGGTCACCGTGCACCGCGGCCGCGGCGAACCCGCGTTCGGTGAGCTCGTCGGCTACCTTGGCCGCGGTCCGCTTGGTGCGGGTGAAGACCATCGTCAGGCCGCGTTCGCGCGCCTGCAGCACCCGCGCGAGCATCTCGACCTTGTCCAGGGCGTGGGCGCGGTAGACGAACTGCTGCGTGGTGCGGTGGATGATGCTGTCGGCCGGCATCTCGGCCCGGATGTGCATCGGCTGCATCATGAAAGTGCGGGCAAGCTTGATGATCGGCCCGGGCATGGTCGCCGAGAACAGCATCGTCTGACGTGCGTCCGGGACCATGCCCAGCACCCGCTCGATGTCGGGCAGGAAGCCGAGGTCGAGCATCTCGTCCGCCTCGTCGAGCACCAGCACGCCGATCGCGCCGAGCACCAGGTGGCCCTGATTGGCCAGGTCCAGCAGACGCCCGGGCGTTCCGACGATCACGTCGACCCCGGCCGACAGGGCTGCGATCTGCGGTTCGTAGGCCCGCCCGCCGTACACGGAGCTGACGACGAGCCGCAGCTTCTTCGCGGCAGCGGCCAGGTCGCGGGTCACCTGCACGCACAGTTCGCGGGTCGGCACCATGACCAGGGCGCGCGGCGCACGGCCGGCGGGCAGGTCACCGCCGGACGGGACCTGCTCGGCCGACTGACGGGCGAGCCGGTGCAACAGCGGCACCCCGAAGCCCAGGGTTTTGCCCATGCCGGTGCGGGCCTGGCCGATCAGGTCGTGGCCGCCCAGCGCGACCGGCAGGGTGAGCTCCTGGATGGCGAAGGTGTGTGTGATCCCGCCGTCCGCCAGGGCCTCCGCGATGCGCGGATCGACGCCCAGTTCGGCGAAGGTGGGGGTGTCGGTGGTCGCCGGGGTAGCGTCGGCTACCGGGTTTACGGCAGCGTCGTGTTCCGAGTTGTCCATGGGTGGCTACATGCCTTTCCGTCGTTCGCGCACGTTCGCGTGAGCAACCGGAAACGGCACGCATCGGCTGCGGCCCTGAAGGTGTCTCGACTGACTCCGCTCGGGCCGACGAGGGGCCGCAAGCGCGTCGTTGACGCACGCACATATCGTTGACGCGCCGCACGGTCGCGGCGCTTCACGCTCCAGTGTACCGCGGGGGGAGCGTCGGCGCTGATCACGCGCCGTTCTGTGGCACGTCGTCGCGTCGCACGCCGCCGTTAGTAGGCTCGCTGTGTGCGGCCGCGGATGGGCCGTGCCGCGCAGCGCGGTGCGCGGCGGCGACGTCGTCGGGAGGCAGGAACATGGTCGAGGAGGCGGCGGCCGAGGCTCCCGCGCCCGATTCGCGGGCGGTGATCGACCTGCTGGGCGTGCTGGCCTACGGGGAGCTGTCGGCGTTCGACCGGATGTCGTCCGATGCCCGCTACGCGCCGACATTGTCGGGTCGGGTGCAGCTGTCGAAGATGGCGGCGGCGGAACTCACGCACTTCACGGCGCTCGCCGACCGGCTCGCCGAGCTGGGCGTCGCCGTGGAGGACGCGATGATGCCGTTCATCGCTGCGTTCAACGCGTTCCACGATTCGACCGCTCCGCATTCGTGGCTGGAATCGCTGGTCAAGGCGCACGTGGGGGACGGGCTCGCGGCAGACTTCTACCGCGAGATCGCCGAATGGCTCGACCCGGTGACTCGGCAGCTCGTGTTCAGCGTGCTGGACGACACCGGTCACTCGGCGTTCGCCGTCCGCGAGGTGCGCAGGGCCTGCCAGGCCGACGCGAAGCTGGCCGGTCCGCTCGCGCTGTGGGGCCGGCGCCTGCTCGGCGAGGCCATCACCCAGGCGCAGAACGTCGTCGCCGATCGCCCGGAGCTCGCTGCGCTGATCGTGCGCGGGTCGGGCGACCTCGCCGGCATCGGCGCCCTGGTGCGCCGGTTGCAACTGGCCCACGGCGAGCGGATGAAGTCGCTCGGCCTGGCCTGACGCGCCGCAGGCGCGCGGGCGGCGTCATACCCGATACGCGGCCCCACCGATTCTCGACCGCAGGTGCGGGCGCGGCAGCGTGAGACAATGGTGCGGTTATGACGGAATCCGTGACATCGCTGCCCCTGGTCTTCGCCGCACCGCGTCGCGGTATGCCGCCGAGCCACCTGGCCGACATGGATGACGCAGCCCGCCGCGAAGCGGTCATCGCCGCCGGGCAGCCCGCCTTCCGGGCGGACCAGCTCGCACGGCACTACTTCGGCGGGTTGACGCGCGACGCCGCGGAGATGACGGATCTTCCGGCTGGCAGCCGGGACGGATTCGTGGAAACCCTGCTGCCGCGCCTGCTCACCGAGGTCCGTTCGGTGAGCTGCGACGACGGCGACACCCGCAAGACGCTGTGGCGCGCGCACGACGGCACGCTGATCGAGTCGGTGCTGATGCGCTACCCGGACCGCATCACGCTGTGCGTGTCGTCGCAGGCCGGCTGCGGGATGGCGTGCCCGTTCTGCGCGACCGGACAGGGCGGGTTGAAGCGCAACCTGTCCACCGCGGAGATCGTCGAGCAGGTGCGGTTGGCAGCCGCAGCGGCGCGGGACGGAGCGCTTGGCGAACCTGGGCGACTGTCGAACATCGTGTTCATGGGCATGGGCGAGCCGCTGGCCAATTACAAACGGGTGCTCCAGGCCGTGCGGCTGATCACCGCGCCGGAGCCGCACGGATTCGGCATCTCGGCGCGCTCCATCACGGTGTCGACGGTGGGACTGGTGCCGGGCATCGAGAAGCTCACCCGGGAGGGGCTGCAGGTGCGCCTGGCGGTGTCGCTGCATACCCCGGACGACGAACTACGCGACACTCTGGTGCCGGTGAACAACCGGTGGAAGGTATCCGAAGTGCTGGCAGCGGCGCGGAACTATGCGAAGACCACCGGTCGGCGCGTGTCTATCGAATATGCGTTGATCCGGGACATCAACGATCAACCGTGGCGGGCCGACCTGCTCGGCGAGCTGCTGCACCGCGAGCTCGGGCCGTTGGTGCACGTGAATTTGATCCCGCTCAACCCGACCCCGGGCAGCAAGTGGGATGCCTCGCCGCGGCCGGTGCAGGACGAGTTCGTCCGTCGGGTCCGCGCGCAGGGCGTCGCCTGCACGGTGCGGGACACACGCGGGCAAGAGATCGCGGCCGCCTGCGGTCAGTTGGCAGCTGCCGAGCGGTGACGTGCCCGGCGACCGGGCGATTCGGCGCTACGCGGCCGCGATGGTGCTACTCCGCGGCGTGCCGGGGCGCTTCCGCTGCGCGGCGCATCCGCCGACCGGAGCGCACCCGATGCACGATCCACAGCGCCCCGATCAGGGCGATGCCGTTGAAGTAGAAATCCTCCACCCGGGACACGTGCACCGTGAAGTTCTGCAGGAACAGCAGGATCACGCCGAGGCTGAGCAGGATGGTGCTGCCGCGCGGCGCGAACTCCCGCCACGACCCGTGCCAGCCCCACTCCTCGCTGGGCGCGTCGGGGTTGTAGCGGACCACCGGGTGCGCGGCGGATTCGGGCACCGCGACACCGGCGTCCGCCGAATGCTGCTGCAGCGAAGTCTGTGACACGGTCGTCTCCTAGTTCTTCACAAATCGTTCTGCACTGTTGCTCTGCGCCGCGTTGTACGCGGTCGCTCTGCTGTCGCGAAGCGTTGACTTCATCTTGTCACGCCTGCGCGGCCGCGGGCGAGCCGACCCGCGGCGACCGGCGGCACGGTGGTTCAGCCGTGCCGTGTCGCTTCGATCTCGGCCGTCACCGTGCGCTTGCCGTCCGTCGTCGTGGCCCGCACCGTGAGGGAGGCGCTCGTGTTCGAGACCCAGCCCTCCAGAGTGGCGCCGTCGGCCAGGGCGCGCGGCAACGACACCGTGCCCAGCGACTCGCACCGCTGCAGCGACGTCTCCGCGTCCACCATCACGTTCGGCGGGCTGCCGTCGACCGGCTGCGCCCGCAGCACGCCCCGGATGCGGGTACGGTCCTCGTCCCCGGTCAGGGTGAGCTCCCAGAACCGCCGCCACGCGCCCTGTTCGTCGATCTGCGAGGAGTAGAGCGCCAGCGACGGCACGCCGCTGGAATTCACGCCGACGGTGAGCGTCACGTCGTCGGGCCGGGTGCCGTCCGGCACCGCGACCTGGGCGGCGCTTGCCTCGTTCTGCACCAGATCCAACGCGAGGTCGGCCGGGAGGTCGGCGTAGACGGACGAGGCTTCCGACGCGCACCCACCCAGTACGGACACCGTCACCTTGGCCACACCGGACCAGGCAGCGGGCAGGACGACATCCGATCGGGGCAACGCGGACACGGTGGCGGACGGCACGGCCTGCGTAGCGGTGAAGCTCCGGGACGAGGTCGCGGCGGTCTGCGGGCCTGCCGAGGACGACGGCGGAGCCACCGAGTCCGAGTCGTCGGTGCCGTCCGGCTCGACGTGTTTCGAGCCGGTCGGCTGCGGAGCGTGCGTCGACGACGATGTGACGGAGGTGATGTCGGAGCCGTCGCTACCGGGCGCGGTGATGCGCACCAGGGCGTACACGACCACCGCCGACGCCACAAGCGCGCTGGTCAGCACGGCGATAAACCATCGCGCGCTGCGCCGGCTGCCGCTTCCCATCCCGCCAGTATGTCTGGCCGGTCTCGCTTTGTCGCAAACCGGGCATCGTAGACGTTTGGCGCGCCGCGGCGGCTGTCGGTGCGGAACAATGGTGGAGTGCGATGCCTCGACGGGACCCTGGAGGCCTGTGACTTGCGGCGATGGCCTCTGCTGCGCGTTTTCGGAATGGCGGTGACGGCATGACGGCCCTGTGGTACGCGCTCGGCGTGTTGGTCTTCGCAGTGGCGCTGATCATGTCGATCGCCTGGCACGAGGCCGGGCATCTGGTGTTCGCGAAGCTCTTCGGCGTGCGCGTGACGCAGTACATGATCGGCTTCGGCAGGACTATTTGGTCCCGACGGCGGGGCGAGACCGAGTACGGCATCAAAGCCATTCCGCTGGGCGGCTACATCCGGATGGTGGGGATGGTGCCGCCGGCCAAGGACGGGCGCGCCCGGTTCAACACGACCGCGGCGAGCCCGCTGGGCATCGCGCGACAGATTCGTGAGCAGGCCCGCGCTGGGGACCGGGCGCTGGTCACCGACGGCGACGAGGGCCGCCAGTTCTATCAGCTGCATCCCGTCAAACGGATCATCGTCATGGTCGCCGGGCCGGCCCAGAATCTGATCTTCGCCATCGTGCTGTTCGCGATCGCCCTGATGGCTGTCGGCATCCCCACGGCCAGCACCACGATCAGCGACGTGAGTGCCTGCGTGGTGCCGGCCGCCGCCGGGGGACAGGAACAGCGCACCGACTGCCTGCCGGGGGACCCGGCCACGCCCGCCGCGGCAGCGGGGCTGCAGCCCGGGGACCGCATCGTGTCCATCGACGACGTGCCGATCGAGACCTGGCCGCAGGTGCAGCAGGCGATCGCCGCGTCGGGTGGTCGCACCGTGGAGCTTCGCTACGAGCGCGCCGGCACCGTGCATACCGCGGCGGTGCCCGTCGTCGCGACCGAGCGGCCGCGGTACGACGACGCGGGCAATCTCACCGGATCCGCCGTCATCGGATTTCTGGGGGTGAGCCCCGCGGAGGAGTTCGTGCCGCAGGGAATCGGGTCCGCGTTCGTCCGCACCGGCGATTTCGTGGCGCAGGCGAGCGCCGCCGTCATGCGCATACCGCAACGCATTCCCGCCGTCTGGAACGCCATCGTGCACCCCACGCAGAGCGAGCCGGACCGCCCGATGGGCATCATCGGTGCGGGGCGCATCGGCGGTGAGATCCTCGCCCAGCCGATGCCGGTCGAGGCCAAGGTGCTCTGGGTGCTGAACCTGCTGGCCGGGTTCAATATGAGCCTGTTCCTGCTGAATCTGCTGCCCCTGTTGCCGTTGGACGGCGGGCATGTGCTCGGGGCGGCGATCGACTGGGTGCGCCGCGGCTGGGCCGCGCTGCGCAAACGTTCCCGGCCGCGCGAATTCGACGTGGCCGCTCTGATGCCGGTGGCGTATGTCGTGGTGCTCGGTTTCGTCGCGCTCTCGCTGCTGACGGCGGTCGCGGATATCGTCAACCCCGTGCGGCTGTTCGGCTGATCCGGGCGGTGCCGCGGCTTGCGGGGCGGTGCCGGGACCGCCGCGGGACGAGTCGTGGGACGCGTCGTGGGAACGGTGCGAATTGTCGTCGGAGGAAAGCGGGGCAGGGCCGGTGACTCTCGGGTGGCGCACGCACACGCGCAGTTCCGCCGTGCGCGCCCTGAGCGCGGGCCAGGCGGGGTGGGTCGCCGCGGCGCTGGATCGTGACCCGGTGGGCACCTGTATGGTCGGCGCGCGCTTCGAAGTGGCCGGCATGGACCGGGCTCGGCTCGGTGGCACGTTCTGGCGCAGCGCCGGAGGCGGGCTGTGTTTCGCCGGCTCCAACCTCATCCCGGTGCAGGGCGAGCCCGCGGAACTATGGGCGATCGCCGACACGCTCCGCGCACAAGGACGACACTCTGCGTCCATCGTGGGCCGAGCCCAGCACGTCGAACCCCTCTGGGAGCGGATGCGGCCCTGGTGGGGACCGGCCCGTGCCGTTCGCGACAACCAGCCACTGCTGGTCTGCCCCGACGCGCCGGCGCTGCCCCCGGATATCCGGGTCGCCGTGGTGACCCAGTGCCGCCTGAACGACTACTTCCCGGCTTCGGTGGCCATGTTCACCGAGGAGGTCGGTGTGGATCCGACACTCGGCGACGGCGGGCGCAACTACCGGGCGCGGGTCGCCGGCCTGATCGCCGCCGGTCGTGCCTTCGCGATCTTCGACGGCGCGACCGTCGTCTTCAAGGCGGAGGTCGGTTCGCTGACCCGGAGGGTTGGTCAGATCCAAGGGGTATGGGTGCACCCGGAGTTCCGCGGCCGCGGCATCGCCGCCGCCGCCACCGCCGCCGTCGTGCGGTCCATCCAGGCGTGGGGTCGGCTGCCCAGCCTGTACGTCAACAGCTTCAACTCGGCCGCTCGGGCCACGTATGCCCGGGTCGGCTTCCACCAGGTCGGCACGTTCGCCTCGGTGCTGTTCTGATCCGCGGTCGCTCGCGCCGGGCGTCGTGGCGGGGCCCGGCGTGCCGACCGCCGCGGTCGGCGGCCACCGGCGATACTGATCGACGGACCCATGGCACCGCGCGTGGTGGGCGGAAGCACGGGCACAGCACGGGGACGGCGGTGCTGATTCGTCGGGAGGGGATGACGACACAGTGAGTCGGTGGAGCCGGTGGCTGGCCGGGTGGTGTGCGACGGTGATTGCGACAGTGACACTGAGCGCCTGCACCGCCGCCCCCGCGTCGGAGCCCGGCACGCCCACCTCGCCGCTGCCGATCGCCACCGTGCAGGACTTCGCCGCGGACTGGCAGGCCGGTCGCACCCAGGACGCGGCCCAGCTCACCACGGATCCCGGCGCCGCGGCCCTCGCCCTGGCCGACGCCGCGCAAGGGCTCGGCGCCACCGATCTGGCCATCGACACCACCGATCCGGTCGCCGAGTCCGACCGATCCGCCACCGTGACGGCGACGATGACCTGGACCGTGCCCGAGATCGGCACCTGGAGCTACGACACGGCGTGGCACTGGAGTGTGCGCGGCGAAGGTGCCGGCGCGCGGTGGCTGCTGGACTTCACTCCGCAGACCATCCACCCCGGGTTGGGTCCCGGCCAGTCGTTGGCGGTACGCACCGAGGCCGCCGCCGACGGACCCATCGTGGATCGTCACGACGCCGTGCTCATCTCGCCGGTGCGGGTGTACTCCGTGGTGCTCCTGGTGAACAAGATCGCCGACGTCCCCACCGTGGCCGAGAAACTGGCCACGCTGCTGAGTCCGTTCGACGAGTCGCTGACCGCCGTCGGCATCATGGACGGCGTCGCAGACGCGAAGGGCGCCGGGCACGACAGCTACACGGTCACCAACCTGCGAGAAACCGACTTCGCCTCGGTCGAAGCGTCCCTCACCTCCCTCCCCGGCGTCACCCTGCCGTCACAGGTCCGCGATCTTCCGCCCACCGCCGGGTTCGCGACGACCGTCATGCCGTCCCTGCTGCCGGTGGCGACTGCGATGACCGCCGGTACGCCGGGGTGGCGGATCGTCACCGTCGACCGCAGCGGGGATGAGCTGGCCACCCTCGACCAGCGCCCGGCGCAGCCAGGACCGAAGGTCACCCTCACGCTCGACCCGGCCGTGCAGGACGCCGCCCAGGCGGCGGTCGACACGGTCGAGGAACCCGCGGTGATCGTGGCCATCCAGCCGTCCACCGGGGAGATTCTCGCGGTCGCCCAGAACGAGGCGGCCGACGCACAGGGGCCGATCGCGCTGATGGGTCAATACCCGCCCGGGTCGACGTTCAAGATCGTCACGGCTACCGCCGCACTGGATCGCGGGCTGGTGACGCCGACGACGTCCGTGTCCTGTCCCGGCGAGTGGACCACCGATCACCGCGCCATCCACAACGAGGGGTTCGCCCTGGGCACGGTCACCGCGACCTCGGCCTTCGCGCACTCCTGCAACACCACGTTCGCCATGCTCGCGGCGCAGATGCCCGCCGACGCACTGCCGGAAGCGGCGAGCCAGTACGGCATCGGGCTGGACTTCGACATCCGGGGCATCACCACGCTGACCGGCGCAATCCAGCACGGCGAGAGCGTGCTCGCCCGGGCGGAGAACGGCTTCGGCCAGGGCACCGACCTGGTGACCCCGTTCTCGGCGGCCCTGATGGCGGCGACCGCCGCCACCGGGTCCATGCCGACGCCCACCCTGATCCGCGGCACCGCGACGACCGTGGACCGCCCGGCTCCGCCGCGGTCGAAGCAGGCGCAGCAGGGCATCCGCACCATGATGCGCGCCGTCGTCACCGACGGCACCGCGAAGGTCCTGAAATCGGACGGCGAGGTCTACGCCAAGACCGGCACCGCCGAGTACGTCGGGCAGGACAAGAAGATCCACGCGCACGCCTGGACCGTCGGTTTCCGCGGCGACCTCGCGTTCTCCGCGCTCATCGTGGGCGGCGACACCTCGAAGCGCACGAACGATCTTGCTCACACCCTGCTGGCCGCGCTGCCGGCCGACTGACCGCCGCCGTAGGCTCGAACCCATGCCCGATTCCGTCACCCGCGCCCCGCTGGTTCCCGGCGAGCTGGGCCCCACCCGCGAGGTGCCGCCTGCCATCGCCCGCCCCGAGTACGTCGGAAAGCCCCGGCCCACACTCGAGGGCGGCTCGTACGTGCAATCGCCGGAGACGGTGGAGAAGATGCGCGTCGCCTCCCGCCTCGCGGCGCGCGCCATGGCCGAGGGCGCCAAGGTCATCGAGCCCGGCGTGACTACCGACGCCATCGACGCGGTGGTGCACGAATACCTGTGCGACCACGGCGCGTACCCGTCGACCCTCGGCTACCGCGGATTCCCCAAGTCCTGCTGCACGTCGCTCAACGAGGTCATCTGCCACGGCATCCCCGACTCGACCGTCATCGAGGAGGGCGACATCGTCAACATCGACGTCACCGCCTACATCGACGGGGTGCACGGCGACACCTGCGCCACCTACCCGGCCGGGGACATCGCCGAGGAGCACTGGCTGCTCATCGAGCGCACCGCCGAAGCGCTGCGTCGCGGCATCAAAGCCGTGGCGCCCGGCCGCGCGATCAACGTGATCGGCCGGGTCATCGAGTCGTACGTCAAGCGCTTCGGCTACGGGCTGGTGCGCGACTACACCGGCCATGGCATCGGGCGCGATTTCCACTCCGGCCTGGTAATTCCGCACTACGACGATCCGGCCGCGACGACCGTGATGGAGCCGGGCATGACGTTCACCATCGAGCCCATGGTCACCCTCGGCGGCATCGACTGGGACCGGTGGGACGACGGCTGGACGATCACCACCCGCGACAAGTCGTGGAGTGCCCAGTTCGAGCACACCCTGGTCGTCACCGAGAGCGGCGCCGAGGTGCTCACCATCCCCTAACCGCGCGGCTCCGGCAGGTCCAGCAGCGCGTTCTCCAGCACCTCGGGCAGGGCGGGATGGATCCAGTACTGGCCGCGCGCCAGCTCGTGGGCCGGGATGCCGAAATGCATCGCGGTGAGCGCCGGTTGGATCACTGTGGCCGCCTCCGGCCCGATGATGTGCACCCCGAGCAGCAACCCGGTCGACGGGTCGGCCAGCACCTTGCAGAAGCCGGTGGTGTCCTCCCGCGCCCAGCCGGCCGCCACGCCACCGTAGTCACGCCTGCCTGCCACATACGGGATCCCGCCGGCCTGCGCCTCTTGCTCGCTCAGCCCCGCGGTCGCGATCTGCGGGTGGGTGAACACCGCCGCCGGGACGAAGCGGTGATCGGCCTCCACCGGCGCGTCCGGATGCGCGAGGTTGTGCGCCACGACCCTGGCCTCGTGGTTCGCGACGTGCTTGAGCTGGTGGTGCGAGCAGATGTCGCCGAGCGCCCAGATCCCGGGCACCGCGGTCTGCTGGTGTTCGTCGACCACCACGTAACCCTCGGCGTCGAGCTCCACCCCGGTCGCCGCGACACCGAGTTCGTCCCCGTTCGGCCGGCGGCCGGTGGCGACCAGCAGCAGATCGGCCTCGACGGTCTCGGCCCGGCCGTCCGGGCCGGTGACCTCCGCGAGGACGGCGTCATGCCCGCCCGCCGACGGCGTCACCGAGGTGACCCTGCTGCCCAGACGCACGTCGTACCGCGCCTGGGCGACGTCCGTGTAGCGCTGCGAGATCTCCGCGTCCAGATGACGCAGCAGCGTGTCGCCGCGCGCAACCTGGGTGACCTGCGAGCCGAACGAGGCGAAGATGTGGCCGAACTCCGCGGCGATGTAGCCCCCGCCGACGATCAAGGTCCGCGCGGGCACGGCATCGATGCGCATGACGCTGTCCGAGGTGTGGTACGTCACCGAGTCCAGGCCCGGGATATCCGGGGCGACGGCGCGTGAGCCGGCGGCCAGCACGAAGCGGTCGGCGGTGATTTCGGCGGCGGATCCGTCCGTCAGGACGACGGTCATGCGCTTGTGCCCGGTGAACCGGCCAGTCCCGGTGTAGACGGTGACGTTAGGGCACTCCGGCCCCTCGCGGTACTGCTTGCCGGACACGGCGATCGGGTCGATCCGGCCGAAGATCCGGTCGCGGATGGCCGGCCAGTCGACCTTGTCGATGCCGCCGTACACGCCGAGGTCGTCGGCGCCGCGGAGCGCGTCGGCGATCTCCGCGGGGTACTCGAACATCTTCGACGGGATACAGCCGACGTTCAGGCAGGTGCCGCCGAACGTGCCGGCTTCGACGATCGCGATGCTCCAGTCGTCGAATTCCGGGCCGGGGATCGAGTTGCCCGAGCCGGTGCCGATGATGACGAGGTCGTAGTGGGCCATGCCGTCCAGGCTAGGCGGCGCCGGCGACCGGTGGTGCGTGCGGTCAGTGCGCGAACGTGCCGACCAGGATGGCGCGGGCCAGTGTGTGGAACGCCAGGTTGAACGAGACCGCCGCCGGCGAGGTGCCGGCGTCGACGTCCAGGTGCGGCACGTCCACGGCGTGCACCACGAAGAAGTAGCGGTGCACCTGGTCACCGCGCGGCGGGGCGCAGCCGTCGTATCGCAGGTCGCCGAAGTCGTTGCGCACATGGAACGCGCCCGGTGGCAGCGCCTGATCGGAGCGGCCCGCGTCGGTCGCCAGCTCCGTCACGGACGCCGGAATGTCCACCGCCAGCCAGTGCCAGAAACCGGACGGAGTCGGCGCGTCCGGGTCGAAGCACGTCACCACGAAGGATTTCGTGTCGCCCGGGAAACCGGACCAGGCCAGCTGCGGCGAGCGGTTCTGCCCGCCGGGCTCGCCCGGCCCGTAGGCGTGGGTGAGCGGGACAGGCGCTCCGTCGGCGATATCCGTCGAGCTCACCTGGAATGACGCCACTGCGGGGAGGAGCGGGTACGGGTCGGGGGAGACAGGTCGGTCGAGACTCATGGTGCGACGCTACTACGAGCCTCAACGCCGGCCCGGCACCCGGTGCGTGACCGCGGGGCGGTCGAGGTTCAGGTGACGATTTGCAGCGACGCCGGCCCGGTCTGCTCGGCGGCGAGCCCGGCGCCGCGCGCCAGGCTCAGCACGGACCGGAGCGACGAGGGCTCCCGCGGCGCCGTGGCGACCACGCGTGCCAGCCGCCCCTTGGTGGCCTTGTTGAAGTGCGACACGACCGTGAGCCGCCCGTCCGGCTGCCGAGTCACGACCCGCGCCGTGATAGCGCCGGGCACCCGACCGAAGGTCGCGTACGCCCCCGAGCGCAGATCGAGCACCGGCGCGTCCAGATCGGCGAACATCGGCTCGACCACCCGCCGCCACAGCGGTGCCACGGTGCCGAGCCCCGGCAGCACCGTCCCGGCCGAGAGCCGGTACGACGGAATCCGATCGGAGGCTCGCACCGCGCCGAACAGTGCCGACGCCACGATGATGCGGCTCGCGGCGCGGGACCGCTCGGCGCGGCTCATGGACGCCACCTCGAGCGCGTCGTAGAGCACCCCGGTGTAGCGGTCGAGTGCGGGCAGCGTCGGTGCGGTGCGGACGAGCGCATTGCCGCGAATATCGTCATCCTTGCCGGCGGAGACCTGGAGCGCCGCCCGGGCCGACGGCAGATCGCCGGCCAGTGCCGCCACCGCATCCACCAGCGTCGACCGGGTGCCGCGCAGTCCCGGCCACAGCAGCGCATCCAGGTCGAGCGCAGGCCCGTTGCCGCCCGGCGCCTTGGTCTCCGACGGGGGCAGCAGCACGAGCACGGGGACCGAGCTTACCGACGGCGCTCATCAGCATCCGGAGCGCGGTCCGCGGCGAGCCCGGCACCAGCCCGGACTAAGCTATGGCGGGCCGTCCTTCGGGTGCAGGCGCTGCCCGGGGCGGCGTCATGGGCGTCCCACACCATCACCGTCGCTAAGGAGTCCGGTCACGTGATCACACGCCTGTCCACCCTGTTCCTGCGCACCCTGCGGGAGGACCCGGCGGACGCCGAGGTGCCCAGCCATCGGCTGCTGACCCGCGCCGGCTACATCCGCCGGGCAGCGCCGGGCATCTACTCGTGGATGCCGCTCGGCTACCGTGTGTACCGCAAGATCGAGGCGATCGTCCGCGAGGAGATGGACAAGATTTCGCAGGAGGTGCACTTCCCGGCGCTGCTGCCGCGTGAGCCCTACGAGGCGTCCGGCCGTTGGACCGAGTACGGCGACAACCTGTTCCGGCTCAAGGACCGCAAGAAGGGCGACTATCTGCTCGGGCCGACGCACGAGGAGATGTTCACCCTTATGGTCAAGGACATCGTCTCGTCCTACAAGCAGCTCCCGCTGGCGCTGTACCAGATCCAGACCAAATACCGCGACGAAGCCCGGCCACGCGCCGGGATCCTGCGCGGCCGCGAATTCGTGATGAAGGACTCGTACTCGTTCGACATCGACGACGCCGGCCTGGACGCCTCCTACCAGCGGCACCGCGAGGCGTACATCAGGATCTTCGACCGGCTCGGCTTCAAGTACGCCATCGTCTCCGCCATGGCCGGCGCGATGGGCGGATCCAAGTCCGAGGAGTTCCTGGCCGAGGCGGCGGTCGGCGAGGACACGTACGTGAGGTGCACGGCCTGCGACTACGCCGCGAACGTGGAGGCGGTGACGGTGCCCGCGCCTGCCGCGCTGACACCCGACGAGATCGCTGCGCTGCCGGCAGCCCGGGTCGAGGACACCCCCGACACGCCCACCATCGAGACCCTGGTGGACCTGCTCAACGCGTCGCATCCGCGTGCCGACGGACGGGCGTGGACGGCGGCCGACACGCTGAAGAACCTGCTGGTGGTGCTGCACCAACCGGATGGCTCCACGACGCCGCTGGCGATCGGAGTGCCCGGTGACCGCGAGGTCGACATGAAGCGGCTGGAGGCGCAGGTGTCGCCCGCCGAGGTGGTGCCGTTCTCCGAGGCGGACTTCGCGGCCCACCCCGCGCTGGCCAAGGGCTACGTGGGCCCCGGCGTCCTGGGATCCACGTCGTCGACGGGTATCCGCTACCTGGTCGACCCGCGCGTCGCGGACGGCACGGCCTGGGTGACGGGCGCCGACTCGGCCGGCCACCACGTGATCGGCCTGGTGGCGGGGCGCGACTTCACCGCCGACGGCACTATCCAGGCCGCGGAGGTCCGGGACGGCGACGCCTGCCCGGTCTGCGGCGCGCCGCTGGAGAGCGCGCGTGGCATCGAGATGGGCCACATCTTCCAGCTCGGCCGCAAATACGCGGACGCGCTGGGGCTGCAGGTGCTGGACGAGCACGGCGCGCTGGTCACGGTCACCATGGGTTCCTACGGCATCGGCGTGTCCCGCGCGGTGGCCGCGATCGCGGAGAACACCTACGACGACAAAGGGTTGGTCTGGCCCCGGGAGGTCGCGCCGGCCGACGTGCACCTCGTGATCGCCGGCAAGGGTGACGACATCCGCGATGCCGCCGAGCGCATCGCCGCCGGGCTGTCCGAGGCCGGCGTCGAGGTGATGCTCGACGATCGCGACGCGTCTCCCGGCGTGAAGTTCGCCGACGCGGAGCTGATCGGCGTGCCGACCATCGTGGTGGTCGGGCGCGGCCTTAAGGACGGCGTCGTGGAGGTGCGTGACCGGGCCAGCGGCGACCGAACGGATGTGCCCGTGGGCGAGGCCCTCGCCCGGATCTGGGAGGCCATCGCGCGCTGACGGCGCGGCCGTCAGCTCATCTGCGGGTCGCCCGGGAACGGCACCGTCACGGTCGTGTCGCCGCCGGCCGTGCGCCAGGTGACCATCCGCATCGCGGCGTCGGTGAGTACCGACAGTGCCGTGCCGCGCAGCGTCGAGTCGTCGGTGGCGCCGATCACCGCGCGCCACGCGTCGGCACAGTCGGATTCGATGGTCAGCGCGAGGTCCACCGCGGTCGCGGCGTCGGTGACCGGGTGCGGGCTGGTGTACGCCGGGTGCGGCCCGACCGGGGTCGCGCCGCCTTGCACGATCAGGTTCGCGGCGGTGTCCCGCGCGCCCTGGTGGTTGATGACCATCGTCGTGACGGTGCTGGCCGCCTCGGTGTTGTAGGCGGCCACCAGGCCGTACGCCCACAGGGCGGCGTGTTCGGCGGCCAGCGCGGTCTGCAGCGCGTCGATGGTGTCCGCGCCGAGGGTGCCACCGGGGGGTGTGTCGCCGGTGTCCGTCTGGTCGGCGCCATTCTCCCGGCCCCATGCGCTGCTCATGCCAGCACCATCCGATGGGTCGCGACGCACGCGGCGATGGAGCCGTAGAGCTGCGCCTGGAAGCGGGACGCCGTGGCCAGCGCGTCGGTGAACTTGTTCTGCGCGGTGGACGCGTCGCCGCGGATCCGGCCGATGACCTCGTCGGGGTCGTCCGACTGCGCGGAGGTGGTGGACGGCGCCGTGGTGTCGGCGGACGGCGCCGTCCCGAACTGCCTGGTGTACTCGTCCTCCAGGGCCGTGAGGTGCGCCGTCCGGTCGTTCAGCAGCATCGTGAGTACCGCGGCGTCGCGGGCGTCGACCGCGATCGCGGCCGTCAGGTTCGCGACGTGCAACCGGGTCGTGAAGATCAGCCCGAGGAGCACGGTCGGGTTGGCCGGGGCCTGTGACGTCGTAGTCGACGGTGCCGTGACGGTGATCGTCGTCGGAGCGCTGCTGAACGGATTGCATCCCGCCAGCGCGGCGAGCACACCGACTCCCGTGGCGCCGAGGAGCGCACGACGGCTCAGCGGTCTCGATGGAGGCGATTGCACCTCACCATCATGTCAGGGCCGCCCGCCGTCCCGCGACGGCGCGTGTCGCGCTGCGGGTGACGCGGCGCGAGAACTGCCGATAGGCTAATGCCGACACGCCGCGGCCCAGCGTGGACGGACAGCACGGCGACAACAGCGGCACGGCGACAACTGCACAGGCGGGAGGGATGCGCGATGGCGCGCGGCGACGGCTCCGGCTCACGAACCAGCGGGCCCCCGCGTGACGAGGCGGTGCGCGAGGCCGTCACGACGTTGGCGACCCGCGCCGGTTTCGACGTGGACGATGTCGCGGTGCGCCTGTCCGGCGGCCGGCGGCAGATCCGGGTCGTGGTGGACCGCGACACCGGGGTGGATCTCGATGCGGCCGCGTCCCTCAGCAGAGACATCTCCGCCGCCCTGGACACCGAGTATGACGCAGTCGTCGGCGAATCTCCGTACGTCCTGGAGATCACCAGCCGCGGCGTGGGGGCCCCGCTGCGCGCGCCGCGTCATTTCCGCCGGGCTGCAGGGCGGACGGTCACCGTGGTGCGCACCGACGGCAGCCTGCTCAGCGCCCGCATCGCGCGATGCGACGACGCGAATCTGGTGCTGCTCACTGGGCCGGACGGCGTGACACCGCTCACCCTGCCGCTGGCCGAGGTGGCCAGCGCGAAGGTGGAGGTGGAGTTCGCGTTGCCGCCCGAGCCGGTGGCCGCGGCGCTGCGGGCCTGGGCGGGGGACGAACATGCTGCGTCGGACGGCGACGCACCGGGGATCGAAGGAGACGATGCGCGATGAACGTCGACATCGCCGCGTTGCGGATGATCGAGCGGGACAAGGGCATCGGGTTCGACGACCTCATCCGCACCTTGGAGACCGCGCTGCTCTCCGCCTATCGGCACACCGATCACTACAACCCGCATGCCCGTGCGGAGGTGGACCGCAAGTCCGGCGAAATCCGCATCCTCGCCCAGGAGATCGGCCCGGACGGCACCGTCGTCGACGAATGGGAGGACACGCCCGCCGACTTCGGCCGGATCGCTGCGACCACGGCGCGACAGGTGATCCTGCAGCGGCTGCGCGACGTCGACAACGAGCGGACCTTCGGCGATTTCGCCGGCAAGGAGCACGACCTGATCACCGGCACCGTCACCACGGATGCCCGGGCGAACGCGAAGGGCGTCGTCGTGGTCAGCCTCGGGGATGTCGAGGGCGTGATCCCGGCCGGGGAACAGGTTCCCGGCGAGAGTTACGTGCACGGGCAGCGCATCAAGTGCTACGTGGTGTCCGTGGTGCGTGGCCTGCGCGGGCCGCAGATCACGTTGTCGCGCACGCACCCCAACCTGGTGCGCAAGCTGTTCGCGCTGGAGGTGCCCGAGGTCGCCGACGGTTCGGTGGAGATCGTCGCCGTGGCGCGAGAGGCCGGCCATCGCACCAAGATCGCCGTGGCCGCCAAGGACCCGGACCTCAACGCAAAGGGGGCATGCATCGGCCCGATGGGCGCGCGGGTGCGGGCCGTGATGAGCGAGCTCGGCGGCGAGAAGATCGACATCATCGACTACCACGAGGACCCGGCCACGTTCGTGGGCAACGCTCTTTCACCTGCGCAGACCGTGTCGGTCACGGTGATCGACGAACGCGCGCGGGCCGCCCGGGTCGTCGTGCCGGACTTCCAGTTGTCGCTGGCGATCGGCAAGGAGGGGCAGAACGCCCGGCTCGCCGCACGGCTCACTGGATGGCGCATCGATATCCGCAGCGATGCGGAGGCCGGGCGAGCCGCGCCCGTCGGCGGCCCGTCGGCAGGCTAGGATGGTTGACGCGTCCCGCGTGATGGTTGCGCCGCAGTCATGTGGTGGGCAGTCATGGTGATCCGTGCGGCGGATTGACGTGGGTAAGACCGGCGGAAGCCCGACTCGAACCTGCGTCGGCTGTCGCAGGCGATGCCGGGACGTAGAATTACTGCGAGTTGTCGTCGCGGACGGGCAACTAGTGCCCGATCCGCGTCGCAGGCTGCCCGGCAGAGGAGCGTGGGTGCACCCCAGCGAGGGGTGCGTCGAACTCGCAGGGCAACGCCGGGCGTTCGACCGGGCATTTCCCGGAGCGAAGTGCCTGGACGTGGCGCCGATCCGCCGTTTCATCGCGGCCGGGTAGGGGCTGGAGGACGACTGCCGCCGCCGGCGGCAGTAGGGATGTACCGGTACGCGCAGGCAATCGGTCCGCGCAGTTACAGGGAATGAGGTCGACCCAACGTGAGTACGCTGTGAAGCTTTTCCGATGAGCAGCGCCCACCGATAGACGAGGCCCGGCGGACCAGCCAGGCCTCCCGTGAAGGAGAGCAGTGGCAGGCAAGGTCCGCGTCAGCACGATCGCGAAGGAGCTGGGTCAAACCAGCAAGGACGTGATCGCGAAGCTGAACGAGCTCGGCGAATTCGTCAAATCGGCATCGTCGACCATTGAAGCACCCGTCGTGCGCAAGTTGCGCGCGGCGTTCCCCGCTGCCCCGTCCGCGGACGGGGCAGCCACCGACGGGCAGTCGAAGGGCGACGCCCGTTCCAGCGCGGCGCCCACGCAGAAGGCCGCGCCCCAACAGCGCGCCGAAGCTGCGCCGGCCCCGGAGAGCCGGCCTGCGGCAGCGGCGACGCCCGCCGCGGAGCAGAAGGCTCCGGCGGCCGCCGCACCCGCCCCGGCTCCGGCCGCGGCAGACCGGACGCCGCCCGCGGCCCCGCC
>JBIQMQ010000005.1:22035-35769 GCA_044463185.1 Nakamurella lactea | reverse complement strand
AGAGGCAGCGCACTTAAAATGCGCCAAGTGTGGGTTCGAGTCCCACCGGGGGCACCAACAAATTGACGCGGGTTTCACGGGGCGGATGATCGCCGCGTACATGCCGGAAGTTTTCGGCTCGACGCCACGACCACCTCTTGCGCGCTGTCCCCTCGGGCATGACGTAATCCTCGGGCAGCGCGAGGATCGCGGCGGTGAAGTGGGTACCGGACCCGGGTGATGAATCCGAAGAGGACGCCGGTCAGCGCCGGTCGACCCAGCCGGCGCGGGGATTGCCCGCACCCGACGGTCGGTCGTGACGGCGATGACGCCGCAGCGGCCATCGGCGGGCGGCGGCACCGAAGCGCCGTCGCCGAGCGAACATTCCGGGCGGTCGTCGGCGCCCCCGACTATCCCTGCGTGGGGGCGCGGTCGGTGCTGCGCCAGGGCCGAGCCGAGACCCACGCCTACGCCGACCTCGGCACGGCCGCCTCCGCTCGCGAACTTATCGCCGACCTGGCGACGTTCGCCCGGTCCATCGACCTCACCACAGGATTCGCCTCCTTCGTCGCCGTGTTCCTGCGCACCACCTGCCGGGACGAGGAGCAGTTCGAGACGCTGCTGTGGCGCCAGCTCCAGGCGATCCACGACATCGACGGCGCACCGCCGGACCCGGCGGTGTCCAGCGATCCCGCACAGCCGAATTTCGCGTGGAGCGTCGCCGGCACCGCGTTCTTCGTGATTGGCCTGCACCCCGCCGCATCCCGGCCGGCCCGACGCTCGCCGCTGCCGATGCTGGTCTTCAACCCGCACGAGCAGTTCGACCTGCTCCGCGCCTCAGGGCGTTTCGAGCGCATGCGCGACACGATCCGGCGGCGCGATGCCGACGCCAACGGGAGTGTGAATCCGATGGTGGCGGATCACGGCGAGCGTAGCGAAGCCGCGCAATATTCCGGGCGCCTCGTACCCGCCGCGTGGCGGGCACCGTTCACGCCATAACCCCGGGCTACGAGCCAACCCGATCGATGCGGAAGTCGATCGGTTTCAACGTTCCGCCATTGGATTTCTCCGCAGAGCAGGCCGTCAGGCCCACATGCACATCCATCTCGGCCCGAAGCACGATGTGATCGCCCGGGCGGCTCACCGGGGGATCGATATGCAGCTCGCCGTCGCGGTCGACCCACACGTTCATGAAGATGTTGAACGTACTGCCGATGGCGTCACCCCCGATGCCGAACGGCGCCAGCCCCGCCACCAGGTTCGCCAGGCAACTCGGATGCGGCGCTCCACCGAACTCGGGGTAGAGCAGGTCGAACGTCTGCTGGCTGCACGGGGTCAGCAGGAAATCATGTCGGCCGCAGGTGTCCTCCACGATGGTCACCATCGGTCTGCTCCGGTTGCTGTAGAGCACGTCGCCGCGCCGCACCGCGATCCGGCCGAGCAGATCGATCGTGCGCCCGCTGGACAGCGACTCGCCGTGATCCGCGGCATTGAAGCAGAAGAAGTCGCTCACCTGGCGGCCCTGCGGATCGGTGACGGTGAGCAGGGAACCGGCCGGCAGTGCAAACCCCGTGCCCGTCTGCGGCGCGAGCCGAGTCGTCTTTGCGCCGGCGTCCGCGGCCGCGCTCACCTCGCCGACAGTGTCCATAACCCCGTCTCCCTATTCCTGAGTCACGCCACGCATCCCGGTCAGCCCGGGAGTGTCTCGCCGCCGATCGGCGCGAGCACCTCGCCCGAGTAGTAGGACGACATCCTGCCGGATGCGAAGAACAGGTACGACGGGGCGATCTCGTCCGGCTCGGCGGCGCGGCCGAACGGCGCCTGACTCCCGAAGGATTGCACCTTCTCCTCGTCCATGGTGGCCGGGATGAGCGGCGTCCACACCGGACCCGGCGCCACCGCGTTCACCCGGATGCCGCGATCGCGCAGGGTCTGCGCCAGCGAATAGGTCAGCGCCAGCACGGCGCCCTTGGTGGCGGCGTAGTCGATCAGCGTCTTGTTCCCGCGCAGCCCGTTGATGCTCGCGGTATTCAGGATCACCGACCCCTCGCCGAGGTGCGGCAGGGCCGCCTTCGTGACGTAGAAGTACGAGTCGATGTTCACGGCGAACGTGCGCCGCCATTGCTCGTCGGACAACTCCTCCAGCGACTCGACGGGATTCTGGTACGCCACGTTGTTCACCACGATGTCCAGGCCGCCGAGCGCCTGCACGGATGCGGCCACCACCTCGCGGCAGGCGGCCGCTTCGGCCAGATCGTTGCGGAACGCCGCGGCGCGCCGCCCGGCCTCGCGGATCACGTCGCAGGTGCGTTCGGCGTCGGCGTCCTCCCGGTCGGACAGGTAGCAGATCGCGACATCCGCGCCTTCCTTGGCGAAGAGGGCCGCCACGGCGCGGCCGATGCCGGAGTCCCCACCGGTGATGAGTGCGCGGCGACCGTCGAGCAACCCGCTGCCCGTCCAGCCGTCCATCGTGTCCCGTGGTGCGGGCGTCATCTCCTCGGTGGTGCCCGGATACTCCTGGGTCTGGGGTGGCCGTTCGCCCTGTGCCGACATCGTGCGCTCCCTTCGGCTCGAGCGCCGGTCCGCGGCGCACCGGTCCACTACCCCGGATGGGGCGTCGCGGAACCCTGCCGGTGGTGCCTGGGGATGTTTCGCAGGCGCGTCGGCCGGGAACTCCTTCCAGAACACGCGGCGGGCGCGGGCTTCGTCGCGCTCGGTTCGCTGTCGTGGTTCCGACATCGTGAGGGCAGCAGGATGAACGCGGTACGTGACGACCCGACGCCGGTTCCGCCCGAGCAGGCGGAGCCGGAAGGCGTGTGCGTCTTCGACCCGTCGCCGCTGCTCACCGTCACGATCGAGCCGAGCGGACCGGATGACGAAATCCATCTGCATCCCGGCGGCCAGGGATTCTGGATCGCCCGCATGGCCAGGCGTCTCACGGACCGGGTGCGCCTGGTCGGTGGGTTCGGCGGCGAGACCGGCACGCTGATCGTGCCGCTCATCCGCGAACACGGCATCGAGGTGGTGCGCACCCCCATCGCCGGTAGCAACGGCGCCTATGTGCAGGACCGCCGGAGCGGCGCCCGCAACACGCTGGCCCAGACCCGGGCGTCACCCCTGACCCGCCACGAAACCGACGACCTGTACGGGGCGACCCTCGCCGCGGCGGTCTCCAGCAGGGTCGTGGTCCTGGCCGGCCCCCCGAACCCAGACGTCGTGCCGCAGGAGTTCTACGGCCGGCTCACCGCGGACCTGGCCACCCTCGGCGCCCCGGTCGTCGCGGACCTTTCCGGTACCGCGCTGACCAGCGCGCTCACCGGCGGCGTCGACGTGCTCAAGATCAGCGAGGAGGACATGCTTCGGGACGGCATGCTTGTCGCCGACAGCGCCCCCGACCGGCTGCGCCTAATGGACGAGCTACACCGCAGCGGCGCGGCCGCGGTGGTGCTGACCCGTGGCGATCTGCCCGCGCTGGCGTTCGCCGGCAACGAGCTCGTGCACATCCAGTGCCCCCCGCTGCACGCCGTGGACCATCGCGGCGCCGGGGACGCCATGACGGCGGCCATCGCCGTCGCCATGAGCGTCGGCTCGCCGCTGATCGAAGCCCTCCGCCTGGGGGCGGCGGCGGGCGCGGCCGCCGTCACCCGACGCGGGCTCGCCTCCGGACAACCGGACGCCGTCAGCGCCCTCGTCCCGTACATCGAAATCCGGTCCCTGCGTGAGGCAGAGAAGCGCCATGTCTAGCGGGGACGAGAGCGAGGACGATGATGATTCGACGCTGAACGCCGTCATCGGGATCGGTGAGGAGCGTCGCGCCACGCACGGACTGTGGCTCCGTCGGGGGATGGTGGCGCTGATGGTGATCCTCATCGTCGCCGGCGGCACCGGCTTCTTGGGAGTGAGGAGCGCCACCGAATCCGCCCGCACGGACGGGTATCAGGTCACGGTCACCTACGCGCGCATCGCCCGCGCCGGACTGGACGTGCCCTTTCGGATCCGGGTGCAGGCGCCGCACGACATCGACCGGAACGTCGTCATCGCCATCCCCGCAGCGTATTTCCGCATCTTCGAAACGCAGGGATTCTTCCCGGAGCCATCCGACGTCACGTCCGACGGCGACAGCCTGTACTTCACATTCTCGCCGCCGCCGGCGGGAAACGTGCTGGTCGTCGACTACGACGGCTACATCCAACCGGCCGCCCAGATCGGCGCCTCGGCGTCCATCCGCGTCCAGGTGGACGGGACCTGGCGGGTGGCGACGGTCGTCCACACCACGCTGATCCCGTAGTGCGTCCCGACGAAGGAGCGGCCCGATGGAAATCGCGTACCGAGCGCTGATCATTTTCTTCTTCCTGTGGATCATCACGCGGGTGGTCGGCAGATCCACGGTGGGGGAGCTCAGCACCTTCCAGCTCGTGCTGTTCATCACCATGGGCGACATGGTGCAGCAGGCCGTCACACAGCAGGACTATTCGCTGACCGCCGGCATCCTGGCGGTCTCCATCTTCGCGTCGCTGACCATCGCGATCAGCTGGGTGACGCTGCGGTGGCCGCGGCTGCGATCGATCACGCACGGCGTTCCCGTGCTCATCCTGCGGGACGGCGTCCCCGTCGACCATGCCATGCGCCGCGAACGCCTGACGCTGGACGACCTGCAGGCTGCGGCACGCCAACAGGGTTTCGAGCGCCTCGGCGATATCCGGCTGGCGGTCCTGGAAGCCAACGGCGCCATCTCGTTCTTCGCCCAGGACACGTCGAAGAACGAGCGTGCCGGCGCCGGCGACAAGCCCGCCGTCGGCTGACCGGCGCGCGTGCGGGCACCGGTCACGTTGCGGCGTCATGCCGGGCGACGCTGCGGCGTCATCCCTGCCGGGCTGTCGCGGCGATACCGTCCACGAAATAGCGCTGGCACACCGCGAAGATCACCACCATCGGGACGGTGGACAGCAGGGCAGCGGTCACGATGTACTGGAAATCGCCCTCCCCGCCGGCCACCGGGTTGAACTTGACGAACAGCGAGTTCAGCCCGAGCGGGATCGTGTACAGATTGACGTCCCGTAGGTAGATCAGCGGTTTGAGCAGGTCGTTCCAGCTCGCCTGGATCTCGAAGACGAACACCATGATCAGCGCGGGCCTGGACAGCGGCACCGCGATGCGCCGGAACAGGCCGAAGTTGCTGCAGCCGTCGATGCGTGCCGCGTCGAACAGTTCCCGGGGCAGCGTGAGGAAGAACTGCCGCAGCAGGAAGATGTAGAACGGCGAGCCGAACAGGTTCGTCCCCCACAGCGGCAGGCGGGTGTTCAGTGCGCCGAGGTCTTTCCAGATCAGGAACACCGGGATCATCGTCACCATGCCGGGCAGCATCATCGTGGCGAGCACCAGGCCGAACATCAGATTGCGCAGCGGAAACCGGAAGTACGCGAACCCGAACGCGACCATGGCGCTGGACACCGTCACGGTGGCGGCGGCGAGCACCGCCACCATGGCGCTGTTCGCGAACCAGGTGAGCATCGGAGCGACGTTCCACACCTGCACGAAGTTGTCCAGCGTCGGATTCAGCGGGATCAGCCGGTTGTCGAACACCTCGGCGCGCGGTTTGAACGACGCCGAGATCAGCCACGCGAACGGGTACAGGAACAGGGCCGCGAGCCCCAGCAGGGCCGCCCAGTAGACGATCTGAGCGGTGCGGTTGCGGCGTCTCGGTTCGCGGCTGCCCACGGCGGCGGGCGCCAGCGCCTCGCCCACCGCGACGGTGCCGCCGGCCAGCGGGATGGCGCTCATGACGTCGACCCGCCCTCGTAGTACACGAGCTTGTTGCCGACCTTCACCTGGATCGCGGTGATGACCACGATGATGAGGAACAGCAGCCAGGCCAGCGCCGACGCGTAGCCCATCTTGAGTTGCTGGAAGGCCTGCTGGAACAGGTAGAGCACGAAGAACAGCGAGGCGTCGGACGCCGACGTTTGCGCGCCGGGGTTCCCGAACAGCACGAAGATCTTGTCGAAGAGTTGCATGGCGGCGATGGTGAGCACGATGACCTGGAAGAACATCGCGCCGGAGATCATCGGCAGGGTGATGCTGCGGAAGCGGCGCCACGCGGACGCGCCGTCCATCTCGGCCGCCTCGTACAGCTCGCGGGGCACCCCGGACAGGGCGGCGAGGAAGATGACGATGGCCCCGCCGAGGCCCCACAGGCTCATCAGCACGATGCTGGGCTTGATCCACGCGGGGTCCGTGAGCCACTGCGGACCCCGGATGCCGACGAGCTCCAGCGCGCGGTTGACCAGCCCGTAATTGCCGTTGAGCAGCAGGCTGAACAGCACCGCCACGGCGACGCCCGGCGCCATGACCGGCAGGTAGTAGACGGTACGGAAGAAGCCCGCTCCGCGGATGAGCCGGTGCAGCAGCAGTGCCAAGCCCAGCGACACGATGATCGCGCAGGGCACGTACAGCGCCGCGTAGACGAACGTGTTGCCCAGCGCCGTCGCGACTTTCGGGTCGGACATCATGCGCTGGTAGTTGCGCAAGCCCACCGCGACCGGCTCGCCGAGTAGGCCGTAGTCGGTGAACGACAAATACAGGCTCCAGACCATGGGCACCGCCGTGAACACCAGGAAGCCGACGATCCACGGCGACAGGAACAGCAGTGCCGCCCGGGTCTCGCTGCGCTGGTGCCTGCCGGGCGGGCGCCGTTGCCGTCGTCCGCCGCGCGCGGTGTCGTCCCCGGGATGAGCGTCCGCATGGGTCGAGCGGTCGGCTGGGGCGGGCGAGGCGGCAGCCGCCGACGCTGCCGCCGAGCTCACGACGTCGCGTCCTCGAACGCCTGCATCGCGGCCTGCTGCGCCTGGTGCAGTGCTTGGGTCGGGTCGGTTCCGCCGAGCGCGCTGGTCACGGCTTGCTGGTAGGCCTGTTGGATCTCCTGGCCGGCGGGGGAGGGCGGGATCATCTTGGCGTTGTCCAGCGAGTCGTAGAACGTGGCGATGGCGGTGTCGAGATCGGCGTCCCCGGTCGGCTTGACGTAGGTCGACCGGATGGCGTCGTTCGCCGTCTTGTTGGCCGAGAAGATCCCGGTGAACGCGCCGCCGTCCTTCTGCACCTTTTGGTCGCGGGCCGCGCCGGCGGCCATCCAGGCATCCGTCGACGTGAGCTGCTTGATAGCGGCGCACATGCCGCCGGCGTTCGGTGAGCCGGTGGGGATGGCCAGCGACGAGCCCGTCTCGAACGTCAGGTCCGATCCGTCCTCCGCCTTGATCGGTAGCACCGTGAAGTCGGCCTTGCCGCCCGATCCGGCGAGTACGTTGACGTACCACTGTTCAAACGGCATGACGCCGATCTGGTCTGCGGCGAATTCGTTGTTGGCGCCGAAGAAGTCCCACGTGTCGCGGAACGACTTGAAGCTGGCCCATCCGCCCTGGTCGTTGATTAGCCCCACCGCCCAGGTGAGGGCGTCCACTACCGGAGGCGAATCGAGCGTGGGGGCGCCGGTCTCGTCGACGATGTTGCCGCCGGCGGCCATCGCCCACAGCGGCAGGAACTCGGGCATCTTCGGGTCGAATCCGATCCGGTCGGGCTTGTCGCCCTTCTTGCGGTACAGGGAGTCGGCCATGGTGCGCACGCCGTCCCAGTTGGAAACGTCGACGTCGTCGACGGCGATGCCGGCATCCTCGAGCGCCGCGAGATTCACGTACAGGCCGCGGGTCGTGTAGAACTCGGGGATGCCGTAGACGTGGCCGTCCCACGTCGATTCCTGCACGGCCTCCGGGTAGTACTGCGACATATCGATCTGCTGCGCGGCGATGCACCCCTCGAGCGGCTGCAGGAATCCCTTGGCGGCGTAGGTCGCCAAGAGTTGCCGGTCCATGCTCACGCCGGCCGGCGGCGCGCCTCCGGCCATGGTGGTCGCGAACTTCTGCTGATCGAAGCCGTTCTCGTCCGGGACGATCGACACCGCCGGGTCCTGCTGCTTGGCGAAGTCGGCCCGGGAGGTTCCGACCTCGTCCCCGGTGCTCCAGCCCATGATGTCGACGGGTTTGCCGGTGTCGGCCCACGCGCCGTCGTCGGCGCTCTCGGAACTGCTGGTCATCATGTCGGTGCTGGCCATGTCGCTGCCGCCGGTGTCGGCGCCCATGTCCCCACCCATGTCGCTGCCGCTGGTGTCGCTGGTGGCCGCGCCTGCTGGGGGCAGGCCGGTGTCGGTGGAGGTGCCGGAGCTACAGCCTGCGATGAGGAGTGCTGTGATCGATGCGGCGGCGGCGGCGGAGATCCAGAGGCGGCGGCCCGTCCCTGCGGATGGCTTGATCATGACGGTGCCTTTCGGGGCGGGACGATGATAGAAGCGGTTTACCCGGCACCGGTTCGAGACAAACACTTCTCCCCCGCGCGGCCTGCACTTCTCTGACCAGCGGCCTGCACTTCTCTGACCAGGGGTTCACCTCTGCCGTGCCAGGCTCCGACTTCTCCCTCGACAAGGCACCGACTCGAGCCGCGACAAGGCGCCGACTTCCGGCGCGGAATGCGCCCGCCACGGGGTTGCGTCATGCCCGCAGGCCCACCACCCGAACGGGCACGTGATGAAAGACGGCTGCTGCCCGAGCGGACCCGCGGCTACCCGAGCAGGCCCGCGGCGCCCAGCACGCCCCGCCACTCGGCGCGCACGCCGGCGGACAAGTTCATGCGGTGCCACACGGAGGCGAGATCCACCAGATTGATCCAGCGGTAGCAGTCGTGGTTCGTTCCGAAGGTGAGCATGTGCGCGTACACGGTGGCGCGCACGTCGGGATCGGAGAGCCGCCACGGAGGCGGGCCCTGAAGTCCGCACTGGCGGGCGACCGCCTCGGGCACCTCGCAGTCGTGCGGCCCGTCGAGCCGCGAGAGGATGATCGTCGCGCTGCAATCGCCGATCCATGCCGCGGCCACGCCCGCCAAGTACGCCTTTCGGCTGGCTTCCGCTGCCGTGTTGTGGCTGGCTTCCGCTGCCGTCGTCATGATCGGTGCCCCTCGTCGCGCCGGGCGACCACCGCGCCCGTGATGGAATCTCCCGGGGGTAGTAGCGATCGCCGGTTCCGCCCGCCGACACGTGCCAGCGGTGCGGAACCTGTCGGTGCCGTACCCACCGCCCGGCGCGTCGAAACGCCGACATTGTTTGGCCGAGGCCGCGGTGCGGGAACCGCTGGGGTGTGTTCGAGGACAACGGGAACAAACGCCACTACGGCTCGGTGCCGCCGCATCGCCGGAAGCTTTTCATCGCGGCCTGCGCGGCTGTCGGAATCGCCGTTCTGGTCAGTGGATTCGTGATCAACGGCGTCACGCATTCGCCGGTGCGCTGGGGCTGGCTGTTGGTCGCGGTCGGATTCGTGATGGCGATCTACGCCTTCTACCTGTGGATTCGGCTGAGCGACTGACGCCGCGGACGACACCCCCGTCGCGACACGCTGCCGAACGTTTGGCCGCCCGGCACCGGTGGGAATCGGCAGCACGACACCGGTGCAGTCGTGGGGTCCGTCCCTACCTCGCGCGGCAGGGCCGGGTAGCCCCGCGGCTGCTCCGGTGTCTAGGTTCCCGTCGACAGCCGTCGGCGGTCCGTCGAAGGAGGTGGAGGAGATGTCGCAGGCGCAGCAACCCACGATGATCAGGCTGGGCGACACCGATCGGACGATACCGAACCCCGACGAAGACATCCGCGGGCGCAAGGTGATCGACCGGAACGGCGAGCAGCTCGGCAAGGTCGCCGACCTGTTGATCGACGACACGGCCGAACGCGCCCGGTTCCTGATCGTGGAACACGGGGGGATTCTCGGCCTCGGGGCGTCACAGTCGTTCATCCCGGTCGAGGCGGTGACCAGCATCGACGAGGACGACGTCCGGGTGAACACGGATATGCAGACCGTTGCGGGTGCGCCGGGCTACGACCCGGAGATCGCGACGGAGCCGAAGTACTACCAGGACGTCTACGGCTACTACGGAGTCACGCCGTACTGGACGGTCGGTGCGGACTCGCGGCAGTACCCCGACTACGACGCACGGGACTACCCCGACTACCACCGGGGCGCCTGACCGTCCGGGTGCCGGACGTGCGGGTCCGGGTATGACGCCGCTCGCGCGCTCCGCGCGGGCGGCGTCATCGTCCGTCAGGCTGCGCCGGCCAGTGTGCCCTGCTGCGTGAGCACGACGCGAAGTTTCGTCAGGGCCGCGGACTGCAGCCGGGAGATGTGCATCTGGCTCACGCCGAGCGCCGTCGCGATCTGAGCCTGACTCTGCCCCCACACGAAGCGCAGCGCGATGATGCGCCGTTCCCTCGCCGAGAGCGCACGGATGGCCGGCCTCAGGACGGCCCGGAGGGTGCAGCTCTCCAGGGCCTGTTCCGCGGAATAGCTGGTGAGCTCGCTCATCCACTCCGACGATTCGTCGGTCGAGAGAGGCCGGCTGGCAGTGCTCATCAGCCGCACCTGACGGACGACCGATGGGGACATGCCGCTCGCGCGCGCCGTCTCGGCAACCGTTGGTTCGCGGGAGAGCCGCTGGCGCAGGTCGCGCTCCGCGGACGTGACCTTCGGATTCGATTCGTACAGCGACCGGGGGATCCGGATCGGGGTGCCCTTGTCGCGAAAGTAGCGTTTGACCTCGCCGTTGATCGTGGGCATGAGATAGCTCAGCAGCGGCCCCTTGCCCGGATCCCAGCCGCGGACCGCTTTGATCACGCCCAGCCGGGCGACTTGCTCGATGTCGTCGAAGTCGGCGCCGCGACGCCGGTACTTGCGCGCCACAGCGGCGGCCCGGGGCAGGCAGGCGATGATGATGGATTCTTCGGCGCGTCGACGCCGGGCGGGATCACCGCTTCGCCGCGCAGAAATCAAGTCGGTCGTGAGTTCTTCGGAAAATTCGGTCTCGATAAATTCGTTGCGTTTTGTCACTATTTTCATGGCCGTCACCTTTCGACGGGAAAGGCTCACATGTGAGCCAATACCCATGTCACCACGGCATTACGGTCGTGTCAAGGTGGGGTAACCCAAAGCCTTTACTGATATCGTTCAGTATTCATTAACAATCGATCATCACATATGTCAGAATAAATTAGGATATACGTTCGGATGGGTGGGCGCCCAGTGCTACAGCAGTGATTGACGGATTCTCTTAAGGCTGGACGCGATTTCACCCGATCAGCGTATTTCTCACTACGGACGGTTTCCCCCAATCGAGCCAAATATTTCTGCTGCCTTCGTCTTCACTCCCTGCCGGATGAAGTCCCATCGGTTCTCATCGCCCGATAGGGCCGATTTGAGCACGTTGACGACCTGCTCCGCCGTGGCGTGCGGCGGGATCGGCGGAATGTTCGGGTCGCAGTGGATGTCGAGGACCGTGGGGCGGTTCGCGGACAACGCGGCGTCCCACGCGGGGCCGAGCTGTTCGGGGTCCCGGATCGCCTCGCTGCGCAAGCCCACGCTGGCCGCGAACGCCGCGTAGTCGACGTCCGGCAGCGACTGCGATTCCACGAACTTCGGGGCTCCGCCCATCGCCCGGAGCTCCCAGGTGACTTGGTTCAGGTCGTTGTTGTGCAGCACCGCGATGATCAGGCGTTGGTCGTCCCAGCGCTCGCAGTACTTGGCCACGGTGATCAGCTCGGCCATGCCGTTCATCTGCATCGCTCCGTCCCCGACGAACGCGACGACCGGGCTCGCCGGTCGCCCGAACTTGGCCCCGATCGCGTACGGCACGCCGGGGCCCATCGTGGCCAGCGATCCGGACAGCGACCCGCGCGTGTCGGCGCGGAAGCGCAGATGCCGGGCGTACCAGTTGGCGGCGGATCCGGAGTCCGCGGTGACGATCGCGTTCTCGGGCATACGCCGGGAGAACTCGGTGAAGATCCGCATCGGATTGACCGGGTCGGCCGAGACCCCGGCCTCCAGTTCCATCGACGCCTGCCCATCGGCCACGTTCTGGCCGATCTGCTCGCGCCACGACCGGTCCGTCTTCGTCTCGAGCAGCGGGATCAGGGCGGCCAGCGTCGTTCTGGCGTCACCCACCAGGTTGATCTCATTGGGGAAGCGCAGGCCGATCAGGGTTCCGTCGATGTCGATCTGCACGCCGCGGGCCTGGCCGAACGGCGGTAAGAACTGCGTGTAGGGGAAGTTGGAGCCCACCGTGAGCAGCGTGTCGCAGCCCATCATCATCTCGTAGCTCGGGCGGGTCCCGAGCAGGCCGATCGACCCGGTGACGAACGGAAGATCGTCCGGCAGCACGTCCTTACCCAGCAGAGCCTTTGCCACGCCGGCGCCGAGCCGGTCGGCGACGTCCATCACCTCGTCCCGGGCGCCCCGCGCGCCCTGCCCGACGAGGATCGCGACACGCTCGCCGGAGTTCAGGATGTCGGCGGCCCGGCGGACGGCGTCGTCGCTGGGGGCGACGATAGGGAAGTCGACGCCCAGACTCGACGGCACCATCTTGAAGTCGTGGGTCGGTGACGAGTACGGCAGTTCTTGCAGGTCGCCCGGCACGATGACCGCGGTGACGGTGCGCCGGCCGCGGGCGATGCGGATGGCCCGGTCGATCAGGTTGGGCAACTGCTCCGGCACCGTGGCCATCTGCACGTAGTCCGCCGCAACGTCCTTGAACAGGCTGAGTAGATCGACCTCCTGCTGGTAGGCGCCGCCCATCGCCGACCGGGCCGTCTGGCCGACGATGGCCAGCACCGGCACGTGGTCCAGTTTCGCGTCGTACAGCCCGTTCAGCAGGTGGATGGCGCCGGGGCCGGAGGTCGCCGTGCACACCCCGATGTCGCCGGTGAACTTCGCATAGCCGACCGCCTCGAACGCGGCCATCTCCTCGTGCCGGGCCTGCACGAACGTCGGGTCGTCGTCGGCGCGCCCCCACGCCGCCAGCAGGCCGTTGATGCCGTCGCCGGGGTAGCCGAACACCGTGCGCACCCCCCACTGGCGCAGCCTGGCGAGGATGAAATCCGCAACTGTCGGAGTGGCCATTTTTCGTGCCTACCTTTCGATTCCGGGTTCGGTCTGCCGGCGGGGAGGCCGATGCGTTTCACGGCGGGAGATCGGGCATGACGCCGCCCTAGAGGTGGGGTGGATCCGGGGAGCGCAGGCCCGACCCGGCGCCGGCGACGAGAAGGTCCGCGGCGCGGGCGGCCAGCGCCATGATGGTCAGCGCGGGATTCGCGCTGCCCTGCGTCGGCAGCACGCTGCCGTCGGTGATGAGCAGGTTGGGGATCGCGAACGTCCGGCAGCGGGAATCGACGACGCCGGAGGCGGGGTCCGCGCCCATGCGTGCCCCGCCCACCAGGTGCGCGTAGCGCGAGATCGTCATCACCTCGGTGGCCCCCGCCGCGCGCAGGATGTCCTCCATCACCTGCTGGGCGGCGGCCGCCAGCGCCCGGTCGTTGTCGCATTGGGTGTAGCTGAAGTGCGCAACGGGCAGCCCGTAGTGGTCCGTCTCCCGGGACAGCGTCACGCGATTGTCGGGCTGGGGAAGGAATTCGCACAGGGCGCCCAGGCAGCTCCAATGCACGTAGTCGCTCATGTAGCGGCGCAGGCCCGCGCCCCACTGTCCTTGCACCGCCACGTGTTCCGCCCAGGTGATGGGCAGCGGCGAGACGGTCTGCACGGAGAAGCCGCGGGCGTAGGGCTGGGTCGGGTCGGTTTCGTAGAACTCCTCGGTGGAGACCTCCGGCGGCGGCGCCTTGTACATGCGCACCTCGGCGTCGAACCGACCGGCCGTCTGCGGCGCGCCCTGCACCATGACGTACCG
>JBIQMQ010000005.1:7871-21935 GCA_044463185.1 Nakamurella lactea | reverse complement strand
GTGCGCGGGTCCACGGCGATGCGGGTGACCATGCTGTCGGCGCGGATTTCGGCGCCGTGCGCCAACGC
This sequence comes from Nakamurella lactea, assembly GCA_044463185.1. Lineage (GTDB taxonomy): Bacteria > Actinomycetota > Actinomycetes > Mycobacteriales > Nakamurellaceae > Nakamurella > Nakamurella lactea_A. The sequence goes on along the minus strand of JBIQMQ010000005.1, from coordinate 21,867 downwards.
GTCCGGGATGTGGGTCACCAGCGGCGAGGCCTTCGCCCCGACGCTGCAGCCCTGCAGACAGAATCCGCGGTAGATGCAGTGCGGCCGCTTCCCGAATCGGCCGTTGGCGATCGCCACCGGGCCGACGCGGGCTCGGATGCCCAGGCGGCCGGCGCCGCGCAGGAAGATCTCGCCGTTGCCCCCGACCGGGTGCGGGCTCATCGGGTAGCCGTGCGGCTCGCCCCAGGGCCAGTGCTGCCCAGCGACCGGCAACTCCTGTTCCAGCGATCGGTAATAGCCGCGAATGTCGTCATAGTCGATGGGCCAATCGGCGCCGACGCCGTCGCGCGTGGCGGTGCGGAAGTCGCTGGGGTGGAAGCGCGGCGTGTAGCCGGCGTAGTGCACCATCGATCCGCCGACGCCTCGGCCGGAGTTGTTCGATCCCAGTGGCACCGGGTCGCCGCCGCCGATCACCCGGGGATCGGTCCAGTACAGGTGATGCGATCCGGCCTCGTCGGACACCCAGTCCCGCTGTGGATCCCAGAACGGCCCGGCTTCCAGTGCGGCGACGCGCCAGCCGGCCCGCGCCAGTCGCTGCAGGAGCACCGATCCGCCGGCCCCGCAGCCGACGATGACCACGTCGATCTCGTCCCCGTCGTCGAACCGGCGCATGTCGTCGATCAGCGACGCCGGCATGCCGTGGCCACCGTCCGCGAGCAGCCAGGCCGATTCGTTGCGGTCACGGACCGCCGTCACGGCTGGATCCCGCCCTGCGGGTGCGCCCCCAGCTGCGGCCCGGCGTCGGCGACCTCGAACCGCTCCCGTTTGCCGACGCCGAGTGCCGCATAGCCGCGGGGGTGCGCCGGGCCCGGGAAACCGATCTCGTTCCAGGCCTGCGGGTGCGCGTAGAACGCGGTGCATGCATAGCGCAACCACAGGTGCCACACGCGCTCCGCCACGAATCCGTGCCATTGGTTCCGGCCCGCGCGCTGCACCGCCGCGACCACCTCGTGCTGCCGATCGGCGGTGCAGTCGGCGAATGCGGCGTGATAGCGCGACCGCGCATCGGCGTCGAGCCCGGCCAGCGTGCGTCGCCACGTCTCGCCGTCGGTCGGCATGTCGGCGTAGTGCCAGCCGTCGGTGCGCGATTCGGCAAGGCGCGTGTCGACGGCGGTGGTGATCGACACCCGGTCGTCCGGTTGTAGGTCGAGGAGCTGGTCGAAGAGGGCGTCGGCGACGGCTTCCTCGGCGAGCGTGAAGAACCTCGGGGGTTCCGGCGCCCGTAGCCGGTCGTAGACGACCGCGGCGGTGGGGGAGTCCCAGTGGTCGCTCTGGGACAGCACGTCGAAACCGGGGAAGCGGCCGCGGTAGCCGCCGGTCACGGCTCCCTCCGCAGGACGGAGGCGACCAGGCCCATCCCGCCGACCATGGTCATCAGCAACGGAGCGAACAGCGGCGGTCCGGTCTCGATGTTGAATCGCGCGTTGTGCCGAAACCCGCCGGGCTTCTCGGCGATGCCTCGCATATGCAAGTAGGTGCCCTGGATGCCGTTCGCGATGATGGCGAGGGAGGCCAGCGGCAGGGCGGTCTTGGCCAGCCGCCGGGAGGACACGCCGGCGATGCCGGCAGCGGCGCCGATGGGGCCGAGCGCCACGGGCCACCACATGACGCGATTGCCGAAGCTGGCGCGGTCGTGTTCCAAGAAGATCTCGGCCGAGGTGATGAGCGACCCTGCGGCCGTCAGCCCGGACAGGGTGCGCTCGAATCTCCCGGTGCGGATCCACCGTGTCGCGGTTCGCAGGGATTGTGCTGCCGACGCCCACATGATGTCTCGCCGCCGCAGACTATTTCCGGGCTTTTCGGCGGCCCTCCTCGTCGGAGGTCGCCCCGGTGGTCGCGAGCACACCGCCCTCGTTCTCCAGGTGGGCGCGCACGAACCAGTGGAACAGTTCCAGCGAGTGCAGGTGTCCGATCAGCATGTCGTTGGTGACCGGGTCGAGTTTCTCCGTCTCGTCGGCCGCGGCGCGGTGCTCGGCGATGATGCCCTGGTACACCACATCCAGCGCCCCCAGGTGTGCGATCGCGTCGGCCCGGCCGATGGAGTAGTCGGACCAGGTGCGGCGCTCCACGAGGCCGCCAACCGTGCCCGAGGGGGAGGTGCCGAGCGTGGCAATACGCTCGGCGATCTGATCGACCATGGCGCGGACGTCGGCGACCTGGGGGTCGATCATCTCGTGCACGGCGATGAACTGCGGCCCGACGACGTTCCAGTGGACGTGTTTGAGCGTGAGCGCGAGATCGTTCAGTGAATCCAGTCGCTGCTGCAGGATCTGCGCGACGCGGGCGCCGTCGGAGGCGCTCATGGACGGCACGGTGTACGCGGGTAGCTTGGCCTTCGACTTCGTCGCCATAGGTGCCTCCAGGTCTCGGTGGGACCGGGCGGCCCGGTCCGCTTTCTGCGGGAAGACGCGGACCGTCACTGTCGCGGCCGCGTTCTTCGCCGTACCCGGCGCGCCCAAAGCCCAAACAGCGCGCCCGAAGCCCACACGGCGCGCCCGAAGCGCACACGGCGCGCCCGGCGAGACGCGCGCGGCCGCCCGGTGTCGGGATTCGATGTCTAGCAATGGTTGGGTGGGGGTAGTGCACCCATCGAGCAGCACGGTTGCGCACTGTGAACACTGTGAACACCGTGAACACCGAGCCGCGCCGCGGGCCCGCGATCACTTCAGCGGGCTGCACAGCATTCGCCCGAACCGCTCCGCCGCGCCCCAGGGGGTATCCACACAGCATGTTCGACCACCCTGCTGCTGAGGCTGGGCACGTCAGATTTCACGTCAGCGCCCGCTTCGGCGCGGACCCCGCCAGTGCGGGGCAAGCGCGGGCCCTCGTCTCGCGCGCGTGCCGGGAATGGAACGTGCCGCACATCGCGGGTGACGCCGAACTCGTCGTCACCGAGTTGGTCGAGAACGCGATTCGGCATGCGCGTACGTCGTGCGATGTCGACGTGGAACTGTCCGGCGGCGATCTGCGCATCACCGTTCGCGACGGCAGTGCGGTGGCGCCGCGTCGGCGATGTCCCGGACCCGACCGGGCCGGCGGTCGGGGCCTGCTGCTCGTCGAGCGGCTCAGCCGCGACTGGGGCTTCGACGAGTTGGACGACGGCAAACGGGTGTGGGCCGTTCTTCCTGCCGGTGAGTCGGCAACTGCGGCTAGCATCGGGGGAATCGAGTCGTCCTTCACCAACAGGAAGCAGATATGAGCGATACTGCAGGTGTGGAACAGCCCCTCGGGGATGCCGTCCGATTCGCCGTTGCCACCGAGCCCGGAGGAATTCGAACCGTACTCGTGAGCGGCGACGTCGATCTGCTCACGGCGCCGTCCATGGCCTCGGCCGTGCGCGAGGCGCAGCAGGGGGCGTCCGCGGTCCTCCTCGATTTGAGCGCGGTGGATTTCCTCGGATCGGCCGGATTGAGCGTGCTGGTCGAGGCTGCGCGAAGAGCGGACGACGCGCGCGGCCGGCTGGCGGTGCTCGTCACGCAGCACCCCGTGCGCCGGGCCATCGAGGTCACCGGCCTGGATTCGACGCTGCACCTGTTCGCCAGCGAGGGTGAGGCGAAAGACTTCCTTGCCGCCCCGCCCGAGGCCTAGCGCCGCGACCTGCGGGAGGACTGATTCCGCGCAGTGCCGGGTAAGAACTCCGCAGGCACACAATCCGTCCCCTTCAGGTCGCCGTCGGCGGCCCGGCAGGCTCGCACTGAATGTCCAGGCCGGGGTGTGATGCCGGCCGGTGATCCGGTGCAGTGTTCTGCAGGGTGGGTTGACCTCCGTCAGGTGACCCTGCATCTATCGATGTGGGGGAGTACCGACAATGCGGACGATGAACGAGTGGCGTGAACGCGAACGCGACGTGGTAGGCACCGAGGAGCGTCTGCAGAGTCTGTCAGCGATCACGGACACCGCCTTGAACCGGCTCGCCGTCAAAGAACTGATGGCCGAGATCCTCGGCAGGATCCGCGTCATCCTGGACGCCGACACGGTCACCTTGCTCCGGATCGACGACACCGGTGAGAACCTCGTCGCAGAGGCAGCGTTCGGGCTGGAGGAAGAAGTCCGCCAGGGCGTGTCGATGCCGGTGGGCACCGGGTTCGCCGGGATGATCGCCGCGCAGCGTCAATCCGCCACCATCGACCGGGTCAGTCCGGACACCGTGGCCAACCCCATCCTGTGGGAACGCGGCCTGCGCACCATGCTGGGCGTTCCGATGTTCCGCGACGAGCACCTGATCGGCGTGCTGCACGTCGGGCGTCTGGACGACCGGCCGTTCACGCACGACGACATGCAGCTTCTTCTCGTGGCGGCCGAGCGCGTCTCCGGCGCGGTGACCGCGGCCGAACTCACGGCGGAGATCGCGGCCGCCCAGCTCCTGGAACGCAGCCTGCTACCCGGGCGGTTTCCGAAGTCCGCCGGCGTGGAACTCGCGGGCCGCTACGCCGCCGCCGACCGCATGATCGGCGGCGACTGGTACGACGCCTTCACACTGCCCGGCGGCGAACTGTGGTTGGTGATCGGAGATGTCTCCGGCCACGGCCTGGCCTCGGCCGTCGTCATGGGGCGCGTGCGCAGCGCGCTACGCGCCTACTCATTACTCGGGGGCGGCCCGGTGCCGGTGCTGGAGCTCACCGACCGCAAGATTCACCACTTCGAGATGGGCGTGATGATTACCGTGCTGTGTGCGGTGAGCACGCCGCCGTACGAGACGTTCGAGATCGCCAGTGCCGGCCATCCGCCGCCCGTCCTGGCCCGGGCGAACGGAGAGGCGATCGTCGTGGACGTCGACACGAACCTGCCGCTCGGCTCGTTCCCCGGCTGCCCGCGCAGCTCGGTGTCGGTGCAGGTGGGCCTGGGCGACATCCTGGCCCTGTACACCGACGGGCTCGTCGAACGGCCCGGGAAGTCCATCGACGCCGGCATCGAGAAGTTGCGCCGTTCGGCGGCCGCGCAGCACCCCGAGATCGTCTGCCGCACGGTGATGATGAACATGGTGGGCAACTCGGCGGTCGACGACGACATCGCGCTGCTGGTAGCGCGTCGGACCGCGATGTAGCGGGCACGGCGCGGCCCGTGACCCGGTCCGGTCGGATAACGGCTGCGCCACTGCGGGTTTCGGGCCCTCGGCGCGCGGGTATCGGCCGGGCACGAGCCCGGCGAGCCGAGGAGCCCACCATGGAGTCCGAATCCTACGAAGTCCGTTCCAAGTCCACCGACCCGGTGCGGCCCCGGAACCAGGGCTTCCAGCGCACCATGTGGACGTTGTACGCCCTCACGGTGGTCGCGCTGTTCGCCGCCGCGATTCTGGTCGCGATCACGCTGCACGATGGCGCCTTCTATTGGCCGCTGCTACTGCTGGGCGCCGTCGTGGTCTCCGTGCTGTTGTCCGCCGCCGCCGTCCCGCACCTGCGGGACCGGCCGGAACCCCGGATGCACGGACGCCGTTGAACCGCGTCGCCACCCGGAGGGTTCGTTGAACCGCGTCGCCGCCCGGCGTATGCGACAGGCGACGGAACTCCACGACGATCCTCGAGCCGCTGCCGCCGCGGCCGGCCTGACCTACGTCATGCCGACCGCGCCCGGGATTTCGCGGACCCGGCGTGGCCGCGGCTTTTCCTACCAGGGCCCGGATGGCAGACCGCTCGCGGCGCGGCACCGCGAGCGGATCGAGGCGCTGGCCATCCCGCCCGCGTGGACCAACGTGTGGATATGCACCAGCGCGAATGGGCACCTGCAGTGCACGGGCTTCGACGCCAAGGGCCGGAAGCACTACCTGTACCACGAACGGTGGCGGGAGGTGCGGGATGCCGCCGGCTTCGACCGCCTCGCGGTCATGGGCGTGGCGCTGCCGGCGATACGCGCCGAGGTCAGCGCGCAGCTCCGGAGGCGCACCGTCGACCGGCCAAGGGTCCTCGCCGGCATGGTGCGGCTGCTCGACCGGACCGGGATCCGGGTCGGGAACGAGGCCTACGAGCGGCAGAACTCGTCCATCGGCCTGGCCACGCTGAAGTGGTCGCATGTTCGGGTTCGCGGCGACGTCGTCGAACTCCGATTCCCGGCGAAATCCGGTGTGCGCTCCGAATTCGACGTCCGCGACGCCGCGCTGGCACGGCTGCTCCGGCAGACGGCAGCGGGCGGCCGGCAGCGCGTCTTCCGCTGCGCCGGAGCGCCACTGAGCGCCGGCGACCTGAACGCGTATCTGGACGAGATCGCGGGTTGTCATGTGACGGCCAAGGACTTCCGCACCTGGCGCGGCACGGTGACGGCGCTGGCGCATCTTGCCGCCGTGCCGCCCGGGCGCCGTGGCAGCCGCCGCTCCGGGATCGCCGCGATCGACGCCGCTGCCGAGGAGCTGGGCAACACCCGCGCGGTGGCGCGGGCGCATTACGTCCATCCGGGGCTCATCGCGGCCGCGCAGGAGGGTGCATTGAGTGCATTGCCGGCGCCGACCGGGCCGGCGGGTCTGCACCCGGAGGAGCAGATGCTGCTGGAGTTGCTGCCGCTGTTGGCGACCCGGAATGGGAGAGCTGCGCCGTGAGCGATCGCAATGTCGCCCACGGTGTCCGGATGCGGCACCGAACCATGGCGCTGGGCGCCGACACATCGGTAGCGTGGTGCCACTGACGATGGAGGATTCGACGATGACCGGTTCGACCGCGCGGGACGACAGCCATGCCGGCGAGACGAGCGGGACGGAAGTATCGGTGGTGATCCCGGCGGGCCTGGATCATCTGCCCATACCCCGCCGCATCGCGGCGACGCTCGCCGCGACGCTCGACTTCGACATCGATGCCGTCGCCGATTTGCGCATGGCCGTCGACGAGATGGTCAGCACCGTGGTGCAGCGGGCCCGTCCCGGTGCCGCCGTCACCACCGTCTTCCGCGCAGGTCCGGACAGCGTCATGGTGGAATGCTCGGCCGCCACCGACGGCGGCGGGGATGTGGACGAGTCGTCGTTCGGCTGGATCGTGCTCTCCACTCTCACCGACGATCTCCGCGCCCGAATGGACGGGATCGCGGACGACGGACCGCATCTCAAGCTCTCCATGACGATGCGCAGCGCGCGGGGAGCGAAGTGAGCGACCGGATCGATCACGCCGCAGCGGAAGCCCTGTTCGCCGAGTTGGCCCAGCTTCCGCGAGACGACGTGCGATGCCTCCGACTGCGTCAGCAGATCGTCGTCATGTACCACCCGGTGGCACGGCGGATCGCGGCGCGGTTCCTGGGGCGCGGTCCGGACCGGGAGGATCTGGAGCAGGTGGCGTCGATCGGCCTGGTGAAGGCCGTCGAGCGGTTCGACCCGACCCGCGGCATCGCGTTCCTGCGCTTCGCGGTGCCCACCATGGTCGGCGAGGTGCGTCGGCATTTTCGGGACAGCGCATGGTCGATCCGGATGCCGCGGCGACTGTCCGAGCTCTACCTGGCGCTCAACACGGCGAGCCGTGAGCTCGCGCAGCAGCTGGGCCATGCCCCGACGCCGAGCCAGCTGGCGCAGCATCTGTCGATCAGCGTGGACGAGGTGCTGGAGGGGCTGGAGGCCGGCCACTCGTATCGGGCGGAATCGCTGGATGCCACGATGGCGGGGGAGGACAACGGCCTCGGCGATCGGCTCGGCGCGGACGACCCGGAATTCAGCGCGGCAGAGGTCCGCGCCGACCTGCAACCGGCGCTGGCGAAACTCCCCCCGCGGGAGCGCACGATCGTCGCCATGCGGTTTTTCGAAGGCTTGACCCAGACGCAGATCGCCGAGCGGGTCGGCCTGTCGCAGATGCAGGTGTCCCGCCTGCTGGCCCGGTCACTGGAGCGAATGCGCACGGTGTTGTCCGACCGTTCGTGAACTCTGTCGGGTTTACCAACCGGCCCGGACGGGGAACCGGGGGCGCAGCAGACGTCGAGCCCCCGAAGGAGATCCCATGGCACCGCTCACCGCGCTCGCCCTGGCGTGTTCCCTGCGTCCGTCACCGTCGCCGTCCAGCAGCCAGCTGCTGGCCGAACAAATCCTCGCCGAGCTGGCCGAACACGACGTCGAGGGGTCGCTGATCCGCGTCGTGGATCACGACGTGTATCCCGGAGTGGAGGCGGACATGGGCGCCGGCGACGAGTGGCCGGGCATCCGACAACGCATGCTCGATGCCGACATCCTCGTGTTCGCCACGCCAACCTGGCTGGGCCAGCACTCCAGCATCGCGCAGCGGGTATTGGAGCGGCTGGACGCCGAGCTCTCGGACACGGATGACGAGGGCAGGATGCGCACGCTCGGCAAGGTCGCCATCGCCGCCGTGGTGGGCAACGAGGACGGTGCGCACCACATCAGCGGGGTGCTCTTCCAGTCGTTGAACGACGTCGGCTTCACCCTGGCCGGGCAGGCGGTGAGCTACTGGCACGACGCGGTCGCCAGCAACTACCGGAACTACCAGGATCTGGACCAGACGCCCGAGGCTGTCGCGGCCACCAATCGGACGGTCGCGGCGCACGCTGCGCACCTGGCGCGGCTCCTGCACCAGGCCCCGTACCCTGCGGCGAGCTGAACCGACGAACTCGTCACTCGAGTTCGCCGATGAGGACCCGCAGCGCCTGGTCGCAGGTGCGTTCGCAGATCTGCACCGGCGAGCCGTCGAAGCGGTACGGGGCGCTCCAGGCGCCGTTGTTGTTGCACACCGCCAGCCACACGGTGCCCGGAGGTTCGCCGTCTTGTTCGTCCGGCCCGCCGACGCCCGTCACCGCGACGGCAACGTCCGCCTGCAATACCCGCGCGGCGCCGGTGGCCATGGCCACGGCCGCCTCCTTGCTGACCACGGGGCCCGGCGGGACGGCGAGCAATCCGTGTTTCACCTTCCGCGAGTAGGCGACCACGCCGCCGGCGAACCACTCCGACGCGTCCGGCGCCGCAGCCAGCCGGTTCGATAGCATCCCGCCGGTCAGCGACTCCGCGACGGCCAGGGAGAGGTTGCGGCGCTTCGCGGCGGCGCCGACCCGATGTTCCAGCGGTTCGCTCTCGTCCATGGAACGTCAGTTCCCGGACGTGCCCCATCGGAATCGGCATCGTTCGAAAGGGGCAACCGTGCGTTTGCCGGCGGGCATCGCGGGGAAGCATTCGCGCGTGTCCACGCCGCCCGACGCAACGATCCCGGCCAGCGACGCGCCCGCCGGACCATGCTCCGCGGCCGGCCCTGCGCCCGTCGATCGGGGTGCACGCGTGTGCCGACCGGCCGTCGGAGCGGCGCCGTGACCCCGCCCGCTGCGGTGGATTCCGTCATCGCCGCCGCGTACCGCATCCCGGCGGACAGCGTCGAATCCGATGGCACGCTGACCTGGGACGCCACCACGCTGGTGACCGTCGACGTGTCCGCCGGCGGCCACACCGGCGTCGGCTACACGTACGCGAGCTCCGCCTGTCTGCCGGTCATCGACGACATACTGGCACCCGCGGTCACCGGACGGTCGGCCGTCGACCTCCCCGGCTGCTGGCAGGCGATGGCGCGCGCGGTCCGCAATATCGGCCGGCCCGGTGTGGCCGCGTGTGCCCTCAGCGCTGTCGACATCGCGCTCTGGGACCTCAAGGCACGGCTGCTGCAGCTCCCGCTCGTCGACCTGTTCGGCGCAGCCCGGAAGGTCGTCCCGATCTACGGCAGCGGCGGCTTCGTGAACTACGACGACGCCACCGCCCGCGCGCAGCTCGAGCAGTGGGTCGGCGATTGGTCGATCCCGCGCGTCAAGATCAAGATCGGTGAGGATTTCGGCGCCCGGCAGGACAGGGACCTCGCGCGGGTGGCGTTCGCGAGAAACGTGATCGGGCCGGAGGTGTCGCTGTTCGTCGACGCCAACGGCGGCTACCGGCGGAAGCAGGCGATCCGGGTCGGCGGCGCCCTGACCGACCAGGAGGTGACCTGGTTCGAGGAGCCCGTGTCGTCCGACGATCTGACCGGCCTCCGGCAGGTGCGCGCTGCCTGCAAGGCCGATGTCGCGGCCGGCGAGTACGGGTACGACCCCGCCTACTTCGAGGCCATGGTCGCCGCGGAGGCCGTGGACTGTCTGCAGATCGACGTCACTCGGTGCGGTGGGTACTCCGAGTGGCTGCGGGCGGCCGCCGTGGCCGCTGCCCGGGGCCTCGACGTCTCGGCCCATTGCGCGCCCGCCGCGCATCTTCCGGTCGCCGCCGCCGTCACCAACCTGCGGCATGTCGAGTATTTCCACGATCACCAGCGGATCGAAGACCGCTTCTTCGACGGCGTCGCCGCGCCGGCCGGCGGCAGTTTGACACCGATCCGCGACCGCCCGGGCCACGGGTGGTCGCCGAAGCGCGCCGATCTCGCCGAGTTCCGTTTCGGGTGAGGCGGCGACACGCGAGTTGGCGCGCCAGTCGATCTGCCTGTCGTCAGTAGGCGCGCGGGTCGCTCCCCCTTGCCGTCAGCGGGTATGACGCAATGCCGCGCGTGCGCCGCGCCAGCCGAGTGCGCCCAGCGTTGCGGTGCCCAGCCCGGCCCAGGCCAGGCCGCGATGCCGGGACAACGCGAGCTGCGGGTCGGTGCCGTGGGCGCGTTCGTCGAAATCGCCGTGCGCGCCGAAGTCGTGCCCCGCGGGCCCGTCCAGCGGGAGCCAGAGGTTGCCGGACCGGTCGGAGCCGGCCGGCCCGTCGGTCTGTTGGGAGGCGAAGCCGGTGCGGGCGAGATAGCGATCGAGCAGCGCCGGCGCCACGCGGTTCGCGAGCACGGTCAGGGCGGTGGACGTGCCGACCCAGTACTGCTTCCGGCGCGGGTACTCGGACGCGAAAACGATGGCGTCGGCGGCCATCTCGGGTTGAAAAATCGGTGGCACCGGCTGCGGGTGCCGAGGCAGCCGCGATCGAACCCAGTCGAACTGCGGCGTGTTGACCGCGGGCATCTGGACCAAGGTCACCTGCACACCGCTGTGCTCGTGCCGCAGTTCGATGCGCAACGACGACGTGAACCCGTTGATGGCGTGTTTCGCGCCGCAGTACGCCGACTGCAGCGGGATCGAGCGCCCCCCGAAGGCCGAGCCCACCTGGACGATGGTGCCGCGGTCGCGCGGCCGCATGTGGTCCAACGCGACCCGGGTGCCGTGCACGAAACCCAAGTAGCTGACCTCCGTCGCGCGGCGGAACTCCTCGGGCTTGATCTCACTGAACGGCGCGAACACCGACGCGAACGCGACATTGACCCACACGTCGATGGGGCCGAGTTCCGCCGTGATGGCGTCGCCGGCCGCGGCGACGGCGGCGGCCCGAGTCTTCGTGGGAGCCGTGCGGCGCGCCGTCGGCCGTCGGTGTGTCCGTCGGATCTGCCATGGTGACCTCCCCGGGGCTGCGCTGTCAGTGGGATGGCACGGGGTCGTACGCCTCGAGAAGGCGCAGCCAGATTTCGCTGATGGTGGGATAGGCGGGAACCGTGTGCCACAGCCGGCGCATCGGCACCTCGCCGACGATCGCCACCGTCGCCGCGTGGATCAGCTCGGACACGCCGGAGCCCACCAGGGTGGCGCCCACCAGGATCTGCCGGTCCTCGTCGACCACGATCCGCGCGTGGCCGGCGTAGTCGTCGGCGAACAGGCTGGCGCCGGCGACGGAGCCCAGGTCGAAGTCGACCGTGCGGACCGTGATTCCGGCCTCGCGTGCCTGCTGCTCGCTGCGACCCACCGTCGCGACCTGGGGGTCGGTGAAGACGACGGCCGGGGCGGCCACGTGGTCGGCGGTCGTCTGGTGGGCCGACCAGGCGGTCTGGTCGATGGCGTTGCCGTGGGCGCGTGCGGCGATCACATCGCCGCAGATGCGGGCCTGGTATTTGCCCTGGTGGGTGAACAAATGGCGGCCGGTGACATCGCCGGCCGCGTAGAGCCAGTCTCCGTCGGCCGCGGTGACCAGGCACGAGTCGTCGATGCTCAGGTAGCGGCCGGCGTCGATACCGACGGTGTCCAGGCCGATGTCCGCGGTGCGTGGTTCGCGTCCCGTGGCGACGAGCAGCACCGCCCCGGTCACGTCGCCCTGGCTCGTTGTCACCGTGACGTGCCCCTGCGCCGTGCGAGCGACCGACCGGGCCGTGGTGCCGGTCATCACGGTGACGCCACGACCACGGAGTGACGCGGTCACCGCCTGCCCGGCGAATTCCTCGATCCTGGGCAGAAGATGATCGGCCGTCTCGAGGACGGTGACGGCGCAGCCCAAGTCGGCGTAGGCGCTCGCCAGTTCGCAGCCGGCCGCGCCCCCGCCCAACACGATCATCGACTCCGGGATGCGGTCCGCCCGGGTGGCGTCCCTCGTCGTCCACGGTTCGGATTCGCGCAGGCCCTCGATGCGCGGCATGGACGCCCGGCTGCCGGTGCACACCGCTACCGCGTGCCGGGCCGTCAGGTGCAACTCGGTGCCGTCGGGCGTGGCGACGGAGACCTGCCGCGGTGCCGTGATCCGGCCGTGGCCCCGGACGACGTCGATGTGATGCGAGGCCGCCCATGTCACCTGGGACTCGTCGGACCAGTGGCTGGCGAAACTGTCGCGTCGGCGCAGGGTGGCGGCGGTGTCGACCCGACCGGTTACGGCCTCGCGGGCACCGGCGACGGATCGGGCGGCCGCGACGGCCTCCGGGCCGCGCAGCAGCGCCTTGCTCGGCATGCAGGCCCAGTAGGAGCAGTCGCCACCGACCAGCTCCGACTCGACCAGCACGGCCCTCAGCCCGCCCTGGGTGGCGCGGTCGGCGACGTTTTCGCCCGTGGAGCCGGCGCCGAGCACCACGACGTCATACGTGTCCTGCGGAATGGTCATGTCCCACTCTCGATTCCGAAATGACTGCGGGGACGGCAGATGCCGTCCCCGCAGTCTTACTCCGTGACTGTCACCACTGGTCGTCGGTCCTGGTCGGGGTCACGTAGGTGGTCCGTTCCTCGGTGGGACGGCCATCGGTGGCAACACCGCTGTGGATCACGTCGGTGCGTCTGCGCGACGCCCACATGATGAGCGACACCACGAGCGCCACGGCGCCGACGATCATGAGGATCACGCCGATCAGGTCCAGGTCGACGCCGTTGACGTCCGCCGTGATCGCCCACCGGAGGATCGCGCCGATCGCGATCACGAGCAAACTTCCGCCGATTCTCATGACTCCTCCTCGTCGTTACTGCCGGCGCCCTCCGCGCGGCAGGCCTAGCTCTCCGTACCCACCGGAAGGCGCCCGTACGCATCGGTCCGTCGGACGGTCAGCCGGTGGCGACCATCGATTGCTCGCGAAGCAGCCCGGGCAGCTCGGCCGGTATCTCGCACGGGGCGGCCACCGGGGTCACCGTCGCCCACCCCGCCTCGAGCAGCGCGACGTCGCTGTCGAAGTCCTGCGGCTCGTCCGCCTCCGACACCGTGACCGTCTGGGTGCGGTCGGCGATCTCGACCTGCGCCTGGGCGGCGCCGAACGCGGCCAGCCGCGCGGACCGGATGCCGCGCAACTCCGGCGGCGGCACGTCGGGAATGTTCACGTTCAACACCACGGCCGGAAGTTCCTGTCCCAGCGCCCACTGGACCACGTGGCGCACCACGATCGCGGCGGTGTCCCACCGGTCGGGTCGTGCCGCCGCGTGGGAGAACGCGATCGCCGGCACGCCGTGGGCCACCGCGGTGAACGCCGCGCCGACCGTGCCGGAATGCAGCACCATCAGCCCGGTGTTCGGCCCGTGGTTGATCCCGGAGAGCACCAAGTCGGGGCGGGGGCCGAAGGCGCCCGTCGCCGCCATCACCGTGATCAGCGCGGGGGAGGCGTGCACGCCGTAGGCTGCCGCATTCGGAGCGGCGGGCAGCGTCACGGCGTCGGTCACCACACCCGTGGGCGATTCCACGGCCACCAACGCCGCGCTGCTGCCGCTCCGTTCGGCCGCTGGTGCGCTGACGACGACCTCCATTCCCGTTTCCGATGCCACCCGGGCCAGTTCGGAGATGCCCTCCGCCTCGATACCGTCGTCGTTCGTCACCAGGATG
>JBIQMQ010000005.1:0-7771 GCA_044463185.1 Nakamurella lactea | reverse complement strand
GCGGTCGCCGACCAACCACCCCGTTCCCTGCCCGCGACCTTTGCTAACGTTCGCGGCGGCGTGCCGCCGAGGGCTGCGTCATACTCGCAGTCGGCCTGGCTGGGCTGCGCGCCGCGACGCGGCAAGGGCATGCTGGACCTCATGCCTGATTACGGACATCCGCTCGCGTTCGGCGCGTTCATCACACCGACACACGGCCAGCGGCCCGGCGCAGGTCACGGGCCGGCCGCGCTGGGCGTTCGCGCCGAGGAACTGGGCCTCGATCTGGTCACGTTCCAGGACCACCCCTATCAGCCCTCGTTCTACGACACCTGGACGCTACTCACCTGGGTGGCGGCGCGCACCGAACGGATCGGGCTGTCCGGGAACGTGCTGAACCTGCCGCTGCGCCCGCCCGCCGTGCTGGCCCGGGCCGTCGCCAGCCTCGACCTGCTGTCCGAGGGGCGCGCCCGCCTGGGTCTCGGCGCCGGCGCGTTCTGGGACGCCATCGAGGCCATGGGCGGGCCGCGGCGCAGCGGCGGCGAGGCGGTGTCCGCCCTGGCCGAGGCCATCGACGTGATCCGCCAGGTGTGGGACGCGGCCGGGCGCGGCGGCGTGAAGGTCGACGGCGAGTTCTATCGGGTGCACGGCGCGAAACGCGGCCCGGCGCCGGCGCACCCGGTGCCGATCTGGTTGGGCGCCTACCGGCCGCGCATGCTGCGGCTCACGGCCCGACTCGCCGACGGATGGCTGCCGTCGCTGTCGTACCTCAAACCGGAGGATCTGGCGCACGGCAACGCGGTGATCGACGACGCCGCGACCCAGGCCGGCCGCGACCCGCGGGAGATCACCCGGCTGCTCAACGTCGGCGCCGACGCCGACCCGGCAGAACTGGCCCGACTGGCCCGCGAGGACGGCATCAGCGTCTTCATCGCGGCGGCCGACGACGAACGCCTGCTCGGCCGGTTCGCACGCGAGACTGCCCCGCGCGTCCGTGATCTCGTCGCCGTCGAGCGGGACAAGGCGGCAGTGGTCACCGGGGCGCCGCCGCGCAGTACGGCCGCCAAGGCGCGTCGGATGTCGGGTATCGAGTATGACGCAGTCCCGGGCGTGCTGGCGTCCGCGGCGGTGGAGCCCGGCGACCCGGCCTATGCCAAGTACACGTCCAGCTACCTGCGCGGCGGCGCCCCCGGCATCGTGCTGCGAGCGCGCACCTCCGGCGAGGTCGCCGCCGCCGTGGAGTTCGCCTCGCGGCACCGCGACGTGCCGCTGGGCATCTACAGCGCGGGGCACGGCCTGTCCGGCCGGTCGCTCAACCGCGGCGGCGTGGTGATCGATGTCAGCGCCATCAACCACATCGACGTGGTCGACGCCGCCGCCGGCCGGGTGCGGCTCGGGCCGGGCGCCCGCTGGATGGACGTGGCCCGCGCGCTCGCCCCGCACCGGCTCGCCATCACCAGCGGCGACTACGGCGGGGTCGGTGTCGGTGGGCTGGCCACCGCCGGAGGGGTCGGCATGTTCGCGCGCCAGCACGGGCTGACCATCGACCTGCTGCGGTCGGTGGAGGTCGTGCTGGCCGATGGCACCGTCACCCGGGCCAGCGCGGATGTCGAGCCCGACCTGTTCTGGGCGGTCCGCGGAGCCGGGGCGAACATGGGCGTCGTCACCGACTTCGAGTTCGCGGCGCCCAGCGTCGGCGAGGTCGGCTTCGCCCAGTTCGTGTTCGACGCCACGGACACGGCCGGGTTCCTGGAGAAGTGGGGGCAGGCGCTGGAGGCCGCGCCCCGCGAGGTCACCGGCGAGGTGATGCTCAGCGGTCGGCCCGGATCGGCCGGCTATGCGCAGGCCCTGCTGCTGGTGAACCGGGCCGATCCCGACGGCGTCATCGCGGCGCTGGAGCCGATCGCGCAGATCGCGCCGCTGGTCGACCAGCAGGTGGCGATGACCAGCTACGACCAGGTCCTGGCGGCCTACTTCCACGACGCCCCCCACAGCGCTCAGGGCGAGCCCCGCTCCCACTCCGGGCTGGCCCGACACCTGACTCGGGAACTGTCGCTGGAAGCGGCGGCCATGCTGCAGGCGGGCGCCTCGCCCTTCTTCCAGATCCGGTCCGTCGGTGGCGCGGTCTCCGATGTGCCGGCCGACGCGACCGCCTACGGCTGGCGCGACGCCAACTTCGCGATCTCCGCGTTCGGATCCGGCCCGGTGGGGCTGGACACCTGGTGGCGTCGGCTCGAGCCCCACCTGGAGGGCCTGTACCTGAGCTTCGAAACGGATACCGGGCCGGAGGCACTCGCCAAGGCTTTCCCTAAGGCGACGCTGGAGAAGCTGCGCGCCGTGAAGCGCAGATACGACCCGACCGGCCTGTTCCGCGACAATTTCTTCGTGCCGCCGGCGTAGCCGGGCCCGCCCGAGCCGCGATAGGTATCGGAGCGTGACCGGACGCTGCTCGGCTGGCTGAGCATGCGCCGGAAGGAAACGCCGCTACGACCTGACTGTCAGGCTCCGGGAGCAAAAATTCACCCGTTTGACCGCAATCCATGCCCGAATGGTCGAATGCGCGCGGCAGCGAAGCACGGCATGATCTATACAGTTTCGTGTGTCCTGCCGCGATTGCGCGGTTTCATCCGCCAGAATACGGGGGTGTCGGACAGGACTCACTGCCGTGCGCTGTTGGGGGATAGGTTGACGCGTCAAAGTAACGCCGTGCCGGGTCCGGCCTACCCCCGAGCCAGGTGCCTCGCGGTGGTGAATTGATTGCCCGCTAGACGACCGGGCACGTTCGTGGGGACACCGAATGCGACGGAGTGGATCTCCGGCCGCATCATTTGCGACGCGGACAATAGAGTCGTGATGGTCGACGCTGCGCTAGCCCGAGCGCTCGGGTACCGGACCGAGGAACTGATCGGACGTCCGGCCCTCGATATCGTCGCCGCGCCGTATCGGCACGCCATGGCCGCGGCGGCGGAGTCGTTGCGCCGCGGAAGCGAGCCCACCGCGGTGGTGAGCAGCTCCTTCTCGTCCGCGTCCGGCTCCGACGTCCCGGCGCAGGTAGTGCTGTCGGTCCTGCCCGGGTCCGATGGGCGACAGCGGCCCGGCCTGGTGTGCACCGTCCTGATCGGCGAAAGGGCCGGCGCTGGGGTCGACGCGGACCCAACTCCACAGCCGTCGTGGACGCCGCCGCGGCACGCAGCCGCACCGCCCAGCGGGCCGTCGGACTGGCAGCGCCCCGAGTGTGCGCCCAGTGCGGCGACGCCGGAGTTGATCCAGCTCATGCAGACGGCCGAGGCGACCGCGCACGCGGTGCAGCAGCTCCTGGAGGTGACTACCTCCGCGATGAGCTCGGTCCTGAACCGCTCGGCGGGCCCGGTGGCGCAGGATCACCAATGCCCGGAACCGTCGTCGGGCGTGGACAGCCTCACCGGGCTGGCCACCCGCGCGGTCCTGCTCACTGAGATGCACGCAGCCGCGGATGCGGGCGTGAATTTCGCGATACTGCTGGTGGACCTGGACGAGTTCAAGTCGGTCAACGACACGCACGGCCACGAGGTCGGCGACGAGGTGCTGGTGCACGTGGCCGACCGGCTGCGCGCCTGCGTGCGACCCGACGACCTGGTCGCGCGCTTCGGTGGGGACGAGTTCGTGATCCTGTGCCGCGCCGCGCAGGCCGCCACCACCGTTGCCAGCCGGGTCGTGGCCCTGATGGCACCGCCCATCGAGACGGCCGCCGGCCCGATCCCGATCACGGCCAGCGTCGGCATCAGCGATGGGGGAATCCCGGTGGAGAACGTCAGCGACCTGCTGAGCCGGGCCGATGCCGCCATGTACTGGGCGAAGCGGCAGGGTAAGAACCAGTACTTCGCCTACGACGCCGCGCTGCACGAGCGCTCCGCGCAGGAGGGCGAGATGCGGCGGCTGCTGCGCAGCGCCGTGACGGACGGCCGGTTGGCCGTGCACTACCAGCCGATCCTCACCTCCGACGGCGCCGACGTGATCGGCGTCGAGGCGGTCGCCCGGCTGATCGCCGACGACGGCACCACGCTGCTGCCCGCGGAGTTCCTGCCGGTAGCCGAGCGCACCGGGCTGATCGCCGCCGTCGACGCGGCGGTGCTCACCGAGAGCTGCCGATGCGTCGGTGCGCTGATGCGGGCCATGGGCCGGCCGCTCGCGGTGTCGGTGAACGTGTCGCAACGCTTCCTGGCTCGGCCGGACCTGGTGGACTTCGTGATGGCGGCACTGGCCGATGCGCGGCTGCCCGCGGCGGCGCTCATGCTGGAGCTGACCGAGACGTCGCTGATCGACGCGGGCAGCGCCGCCATCGCGCGACTCGCGGACCTGCGGGCGCGCGGGGTGCAGGTGGCCCTGGACAACTTCGGCGCCGGGTTCGCCCCGCTGTCGTTCCTGCGCAATCTGCCGCTGTCGTACGTCAAGGTCGACCGGCCCTGCATCATCGGCATGATGACCGACGACCGGGACGCCGCCATGGTGCAGGCCGTCACCTGGCTGATCGAACGGCTCGGCCTGGCCTGGATCGCCGAGGGCGTGGAGACCGTCGACGAGTGGCAGGCGGTGCGCCGCTTCGGGCCCGGTCTGGCTCAGGGCTACCTGTTCGCCGAGCCGCTGGCCGAGCCGGCCCTGCTGCGCCGGCTGCGCGCGGGCCTGACGGGCGGCCGGGACCGGCGGTCCGGCGACCTGATCCGCGCCTGAGCCATGACGCCGCGCCTGAGCCATGACGCCGCAGCAGGTTCGTCCGGTCCCGGTGGCGAACGCCGCCCGCGCCGGCCGGGGCGACGGGTGATCCGGTGACCGAGCCCCCGGCACACGCCGTCTTCGTCCGCAACCAATGGCTGCTGTCGGCGGCGCAACTGTTCTCCGGCATCGGCATCGCCGTCGGCTTCGCGGTCGGCGGGCTGCTGGCCGAGCAGCTCACCGGACGCGCCGAATACGCCGGGCTGGCGCAGACGGCGTCGATCGTGGGGGCGGGCCTGCTGGCCATTCCGCTGGCGCGCCTCGCCGAGCGGCGTACCCGACGGCATTCGCTGTCGCTGGGCTTCGCGGTGGCCGCGGTGGGGGCCGTCGTCATCCTGGCCGGCGCGCGCCTCGCATCGCCGGTCGTGTTCTTCGTCGGCATGATGCTGTTCGGGTCGGCCACCGCATCCGGACTGCAGGCCCGCTACGCGGCCACCGACACCGCCCCGGCGCACCTCAAGGGTCGGGCGCTGTCCGTCGTGGTGTGGGCGACCACGATCGGGTCGGTGGCCGGGCCCAACCTGGCCGAGCCGGGCGGTGTGCTCGGTCTGCGCCTCGGAGTCGGCGAACTGGGCGGACCGTTCGCGCTGTCGGCGCTGGCCTACCTGGTGGCAGTCGCATTCACCTCGCGGCTGGGGCGCGGCCGATCAGCGCCAGAGACTCCTCCCGACGTGGGCCACGGCGCATCGGCGACCGGGGCACGGACCACCCCGGCTGCGGCGTCATGCCCGCCGGAAGGCCCCGCGACCGCGCCAGCGCAGCGTCACCTGCGCCCCGCCGGCTCCACGCCGCAGGCCGGCGCGGCACGCCCCACCATCCGGCAGGCACTCGCCGCGGTCCTGGCCCGGCCGCGGGCGCTGCTGGGCTTTGCGGCGGTGGTGCTGGGGCACACCGTCATGGTGTCCGTCATGGTGATGACGCCGGTGCACATGGCGCATCACGGTGACACCATCTCGGTGATCGGCGTCGTGATCAGCCTGCACATCCTGGGCATGTACGCGCTGTCGCCGGTGTTCGGCTGGGCCGCCGACCGGTTCGGGCCGGTGCCCGTCATCTGGGCCGGATTCGGCATCTTCGCGGTGTCCGGCGTGCTGGGCATCGCCGACGACCTCGCCGGCTCCGACATGCCGCGCATCTCGGCGGCGCTCACGCTGCTGGGGCTCGGCTGGTCGGCCTGTTTCATCGCCGGATCGACGCTGATCAGCGAGACCGTGCCGGCGGAGATACGCGTCACGGTCCAGGGCGCCACCGACGCCGCCATGAATCTCGGGGCGGCAGTCTTCGCGGCGGTCGCCGGCCCGCTGCTCACTGCCGGCGGATTCACGCTGATCAACGCCGTCGCGCTGGGCATCGTCGGTCTCGGCGTGGTGATCGCGCTGCGCGCCTCGGCCGCCCACGCGCGCAGCTCCAGCAGCTAGACCACGGCGCTAGATCCAACCGCGGCGCTTGAACACCACGTACAGCACGATGCCGACCAGCAGCATCATGCCGATCGCCATCGGATAGCCGAACGACCAGTGCAGCTCCGGCATCATGTCGAAGTTCATCCCGTACACGCCGCCCACCAGACTCGGCGCGAAGATGATGGCCGCCCACCCGGAGACCTTCTTCATCTGCTCACCCTGCGAGATGCTCGCCTCGGTAAGCGCCTTCATCTCCTCGTTCTGCTGCTGTGCCACCAGCGTCGCATTCACCGACATCATCTCGCGCAGCAACTGGCGGAATCCGTCGATCTGCTCCACCACGCTGGTCAGGTGGTCGTCCACGTCGCGCAGGTAGCGCTGCAACTCCTCGTCGGTGCGGTACTTGTCGAAACCGGCCATCAGGCCCCGCAGCACTGCCTGTAGCGGGGAGGTGGTGCGCTGGAACTCGACGACCTCGCGGGAGAGCTCGTAGATGCGCCGCGAGACTTGCGCGTCGCGCCGGAACACCTCGGTCTCGATCTCGTCGATATCGATCTGCAGCCCGGCCACCACCGGCGCGTAGCCGTCCACGATCCGGTCCACGATCGCGTACAGGATCGCCTCGGGGCCGAGCCGCAGCAGCTCCGGATTCGACTCCAGCCGCCGCCGCACCGCCGCCAGATCCGGCGAGTCGCTGTGCCGCACCGTGACGACGAAGTCCGGCCCGACGAACAGGTGCACCTCGCCGAACTCGACCTCCTCGGCGGCGTCGATGTACCAGGCGGCGCGCAGCACCACGAACAGCGTGTCGCCGTAGCGCTCCAGCTTGGGCCGCTGGTGCGCGACGATCGCGTCCTCCACGGCCAGCTCGTGCAGACCGAACTCCTCGGCCAGCGAGCCGATCTCGTGATCGTCCGGTTTGAGCAGGCCGATCCAGGCGATCGCGCCGGGATTGTCGCGCAGCGCCTGGTAGGTCTCGGCGAGATCGGCGGGGCTCTGCATCCGCGCCCCGTCCAGATAGATGGCACTGTCCACCATGCTGGAGGCGGGTGCCGGGTCGGCCGGCGCTGGGTTCGTGGGCATGGTTGCCGTCGAGTATGACGCAGCCCGCGGCGTTCCGCCGGAGGCGCGGTCGTGCAAGGTGCGGGCGGGCAGGATCGAACGCATGGACATGGTCACTCCTTCGCGGAGAGTCGCCGTGTGACGCGCAGGCCCGTTCGTCGCGGTAGGCGAATGCGGCGCGTATGCGCCGAGGGCGGCGTCATGCAGGGCGAATGCTGGAATGGGCGAAGCTCGGCCGGACATTGCGCCGCGCACGACAAGAGGCAGCCGAGGGCTGCTCGCGGGGTGCGCTATCGGATGGCGCTGCCGGGCTGGCCGGTACTCGGGGGCTCGCCGTCGCGTCTGCACATGGCGTCCACCTCCCGAAGGCTCGAAACCCGGTCTGTCACCTGTCGATCTTAGGCGATACCGCGCCATGGCGATGCTCCGCCGTCCGATGTCTGCGGGAACCCTGTGCGCTGCCCCTGCGTTATATGGAAGACACCGCCGGCCGCGTCGGGACACCCGCTTCGGGCAGGGCGTATCGGTAGGCTGGCGGCAGTTGGACCATCAGGCCACTAGGAGGTCACCGTGCCCAG
>JBIQMQ010000004.1:20126-37045 GCA_044463185.1 Nakamurella lactea | reverse complement strand
GAAGCACGACGTGCTGCGCTTCATCGACCTGATGGCGATGCACAAGCTCAACGTGTTGCACCTGCACCTGACCGACGACCAGGGCTGGCGGATCGAGATCCGGAAGTACCCGCGGCTCACCGAGATCTCGAGCTGGCGCACCGAATCCCAGGTCGGCGCGCAGCCCGACTGCCCCGGCGACGGCAGGCCGCACGGCGGGTTCTACACCCAGGACGACCTGCGCGAGATCGTCGGCTACGCGGCGGCGCGGCACATCACGGTGGTGCCGGAGATCGAGATGCCCGGCCACGCGCAGGCCGTGCTGGCGGCGTACCCCGAGTTCGGGGTCACCGGCGAGCCGATCGGGGTGGGCACCCGGTGGGGGATCATCGAGCACGTCGCGAACGCGGAGGAGCGCACCGTCGCGTTCTTCCGCGACGTGCTGGACGAAGTCGTCGACGTGTTCCCGTCACGCTTCGTGCACGTGGGCGGCGACGAATGCCCGCGCACCCAGTGGGCGGCCGATCCGCGCACCCAGCAGCTGATGCGCGACCGCGGCCTTCGCCGCGAAGCGGACGTGCAGAGCTGGTTCATGGCCCGGATCGGCGAACACCTCACCGGGCTGGGCAGACGCATGGTCGGCTGGGACGAGCTGCTGGAGGGGCCCGTGCCCGAGGGCACCGTCATCTCCTCCTGGCGCGGCATGACCGGCGCCGTGACCGCCGCCGGCCGCGGATACGACGTCGTCTCGTGCCCCTGTGACGTCGTCTACCTGGACTTTCGGCAGTCCGATCGCAGCGACGAGCCGATCCCGGTGGCGATCCCGCTGACCGTGCGGGACGTGTACGCGTTCGAACCGGTGCCGTCGGGTATGACGCCGGAGCAGGCCACGCACATCCTGGGCGGGCAGGCCAACATCTGGACCGAGCACATGGACAACCCGCGGACCATCGACTATTTCGCGTTTCCTCGACTGTCGGCGATCGCCGAGGCGCTGTGGACCCGCGGCGAGCGTGATTTCGACGAGTTCGAGCCGCGGCTGGCCGAGCATCTGAAGCGGCTGGACGCCATCGGCGTGGAATACCGTCATGCCGCGGGGCCCGCGCCCTGGCAGACCCGGCCGGGCATCCCGGGCCGTCCCACGACCCGCGAGGAATGGCAGCGCCTCACCGACGAGCTCGTCCTCCAAATTAAGGATTGAGGGCGGCGTCCGTCGCGTGACGGGCCGCCTGCCGTGGGCGCTGCGGTAGCCTACCGTCGCCTGCCGCGGTCCTGTGGTTCAGGTGACACGTTGTCAGAGGTCAGATGCCGCCGTACTCGTCCGATAGAACCGATATGACACCGCAGCCGACGCCTGCGCACAGCGCGCCGCCGTGGGCGCACATCGGCGAGTCGACCATCATCACCGCCGACATGGCGGGAAGGCTGCTGACCGAACTCGAGTTGCGGCACAGCCAGTTCGTGCAATCCCAGACCCCGATCGCCGAGCGCATCGTGCGGGTCGCCAGCCAGCTCGACCGCCACGACCTCCGGCGGCGCGCCCAACTGGTGATGGCCGACGCCACCATCCGCCTCGGCGAGATCGTGGACGGATCCGCCCAGGCCCGCGCGGTGCTGGGGGACGCCGAACACAGCTCCGACGCGTTCGCCATGGCGCGCGCGCACTACCAACTGGCCTGGGCGTCGCATGCGCTGGGCGATATCGCCGAGGCCCAGATCCACGGCATCCGCTGCCTGGAGCTGCTGCCGGAGGACACCCCGCGTGGCATCGTGATGGATCACCTGATGATCGTCGCCATCGCGTACAACCCGTCCCCGCAGGCCGACGCCTACTTCCAGGAGGCGCTGGCCATCGCCGAGGAATGCGGCGACCCGGTGCGCACCGTGATCATCCACAACAACATCGCGTACGCGGCCATGGACAACGGCGACCTCGAGACCGCTCGCGAGCACGTTGCCCTGATGCTCGACCTGGCCGAGCGCACCGGCTACCAACTGCCCATCGTGCAGCTCGAGACCGCCGCCCGCCTGTACAACATCGAGGGCCGGTACCGGGACGCGATCGACGTGTTGAA
Source organism: Nakamurella lactea (assembly GCA_044463185.1). Taxonomy (GTDB): domain Bacteria; phylum Actinomycetota; class Actinomycetes; order Mycobacteriales; family Nakamurellaceae; genus Nakamurella; species Nakamurella lactea_A. The sequence goes on along the minus strand of JBIQMQ010000004.1, from coordinate 34,991 downwards.
GCCGGTGGAGCAGATGGACCGGGTCCTCGGTCCGGACGACGTGCCGTCGGATGTCCGGCTCCCGCTCGGCCTGCTGGCGCTGGCGCGCGCCTGGCGGGGCCTGCGCGACTGGGACACCGCGCAGCGGCACCTGGATCAGGCCCGGGAGCGCGCCATCGACGGCGGCATGAAGCCCCTGCTGGCGCGGATCCTGCAGGAGCAGGCGTACCTGTCCGCCGATCGCGGCGACTTCGAGCGCGCGTACACCGAACACCGGGCGTACCACGACGCGATCATGGCGCTGCAGTCCGAGGACCAGCGGGCGCGGGCGCGCGTCGTGCAGGCCACGTTCGACGCGGAACGCAACCGGCAGCAGGCCGAGCACTATCGGCAGCTCGCCATGCGGGACGCCCTGACCGGCCTGTTCAACCGCCGCTACATGGACGACCTGCTGGTCCGCGCCATCCACCAGTCGGAGAGGGACGGCTCGCCGCTGTCGCTGGCCATCATCGACGCCGACTTCTTCAAGCGGATCAACGACCAGCTCTCGCACGAGGTGGGCGACGCGGTGCTGCGCGACCTCGCGGCGGTGCTGCTCGCCTCGAAGCCGGCGGACAGCACGGTGTGCCGGCTGGGTGGCGAGGAGTTCGTGTTGATCATGCCGCAGATGCAGGCCGCCGAGGCGGTCGTCGCGTGTGACGCCGTTCGCCGCGCAGTCGCGGAGTACGACTGGTCGCCGCTGACGGGCGAGTTGACGCTGACGGTGTCGATCGGGGTGGCCACGGCGGCCGGCGGACGGACCACGCCGTCGGCGATGCTGTCCGACGCGGACCGGAATCTCTACGCGGCGAAGCGCTCCGGCCGGAACCGCGTCATGGGCGACCCTCGCTGACCTGAATTTCCGCCGCGGGGTGTCTCCGTCTGGGGTCGCACGCCGATCGCGACCGCAGGCGGATGTGCCGGCCACCGCGCCACCCTAGGCTTCGAGCCATGGTGCGCGACGTGAACCGCTGGTTCGAGGAGCATCGCTGGGCGGGCGACGCGCTGCTCGCCGGGACGCTGCTGGTGGTGCTCGGCATCGCGTCGGTCGGCGAGACGGTCCTGACGGGAGGTCATTACTACCAGTGGAATTCCGGCATCACGGGGGTCAGCACCGTGATGACCGAGGCCCTGGTGCTGCCGCTCTTCCTGCGACGCAGCTTTCCCCTGTTGGTGCTGCTGGCCACTATCGCGCTGGCGCTGATGCAGGCGGTGTTCGTCGGCGATCCGGTGCCTGGCGACGCCGTGGTTCCGATCGTCGTGCACGCCGCGGCCGCCTACATCCCGGACCGCCGCTGGCGATACACGGCGTTGGGCGCCGGCCTAGTGGGCTCCGTCGTCGCTGCCGTGCAATGGAGCGGATTTCCGTTCGACCATGAACCGAACCTGCTCATGACGATCTTTCTGGCCAACGTCGCCGTCGTGGGCGTGGGCTACCTTCTGGGCGTCCGGCAGCGGGACCGCCGGGAGCGCGCCGCCGAGCAGCTGGCTGCCTTGGCCGAGCGCAACCGGCTGCTCACGGCGGAGCGGGACAGCCGCGTCGAGGCGTCGGCGGCCGGGGAACGCGCCCGCATCGCCCGCGAGCTGCACGACATCGTCGCGCATTCGCTGTCGGTGATCGTGGTGCAGGCCGACGGGGGCGCGGCCGCCGCCCGGCTGAAACCCGAGGTCGGCCCCGAGGTGCTCGAGACGATCGCCGAAACCAGCCGGGACGCGCTCGCCCAGATGCGCCGGATGGTCAGCGTGCTGCGCGCCGGCCCCGCGGATCTGCCGGCCGAGTTTGCGCCGGTGGCCGGCCCGGACAACGTGCCGGAGCTGGTCGATCAGGTCCGCGACACGGGCTTGCCGATCACGCTGGAGGCGATCGGCGAGCCGCGAACCATGAGCCCGGACGCCGGTCTCGCCATCTATCGGGTCGTCCAGGAGTCGCTGACCAACGTGCTCAAGCACGCCGGCCCGGCCGCATCGGTGCGGGTGATCCTGCACTACGGTCCGCGCGAGGCCATCGTGACGGTCACCGACGACGGGCGTGGGGCGGCCAGCGCACATCCCGATGCCGCGGCTGACGGTGGCGGGTATGACGCCGCCCTAGAGCCGGGCCACGGCCTGCAGGGCATGCGGGAACGGGTGGGGCTGCTGCGCGGCAGCGTGCATGCCGCGCCGCGCATCGGCGGGGGATACGAGGTGACGGCGACGATCCCGTATGGGGTGTCCGCGCCTCCTCCGGCCGCGGATGCGGAAGGCTAGGGCCGTGCAGCCAACCACGACGCCGCAGCCTCCGAAGCCTCGGCCTTCCTCGCCGCAGCCTCCGGACACCGCATCGATCCGGGTATTTTTGGTCGACGACCAGCAGTTGGTGCGCAGCGGCTTTCGCATGCTGATCGATGCGCAGCCGGATATGCAGGTGGTGGGCGAAGCGGGGGACGGCGCCCAGGCGGTGGCGCTGCTGTCCGCCGGGCGGGTTGCCGCCGATGTGGTGCTGATGGATATCCGCATGCCGGTGATGGACGGTGTGGAGGCGACGCGCCGGATCGTCGGCTCGCCCGTCGGGAGCGAAACCGACCGGGTGCCAAGGGTTCTCGTGCTCACCACCTTCGACTTGGACGAGTACGTCTTCGCGGCCCTGCGCGCCGGGGCCTCCGGTTTTCTGCTCAAGGACGCCCGGCCGGACGAGCTGCTGTCGGCGATCCGGTCGGTCGCCTCGGGTGACGCGGTGGTGGCGCCCAGCGCTACTCGGCGGCTGCTGGACCACGTGGTCGGCTCGCTGCCGGCGCCGGCGGCCGAACCCGACCCGCGGCTGGAGACGCTGACGGCTCGAGAGCGAGAAGTGTTGCAGGAAGTCGCTTCCGGGGCGAGCAACGCGGAGATCGCCGCATCGCTGTACATGGCCGAGGCAACCGTCAAGACCCACATCGGTCACCTGTTCGCCAAGCTGGACTGCCGCGACCGGGTCGGCCTCGTCGTCTTCGCCTACACGCACGGCCTACGGCCCTGATCTTCTGCCGCACGAGTCGCACCGGCATCTGCGACCCCGGTCGTACCTGACTGCCCCGAATCGGCTACTGGAAGCCGATGTCGCCGCCGCTGGTGATCCCTACTGTCGGACGTTGTTCGCCTCGTGTTAGTGACGCCGGCAAATACGCCGGGCTGAGTAACACGCCAGCAGATCCGAAAGAGGATTCCCATGCCACTCGACACCATGGCCGGTCGGCCGTTCACGACCAACGCCGCCGCATCAGCCGAGAATCTCGTAAAGATCTACGGCCAGGGGCCGACCGCGATCCGGGCGATGGACGGGATCACGGTCGCCTTCCAGCCGGGTTCGTTCACCGCCATCATGGGCGCCTCCGGCTCCGGCAAGTCGACGCTGATGCACTGCCTGGCCGGCCTGGACACCCCCACCGGCGGGCGGGTCACCGTTGGCGGCACCGACATCACCGGCCTTGGGGACGCGGACCTGACCCGGCTGCGACGCGACCGCATCGGGTTCGTCTTCCAGTCCTTCAATCTGCTGCCTACGCTGACGGCGCGCCAGAACATCGTGCTGCCACTGGATCTCGCGGGCCGCGAGGTGGACCCGGTGATCTTCGACGCCCTGGTGTCGTCCCTGAAGATCGGCCGGCGTCTCGATCACCGGCCGAGCGAGCTGTCCGGCGGGGAACAGCAGCGCGTCGCGATCGCGCGGGCACTGATCGGCAGCCCGGACGTGATCTTCGCCGACGAGCCAACCGGTCAGCTGGACACGGCTACCGGGCACAGCCTGCTCGCGTACCTGCGGTCCTGCGCACGGGAGCTCGGCCGCACCGTGGTGATGGTGACGCACGACCCGATCGCCGCGGCGTACGCGCAGCGAGCGGTGCTGCTGGCGGACGGCCGCATCGCCGGGGAGATCGCGGACCCCACGCCCGAACGCCTGCTGGCCGCGATGGGCGAGTTGCACGGAGCCACGGTCTGATGCGCGCCCTGACGGCCGCGTGGGCGGAGGTCGCGGCCAAGCCCGCGCGCTTGGCCGCCACGGTCGTGGCGGTGCTGATCGGCACCGGATTCGCCTGCGCCGCACTCGTGTTTACGTCGACGTTCCAGGCGGATCTCGCAGCACGGTTGTCCGCGCAGTATGCGCAGGCGGATCTCGTGGTGGGCAGTTCCGATGACCAGACCGCCGCGACGGTACGGGTTCTCGCCGCAGTGCCGGGGGTGGCCGACGCCGAGCCGCTCTACTCGTCGTACCTGGCGTACTCCGCCAGCGATGCGCAGGGCTATCTGAGTCTGCAGCTCGCTCCGGAGGATCCGCGGCTGCGCTGGGCGCCGCTGCAGGACGGCCGCTGGCCGCAAGGAAACTCCGAGATCGCCGTCACGGCAAGCACTTCCGTGGCCGCGGGCCTACCGGTCGGCTCGGCCGTCACGATCGGTGCGATGAGTGTGGACGGCGCCGCGCCGATCTCGCGCACCATGACGGTGGTCGGAGTCGTCGATGTCTCACCATCCCCGCTGGCCGGCGATCGGTTGCTGGCCTTTGCACCGGCCGCCGCCTTCGCGCCGCTCGGCATCGGCTACGCGGCCCAGATCGCCGTGCTGGCGCGGCCGGAGGTGACGCTGTCCTCGCTGCGGGCCGCCGTCGCGGACGCCGTCCCCCAGGCGTCGGTGCGCACCGCCGGCGAGCAGGCGGTGATCGACGTCAGTGACTACACCGGCCAGACGACCGCGCTCACCACGGTGCTGCTCGGGTTCGCGGCGATTGCGCTGCTGGTCGCCGGATTGGTGATCGGTAATACGTTCGCGATCCTGCTCGCGCAGCGCCGTCGGCAGATCGCCCTGCTGCGGTGTGTGGGGGCGAGCCGCGGGCAGGTGCGCGCCCAGCTCCTTGCGGAGGCGTTCATGGTGGGCGCCACCGGTGCGATGCTCGGCGTCGCCGTGGGGGTCGCGGTCGGCGCGGTGGCCGCTTCCCTGACCGGGCTGGGCTCCGGTGGGCTGGAGGTGCCGGGCATCCCGATCGGGGCAGCGGCCCTGATCGGCATCGCCGTGACACTGCTTGCCGCGACCGCGCCCCTTGCCCGCGCGCTGCGCGTCGCCCCGCTGACCGCACTGCGGCCCGCGGATGTTGCCGAGCCGGATGCCGCCCGGCGCTCCGGCCGCCTGCGGGTAGCGCTCGGCGCGCTGCTGCTGGGCGGGGGCGGTGTGCTGCTGGCCTACGGCGTCATCGCGAAAAGCGTGCTGGTGGCGATGCCGGGCGGGGCGACGTCGGCCGTCGGCGTGCTGCTGTTGACTCGCTCCTTCCTGCCGCCGCTGCTGCGCGTGGCGGGCCGGCTGGGCCGCGGCACCGGTCCGGTCGGTCGGCTTGCCGCAGCCAACGCGGTGCGCAACCCGCGCCGGGCCGCGGCCACCAGCACGGCGTTGGTGGTGGGCGTGGCGCTGATCGTGATGTTCCAGGTCGCAGCCGCCTCGGTCGGCGCCAGCATCGACCGGGCCACCGCGGACCGCTACCCCGTCGACGTAGTGGTGGCCGGTGACGGCACGCCGCTGTCGGGCGCGCTGGTGGGAGGCATCCGCGACACCCCTGGCATTGCCGGGGCGCTCGCGGTGCACGGGACGTCGGCACGGGTCTCGGTGGCGTCCGGCGACGGGCCGGAATCGGGAACCAGCGGTGGGGATCCCGTGGTCGTGGTGGCCGCGCCCGACGGTGCGAACGGCGTCATCCGCGGCGGTTTGGCTGCGCTGGACAGCGGCGCGCCGAACGAGCCCGCGGCGCTGGTGCCGACCTGGTGGGTCGAAGCCGGCGCAGTCCAGCTCGGCGACCTGGTCACGCTCACCGTGGATGGCCGCTCGCAGAGCTTCACCGCGGCGGTGGGCCGCCTCACCGAAGCGGGCGTGACGACCAGCTCGACTGTCGTGGTGACGCAGGGGGCACTGGACCGGTTGGCCCCGTCTGCGCCTGCCGTGGCCGTGTGGGGTGCGCTCACGGCCGACGCCGACGCCCCGCAGGTGATGGCAGCGATCAACCGGTTGATCGCAGGCCAGCCCGCCCTTGAGGTGACTGGCGCCGCCGCAGACCGCGCCTCGCTGCAGTCCGTGCTTGGCACGGTGACAGCCGTGGCGACGGGGCTTCTCGCGGTGGCCGTGGTGATCGCGATCGTCGGCATCGGCAACACCCTGGGCTTGGCCGTCGCGGAACGGACCCGGGAGTCGGCGCTGCTGCGCGCGCTGGGGCTGCGGCGCGGTCAGCTCCGGCTGATGCTGGCGCTGGAGGCGACGCTGCTTGCAGCGGTGGGCGCGGTGGTCGGGCTGCTGCTCGGCCTGGTGTACGGCTGGGCCGGTGCCGCGGCGACGTTCGGCGAGATCGGGCGGACGCTGGTGCTCTCCGTGCCGTGGGGTCGCGTCGGTGTGGTGCTGGTGCTGGCGGTGGGCGCCGGAGCGCTCGCCTCGGTGCTCCCCGCTCGCCGTGCGTCCCGGGTCGCTCCGGCCGTTGCCCTGGCCGAGCAGTAGCCCTCCCGCCGCGGGTGCCCCGGGTGGCGGTATAGCGCCACGTCAGGCACCCGCGGCGGGAATGGGAATCGGAGTGGGGATCAGAGCGCGGCAATCGCCCTTTCGATGCTGGCGCCGAGATTCGGCTCGGCCAGATACGTTCTGCCCTCGACGACCCGGCGGCCGCCGACGATGACGCTGTCCACGTCGGAGGCCGTCGCGGCGAACAGGACGTGGGCGAGCACGTCCCCGCTGCGGGCCCCAGCGGTACGGACCGAGTCCAGCGTGATCGTCGTCAGATCCGCCGGCGCGCCGACGGCGAGGCCGCCGGACGGCCAGCCGATGGACCGCGCCCCGTCCGTGGTGAGCGCCCGCGCGATCTGCGGGGCCGTGAGGTGGCCGCGAATCCCGGTCACCAGTCGCTCGTCGAGTTCGATGGCGCGGCCCTCCTCGAGCAGGTCGATCATCATGTGGCCGTCGGACCCGACGGTGAGCGGCGAGCCCGCCGCGGCCAGCCGGATCGCCGGGCCGACGCCGTCGGCCAGGTCGCGCTCGGTGGTCGGGCACATCGAGACGAAGCTTCGCGACCCGCCCAGCAGCTCGATGTCCCGGTCGGTGAGGTGCGTGGCATGCACGGCCGTGAACGACGCGGACAGCACCCCCTCGGCCGCCAGCAGCTCCACCGGGGTCAGCCCGAACACCGCCAGGCAGGCCTCGTTCTCGGCGGGCTGCTCGGAAACATGCGCGTGCAGGGGCATGTCCCCGTCCCGGCAGAACTCGGCGATCGGCGCCATGGCCGCCCGGGGCACCGCCCGCACGCTGTGGATCGCGGCGCCGACCCGGACCAGCGGCTCGCCGGCCAGGCGCGTGCGCAGCGCGTCGACCCGCTCCGCCCACGCCTGCCACGAGCCGTCGCTGTACCGGATCTGCGCGCCCTGCGGCGGCGCACCGTCGACACCCGCCTGCAGGTAACAGGTGTCGAGCAGGGTGAGCCGGATGCCGGCGTCGGCCGCCGCGCGGGCCACCGCCAGCCCCATCTCGTTCGGCTCGGTGTACGCCGTGCCGTCGCCCTGGTGGTGCACGTAGAAGAACTCGCCGACGCTGGTGATGCCGGCGGCCAGCATCTCGCCGTAAGTGGCCTTCGCGAGGGTGTACAGGTTTTCCGGGGTGAGCCGAGACGCCGCCTGATACATGACGTTTCGCCACTGCCAGAAGTCGGCCGCGCCGGACTGGGTGCGGCCCCGGATGGCGCGATGGAAGACGTGCGAGTGCGTGTTGGCCAGACCCGGCAGGGTCAGCCCGGGCAGGTCGACGGCGCGCGGCACGCGCGCCGCACGCGGCGTCATCCCCGTGATCCGCCCGTCCGACACGGTGATCTGCACGTCGGCCTCGGCGGCATCCCTGCCGGTATGGGCGAACTCGCAGTGGTACACCGTCTCCGTCATACCGTTTACCGTATCGGCCGGGCGCGCCTGCTCTCCCCGCCTCGTGTTACCCAGGCCGGCGAATATGTCTGCGTCACTAACACGCGGCGGGAGGACGGGAGGGAACGGGTATGCCAGGCTGGACGGCATGGAGATTTCGATCAATGGCCACACCCCCCGGACCGCCGGCGCGCTGTTCGTCGCGCCGAACGCCTCCGTGATCGGCGACGTGGAGCTGGGCGAGGGCTCCAGCGTCTGGTACGGCACCGTGGTTCGCGGCGATTCCAGCTCGATCCGCATCGGCGCCCGGTCGAACCTGCAGGACGGCGTCGTGGTGCACGCGGACCCCGACTTCCCCGCGACCGTCGGCACCGGCGTGTCGGTGGGGCATCGCGCGGTGGTGCACGGCTGCACGATCGGCAACGACTGCCTGATCGGGATGGGCGCGGTGGTGCTGAACGGGGCCTTCATCGGCGACGGCTCGCTGGTCGCCGCGGGCGCCGTGGTGCCGGAGGGTGCGGTGATCCCGCCGCGATCCCTGGTCGCCGGGGTGCCCGCGACCGTGAAACGGAAGCTGTCGGACCAGCAGGCGCAGCGCCTCACGGTGAACGCGGATCACTACGTGGAGCTGGCGACGGCGCACGCCGCGGCCCATCGGGGATGACGCAGCCCTCGCGCCGGCCGGGTCCGCGACACACGTGACATCCCGCGGACACACCACTCCGACGGGCGCGGAACGGGCGTATCGGGCGAAGGGCTCCTATGCTCGGGAGGGTGACCCGGGCAGGGGCCCGGGCGTTCCCGCTTCGCTCGATGGTCCAGTGAGGTGCCCATGTCGCCCAACGCACACCACAGCAGCGTCGTTCATGCGGTGATCCCGGCGGCCGGATTGGGCACCCGTTTCCTCCCCGCCACCAAGGCGACCCCGAAGGAGATGCTGCCGGTCGTCGACAAGCCGGCCATCCAATACGTGGTGGAGGAAGCGGCCGCGGCGGGCCTGACGAACGTGCTGATGGTGACCGGGCGCAACAAGCGTCCGCTGGAGGATCACTTCGACCGGAACTACGAGCTGGAGGCGACGCTCGCCGCCAAGGGCGACACGGCCAAACTGGCCCTGGTGCAGCGGTCGACCAATCTCGCCGAGCTGCACTACGTGCGGCAGCGCGATCCGAAGGGTCTGGGGCACGCGGTGCTCTGCGCCCGGAACCACGTCGGCGACCACCCGTTCGCGGTGCTGCTCGGCGACGACCTGATCGATCCGCGAGATCCGTTGCTGCGCCGCATGATCGACGTCTTCCAGGCCACGGGACGCTCGGTGATCGCGCTGATGGAGGTGCCCCAGGACCAGATCGGGCTGTACGGATGCGCGGCGACAGGCTCCGTACCGCAAGCCATGTCGATCCCATCGCCCGCGGACGGCGGCTACCCGGTGGTCGGGGTCACCGGGCTGGTGGAGAAACCGGACCCCGCGCGGGCACCGTCGAACCTCGCCGTGATCGGACGGTACGTGCTGCACCCGGCCGTGTTCGACGTCCTCGAGCGCACCGCTCCCGGCCGGCACGACGAGATCCAGCTGACCGACGCGCTGGCCACGCTGATCGGCCTGGATCCGGCGGACGGCGGCGGTGTGCTGGGCGTCGTGTTCCGCGGCCGGCGCTACGACACCGGCGACAAACTGGACTATCTGAAGAGCGTCGTCACCCTCGCCTGCGAACGCGACGACATCGGCGACGCGTTCCGCGAGTGGCTGCGGGCGTTCGTCGCCGGCCAGTGACGGGATGCCGCCGATCGGCCCCCGTCGTAGCCTGAAGGCACCATGACGAACCTGGATGTCCGACCCGACGAGGTGCACCTGCCCGCACAGCCCTGCCGCGAGGTGGAGCTGGTCGAACCGCGTCTCGTGCCGCTGGGCGGCATCCGGGCGATGACCGTCCGGCGCACGCTGCCCGCCCGCGGGCGCCCCTTCATCGGATCCTGGTGCTTCCTGGACCACTACGGCCCGGATCAGGTCGCCGAGACCGGCGGCATGAACGTACCGCCGCATCCGCATTGCGGACTGGCCACGGTGAGCTGGCTGTTCCGCGGCGAGATCGAGCACCGGGACAGTCTGGGCACCCGCGAGCTAGTGCTCCCCGGCGAGCTGAACCTGATGACGGCCGGGTACGGGATCGCCCACTCCGAGGTGTCCACGCCCGCCACCACGATCCTGCACGGGGTGCAGCTCTGGCTGGCCCTGCCGCCGGACCGCCGCGACATCGCCGGCTCGTTCCTGCACGACGCGACCCCGGTGGTCAGCGAGGCCGGCGTGACGTGGCGGGTCTTCATGGGCGAATTGGACGGCGAGGATTCGCGGGTCTCCTGGCATGCGCCGACGCTCGGCGCCGAGGTCTCACTGTCGGCGGGCATCGCCACCGAAACGAGGCTGCGCCCCGAGTTCGAGCACGGCGTGCTGGTGGATTCCGGCGACGTCGAGGTGAACGGCATCGCCGTCGCCCCGGGGACGTTGGTGGCGCTGCCGGTCGGCACCGAGCGCCTGCACCTGCGGGCGGGCGACGAGCGGGCGCGGCTGGTGCTGATCGGCGGCACACCGATGGACGCCGATCTCGTGATGTGGTGGAACTTCGTCGGCGGGTCGCACGAGGAGATCGTCGAGGCCCGCGCCCACTGGCAGGCGGAGATCGGCGCCGAGCCGTCGGAGGCCGGCGCAGCGCCCGGTCGCCGATTCGGGGCGGTGCTCGGCTATGACGGCGCAGCGTTGCCGGCCCCGCACCTGCCCGGCGGGCGCCTCAAGCCCCGCCGCCGCTGAGCCGGACCGGTCAGAGCTCGGGCCGGACCGCTCAGAGCTCGGCGAGCGGGACGGACCGGTCGGCGAGGCGGTCCAAATCCACCGTGCGACCCGAGCGCACCAGCGCCTCGATATCCGGGTTCACGTCCCAGATGTTCACGTTCATGCCCGCGATCACCTTGCCCCCGCGGGTCCAGAACGCGATGAACTCGCGCGCGTCGAGATCGCCGCGATAGACCACGGAGTCGTAATTCTTCGCCGCGACATCGCCGGCCAGGTCCCCGACGAACTCCATGCCGAGGTCGTACTGGTCGGTGTAGAAGTACGGAATCTCGTCGTAGACCACCTGCTGCCCCAGCATCGCCTTCGCGGCCGCGGGGCCCTGGTGCAGCGCGTTCTGCCAGTGCTCCACCCGCAGCGACCGGCCCAGCAGCGGGTGTTCCCACCTGGCGATATCGCCTGCGGCGTAGATGTTCTCGTCGGACGTGCGCAGCGAGGAGTCGACCACGATGCCGTTGTCCACGCGCAACCCGGCGTCCTCGGCCAGCTGCTGCATCGGCACCGCGCCGATACCCACCACCACCACGTCGGCCGGCACGGTCTCCCCGGAGTCGGTGCGAACCCCCGTCACCGCCCCGCCCTCGCCGGTGATCTCCGCGATCTGCCGGTTCATCAACAGCGTCACGCCGTGCTCGGTGTGCAGGTCGGCGAACACCCCGCCGAGTTCCAGCCCGAGCGCGGCGTACAGCGGCACCGGACTCATGTCGATCACGGTGACCTGGTTGCCGTACCCGCGGGCCGCGGCCGCCACCTCGAGGCCGATCCAGCCGGCGCCGATCAGCACGACGTTCCTGTCGCCGCCTGACAGCGCCTGCTGCAGGGCGTGGGCGTTGCTCTTGGTGCGCAGGTAGTGCACGCCGTCGAGGTCGGAGCCCGGGACCTTCAACTTGCGGGGGGCGGAACCGGTGGCCAGCAGCAGCTTGTCGTAGGTCAGTGCGGTTTCGTCGGACAACGCGAGGGTGCGCGTCTCCGGATCGACGGCCAGCGCCCGCACTCCCGTCCGCAGGTCGATGGAGTTCTCCGCGTACCAGGCTTCGGGATGCACGTAGACGGAGCTTTCGTCCTCACCGCCGGACAGCACACCCTTGGACAGCGACGGGCGCTCGTAGGGCAGCTCCCGCTCCGCCGCGATCAGCGCGACGGATCCCGAGAACCCTTCGCTCCGCAGCGTTTCGGCGGCTTTCGCGGCGGCGAGGCCGCCGCCCACGATCGCAAATGTCCGAGGGTCGGTCGAGGACGTCATCAGCGTGCTCCCAGGGGATCGGGCATCGGTGCGCCACCGACGCGGGGGTTGCTGCCGAACGGCAGCACAGGGTCATTCTCCACGCAGCCGGAAATCCCGGGAGCTGCGTCATACTCGTGGGTCATACTGCTCGGGCTGGTCCGTCGTGGGGTTACCGCACGGCGTGGCGGGTCAGGGACAGGAACTCCTCGCGGGTGCGCGGGTCGGCGCGCATGATGCCGCGCAGCGCCGAGGTCACCGTCGTGGTGCCGGCGGCCTTCACGCCCCGCAGCGACTGGCAGAGATGCTCGGCCTCGATCACCACACCGACTCCGCGCGGGCTGAGCGCCTCGTCCAGCCAGTTCGCGATCTGCGCGGTAAGCCGCTCCTGCACCTGCAGGTCGCGGGCGAACATGCGGGCGACGCGGGCCAGCTTGGAGATGCCCAGGATGCGGTCGCCGGGGATGTACGCGATGTGCGCGACGCCGAAGAACGGCAGCATGTGGTGCTCGCACAGCGAATGGATGGGGATGCCGATCTCCACGACCATGTCGTCGTAGTTCTCGTCGTTGGGGAAGGTGGTGAGGTCGAAGTCCTCCGGGGTCGTCATCTCGATGAGCGCATCGGCGACGCGGCGGGGAGTGTCGGCGAGATGCTGACCGGACGGGTCGCGGCCCAGCGCGAGCAGCAGGTCGGCGACGGCCTGCTCGGCGGCGGCCCGGTCGACCTCGCCCACGCCGGCCGGCGGGCGCCGGACGCGACGGCGGAACGGCGTCACCGATCCGCGCGCCCGATCGACGGCGGCGTGTGCGGCGACCGCCGGTTCGTCCCGCATCTGGGCATCGTGCAGCATGGCGTCAGTCAAAACGACCTCCGTCCCCACGGGAATCGTCCCCGTCTCGTCGATCATGGTCATTCCCGGCTCACCTCGATGTGCACCCGACTGGCACGAACAATACGTCAGAAAACATTCTTACGTCAAACTTGATTGCTGTTAGAATGGTGCCATGCAGACACCTCCGCTGGAGCAGCGGGTCGCCGCCGTGACAGCGCTCGACGACCCCACGCGCCGGGCACTGCTCAATTATGTGGCGCGCCAGGGCGACGCGGTGAGCCGAGATACCGTCGCCCACGAGTTCGGCATGCCACGCTCCACCGCGGCCTTCCACCTCGATCGGTTGGTGGAACAGGGCCTGCTGGAGGTCGAGTTCCGCCGCCTGTCCGGCCGCACCGGACCGGGGTCGGGCCGTCCCGCCAAGCTCTACCGCCGGGCGCCCGGCGAGATCAGCGTCAGCGTCCCGGAACGACACTACGACCTCGCCGCGAAACTCCTGGTCACCGCCGTGGACCGGGCGGCCCGCGGCGGCGACGTGACCCGCGCCCTGGCCGACGCGGCACACGAGGCCGGCACCCGGCTCGCCGACGGCGCCACCAGCCTGCACGACGTACTGGAATCCAGCGGCTTCGAGCCGTACCAGCAGGAGGACGGCACCGTCGCCATGGGGAACTGCCCGTTCCACCGGCTCGTCGACGACCACCCCGACACGGTCTGCACCATGAACCTGCACCTGCTGCGCGGGGCCGCATGCGCCTGCGGCGCCGACCCGGACCGGCTGCAACTCGACCCGGCGCCCGGCCGCTGCTGCGTCACCGTGCGACCGGACATCCCGGCGTGACCGTCGCGTCACATCCCGGCGTGACCTTCCCCATCGACACTCACCGGCACACAGGCGATTCCCATCCCGCTCGTGCCGAATCCCCCGGGATCCCGCGCAGCATGACCGGGTGAACCACCACGACGCCGCCACTGTGGCCGGCACGCGCCCAGGCCGCCCGTCTCCTCATCGACGAGCCGCTCGACGTGCCGGCATCGCAGCGGCGGTAGCGGCCCTCGGCGTCGTCGCCGGTTGTGGTGCCGGCGGCGTCGTCGTGGTGACCGTGACCCCCTCCGTGCCGGAGGCTTCGACCCTGGCCCCCGGCACGGGCGGCGGTGCTGGCAGCCCGACCGCTGCCAGCACCGCCGTTGCCGTCCCCGCCAACCCGAGCGGTTCCGCGTCGAGCGGCGCGTCCACCCCGGGGTTCACCACCTCGTCCAGCTCCGCGGCACCGTCGCCGGTGCACGTCTCCACGTTCGAGGGCGACGACGAGACGTACGGGGTGGGCATGGCCGTGATGGCACTGTTCTCGGTCGCCCCGACAGACGCCTCCGCCTTCGAGAAGGCGGCCACGGTGACGGTGAACGGCCAGAGCGCCGACGGCGCCTGGTTCTGGCAGGACTCCACCGTCCCGGGCTACGCCGCCGAGGCGCTGTACCGCGAGAAGGACTACTGGCCGGCGCATTCGACCATCGATGTGGACCTGCCGGTAGAGGGCCTGTCCGCCGGCGAGGGCCTGGTGTACGACGACAACCTGACGCTGACGTTCGAAATTGGGGCGGCGCACGTCTCGCACGTGGACAACGCACAGCACCGGATGACGGTGACGAGCGACGACAAGGTCGTGCAGAACTTCCCCATCTCGCTCGGCGAGGCGGACACGCCCACCTACGACGGCGTCAAGGTCGTGATGGCGAAGGGCTCGGTGAAGCCCGGCACCCACACCCCACTGCCCAACGGCACCGTGGAGATGAAGTCGGACCCGGGCGAATCGCCCTCCTACGACATCATGGTGCCGTGGAGCGTGCGCATCACCAACTCCGGCGAGTTCGTGCACGCGGCGAGCTGGAACGGCCGGAACATCGGCTCGCTGAACACCTCGCACGGCTGCACCAACCTGAATCCGGACGACGCCGAATGGTTCTATACGTTCAGCCAGCTCGGCGACGTTGTCGAGTACCCGGACGCGAACGCGGCCGGCACGGTGCAGCCCGCCTGGGACGGGTGGGGCTGGTGGAACGT
>JBIQMQ010000004.1:15722-20026 GCA_044463185.1 Nakamurella lactea | reverse complement strand
AAGAGGACGAGCACGGCTCAGGCGTACCCGAGCGCGTCGAGCAGGTTGTCGACCACGGGCGTGCCGGTCGCCTCCAGCGCGGCGCGGGACGACATGCCGCCGGTGTAGACCACGGCCTGGGCGCCGACGTCCCGTGCGGCGTCGGCATCGTCGACGCTGTCGCCGATCACCAGCACGTCCTGCGGATCGAGACCGAGGGCCTGCAGGTGCGCCGCCATGTGCTCGGCCTTCGGCCCGCCGCCGAGCCCGCGCAGCCCGTCCACCCGGTCGAAGTAGGTGTCGATCTCGAAGCTGTGCACGGTGGGTACCAGCCGGTCGTGCCACCACATGGACAGCAGCGACTGGGTGCCGCCGGCGACCTGCCATTCGCGCAGCGCCGTCTGTGCCCCCGCCTCGAGGCCGCACGTCGTCATCAGCTCGTGGTAGTGCGCGTGGTAGCCGGTGTCCAGCAGCTCCCACTCGCCCTCGCGCAGCGGCCGGCCGAGAAAGCGTTCGTAGGCGACCCAGATCGGTCGCGTGTAGGTGGCGCGGAACGTGTCGGCCGTCAGCGGATCGAGCTGGTACGGGGCGAAGATCGCGTTGGTCGCGCCGACGACGGCGTCGATGTCGTGGAACAGCGTGCCGTTCCAGTCCCAGATGATGTGTTTCGTCATAACCGTCGTCAGACTACCCGGGTATGACGGAGTTCCCGGCGTTGCCGGTGGGCCGCATGCCGAACGTGTGCGCCAGGGAGTGCCGCAACATCGGGAGCGGCTGCGGGCGGGCGAAGTAGAAGCCCTGCGCCAGGCCGGATCCGAGCTGCTGCAGTGCGGCCCACTGCTCTGCGGTCTCCACGCCCTCGGCGACCCAGGTGAGGCCCAGGTCCCGGGCCAGCGAGGTCACCGCCTTGACGATGGCGGCGCTACTGGGGTCCGTCGTCATCGCACTGACGAAGGATTGATCGACCTTGATCCTGGTGACCGGCAACTGTCGGAGGTAGGTCAGCGACGAGTAGCCCGTGCCGAAGTCGTCCAGTGCGATCTCAATACCGCGCGCGCTCATCTCGTGCAGCCGGACCAGGGTGGAGGAGTCCGCCTCCAGCAGCGCCGACTCGGTGAGCTCCAGCGTCAGCGCATCGGGCCGCAGCCCGGCGTCCACCAGCGCCCGGTCGACGATGTCCGGCAGGTCCGGCCGGGAGGCCTGACGCGCGGCGACGTTCACCGAGACGTGCACCGGCTCGCCGGTGCTGCGACGCAGGTCCGCGGCCGTGCGGCAGGCCTCGGCGAGCACCCAGGATCCCATCGGCACGATCAGCCCGCTGCGCTCCGCCACGTCGATGAACTGCCCCGGCGGCACCAGGTGGCCGCCCTCGTCCCGTAGCCGGACCAGCGCCTCGACCCCGACCAGCCGGCCGTCGGCCGCGTCGACGATCGGCTGGTAGTGCACCACGAACCGGTCTTCCTCGAGCGCCGTGCGCAGCAGCGCCAGGATGCGGCGGTACTCGGTGGTCTGCCGGTGCAGGCCGGAGTCGTAGACGACCTTGCGGTCCTCGCCGAGCCGTTTCGCCTGGTAGGCGGCCGTGTCGGCGTACTGCAGCCGGTCCAGGGCGCGCGCCACCGGGATGGTGTCGTCGCAGATTCCGATGCTGACGGTGATGGTGGCGGGCCCGTCGGAGGTCTCGATCGGCTCGGTCAGGATGCGCTGGGCCGTATCGGCCACCTGCCGCACCGCCCGGGACAGCGGCGACAGCCCCGGGTCGTCGCCAGCTGCGGTGCGGGCGGCCATTCCGATGCCGCGGCACAGCACGACGAACTCGTCACCGCCGAAGCGCACCACCATGTCGCCCGGCTGGCTCGCCTCGGTGAGCCGGCGGGCGACCTCCTTGAGGACCTCGTCGCCGACCTCGTGCCCGCGTGCATCGTTGATGGATTTGAAGCTGTCCACGTCGAGGAACACGATGCCGAACCCCTCGCCGGCGCGCTCCAGCTCGTCGATGGCGCGGACCAGGTGCAGCCGGTTGCCGATGCCGGTGAGGCTGTCGGTTTCGGCCTGCGCCATCGCGTCGCGCTCGGCGCGTCGCTGCGCCGTGATGTCGGAGAGTTGCTGCAGCAGCATCCGACCGCCGCCGGGCATGTGTATCCAGGTGAGCGAGGTGTCGGTGTCGATGATCCCGCCGTCCGCGCCGATCAGCCGGCGCTCGACGCGCTGCTGCCCGCCGGGCCTCTGAGCGGCGGCGCGGCGGGCTTCCTCGATGATGCCGATGTCGTCGGGGTGGGTGAGGGCCCGCGCGGACATCCCGATCAGTTGCTCCCGGGGGTAGCCGACGAGCCGGCAGAACGCGTCGTTGACGATGGCGAAGTCGCGACTGTCCTCGGCCATGAGCGCCTGCGGGATGGCGGAGGCGTCGAACACGGCGCGCAGTTGCGCCTCCCGCTCGGCGAGTCGGATGGTGACGATCTCGCGGTCGAACACGTAGGTGCATTCGCGGGCGACCGCGTCCAGCATGTCCGCCGGGATCGGGACGACGTCGTCCGGGTCGGCGAACGCGATGCACCGGTATACGCCGGCGGCGGCGCGTTGGAAGACCAGTGCCAGTGCCAGGCCACGGTCCGACGCCAGGTGGATCGGGGTCACCGTGCCGGTGGCGTCGTGGACCCACTGCGCCAGTCCGGAGAACAGGTCGTCCCAGTCGATGGACGGGGTGGCCTCGGGCAGCGTCCGCTCGATGGTGATGCCGTCGTGGTCGAAGCGCGCCACCCCGCCGTGCAGCCCCGGATACCGGCGGCAGATGATCTCCGCGACATTCGACATCAGCCCCTGCATCGACTCCGAGCGGCGGGCCGCGTCGATGATGGCGTTCAGGATGCCGAGGCGCTCCGCGATGATGGCCGGGTCGTCCACGGGGCGCTCGTCGACCGCGTGGGAGTATCGCCGCCAGGTCCGGCCCACCTCGGCATCGGGCGCAGATTCCAGTCCGTGGTGCGTCTTCGCGGACCAATCGGACATGACGTCAATGATCAACTACTACTGTGACCGATGCAACGTGCCGTCAGAAAACGGTGCAGGGCATTGCGCTCAGGCGAACTCGCCGTCGGTCGGGGCCTGCTGGGCGGCCCCGGCATAGCCCTGCTGCCGCCACGCCTCGTAGGCGACGATCGCGGTGGCGTTGGCCAGGTTCAGCGACCGGCGGGCCGGCAGCATCGGGATCCGCGCCACGGCGGTGACGCGGCGGTCGGCGAGCACCTCCGCCGGCAGGCCGCGCTGTTCGCAGCCGAACAGCAGCACGTCCCCGGGCCGGTAGGCGATATCGGAGTGGGCGCGGGTGCCGTGCGCCGAGAACGCGAAAACCCGCGTGGGCAGCAGGGCGGCGAAGGCGTCGTCCAGATTCTCGTGCACCGTCACCGAGGCGAGATCGTGGTAGTCCAGTCCGGCGCGGCGCAGCTGCCGGTCGCTCATGTCGAAGCCGAGCGGCTTGACCAGGTGCAGCTCACAGCCGGTCGCCGCGGCGGTGCGGATGGCGTTGCCGGTATTCGGCCCGATCTGCGGCGCGAGGTAGACGATGCGGAACACCGTCACATCATGGCAGGGCGGCCACCGCCCGAGGGGACGTGCGGCCGAGCGTCAGCCGGCGCGCAGCCGGAGGTCAGTGGTGTTCGCGGCCGGTGACCCAGCCCCAGGTGATGAAGCCGACGCCCACTACCAAGAAAACGATCGCCCAGACCACGGCGTCACGCTCCAATCCATCTGTCGACGTAGATCGCGGTTCAGTGTACGAAGCCCGACTCAGATGTAGATGGCCGGGTCGATCCACCAGTCGTCGGTGGCCACCGGCCGAAGCCGCGCGCTCACGCCGACGGCGACCATGCCGGCCGGGACGTCCCGGACCACGACGGCGCCCGCGCCGATCTTGACGCCGTCGCCCACCGTGACCGGCCCGAGGACCGTCGCCCCGGCGCCGATCAGCACCCCGTTGCCGATGGTGGGGTGACGCTTCCCGTGGCTCATGGAGGTGCCGCCCAGGGTGGTGCCGTGGAACATCAGGACGTCGTCACCGACCTCCGCGGTCTCGCCGATCACCACGCCCATGCCGTGGTCGATGAACAGCCGCCGGCCGATCACCGCCCCGGGATGGATTTCGACGCCGGTGATGGCCCGGGCGATCTGCGAGATCGCCCGGGCCAGCAGCCGGTGCGGGCGGGGACTCGTCCACAGGTGGTGCGAGAGCCGATGCACCCAGATCGCGTGCACCCCCGGGTAGAGCAGCGCGACCTCGACGAGGGAGCGCGCCGCCGGGTCCTTGGCGCGGGCCGTCCGCAGATCCTCCA
>JBIQMQ010000004.1:8586-15622 GCA_044463185.1 Nakamurella lactea | reverse complement strand
CCGAAGTCCGGGGTGACGGCCACGATCAGCTTCCCGGCGAATTCGGGCCGCTGGGCGACCTGGCGGGCCGCGGCCAGTGCGGCGCCGGACGAGATGCCCACCAGCAGACCCTCCTCGGTGGCGGCGCGGCGCGCGGTGGCCAGCGCCTCGTCGGAGGTCACCGTGAGAACTTCGTCATAGATACCGGTGTCGAGCACTTCGGGGACGAAGTTGGCGCCCAGGCCTTGGATCTTGTGCGGCCCGGCCTGCCCGCCGGACAGGATGGGCGACTCGGCCGGTTCGACCGCGAACACCGTGATGGCGGGGTTCTGCTCCTTGAGGAAGCGGCCCGCCCCGGTGATGGTCCCGCCGGTGCCGACGCCGGAGACGAGCGCCGCGACCTCGCCGTCGGTGTCCGACCAGATCTCCGGGCCGGTGGTCTCGTAGTGGATGCGGGCGTTGGCCTCGTTGGCGAATTGGCGGGCCAGGATCGCGCCGGGCCGCTCGGCGGCGATGCGCTCCGCCTCGGTCACCGCGCCGGACATGCCGCCGGCCGGGTCCGTGAGCACCAGCTCGGCGCCGAACGCGCGCAGCAGCGCGCGACGCTCACGGCTCATCGACGACGGCATGGCCAGCACGACCCGGTAGCCGCGCGCGGCGCCGACCATGGCGAGCGCGATACCGGTGTTGCCGCTGGTCGCCTCGACGATCGTGCCGCCGGCGGGCAGCGAGCCGGACTGCTCGGCGGCGTCGACGATGGCGACGCCGATGCGGTCCTTCACGGAGTTCGCTGGGTTGTAGAACTCGAGTTTCGCGGCGACCGTGGCGGCCGCCCCGTCGGTGATGCGGCCGATGCGCACCAGCGGGGTGCGGCCGGTGAGGGCGGTGACGTCGTCGTAGATCTGGGCCATGATGGGTTCCTTTGTGGGGGTGAGGGTGCACGGTACGGTGCGGGCGTCTGGGCTGGCGCCGCGGCAAGAGGTGCACCGACACGGGATCCGTGCCGGGCCGGTCGGGTGTTCAGGGTCGTTCGTCGGACGAGCAGCGGTCGCGGCGCGAGAAGGCGGCCCGGTGGACCCCCTTCAGCGAACTAGAGGGCGGCGCGACCGCGGGGACACGAGCAGACGGCCGCCACGATGGCCGTACGGGTCCCGACGAGCAGGCGTTCGCAACTGTGCGTGGTCGTGCACATGGTTCGCCGTCCTCTCCGTCGCAACGTCTCCATGCCCGTATAGGCCGATTGTCAGCGTACCGGAGGACCGCCACCGGCTGCCGGGAATGCGCTCGTTCCTAGACTGGGGAGGTGAGCGACATTCCCGAAGGGGCGGCCGGCGGCGCGGTGCTGATCGTCGGCGCCGGTCCGCGGCTCGGTGCCGCGATCGCCCGGCGGCTCGGCGCGGGCGGGCGGTCGGTGGGGCTGGTGGCGCGTTCCCGCGGACCGGTCGAAGAGCTGGCGAGAACGCTGACGGCTGAAGGAATCTCGGGGTTCGCTGAGCCGGCGCACGTCGGCGACGCCGACGATCTGGCGGGCGCGATCGGCCGCCTCGCGAGCCGCTGCGGCCCGTTCGGAGTCGCGGTGCACAACGTGTCCGTGTGGCGGGAGGGCGGCGCCGGCACGCTCACCGCCGAGGACCTGCTGTCGGACCTCGCGGCCGGGGCGGCGAGCCTTGCCACGATCGTGCGCGCGGTGCTGCCGGACATGACGACCCTGGGCGGCGGGACGATCCTGGCCACCGGCTCGGGCGCGGCGGATCACCCGACTCCGGGAGCTCCGTCACTCGCGGTGCAGAAGGCCGCGCTGCGCATCCTCACCCGCGGTTTCGCCGCGGAGTTGGCGCCGAGCGGAGTGCATTGCGCCACGGTGACCGTCACCGGGACGCTCGGCAGGCCGGGGTTCGCCCCGGACGACATCGCCGGCGTCTACGCCGATCTCGTGGCCGAGACGTCCGGTCCGCCGGAGACCTGGCGGACCGTGGTGGAGTTCACCGGGGCGTGCTGAGCCGGTCGGCAGCGACCCGGCAGGGTTCCGTCATAATTTCCACGGATCTATAGTGATAATTATTTCGCCTGCCGATCCGATGGGAGCCGACATGACCGCCCAACCCCTCGTCGACAGCGGCACCGACGCCGCGATCGACGCCATCCGACGGCACGGCGACGCCCTTGCCGAGCGTCTGTCCGACCTCGCGGACGCCGTGGTCGAGGCGGTCGACGACGGCGACGACGGCCGCACCGAGGCGCTGGCACTGTTCGGCTGGTACCGCGGCGACCTGCTGCCGCAGTTCAAGGCCACGGACGCGGCCCTGTACGCCCGCGGCCGGGAGCGGGAGGCGACGGCCCTTCTGGTGCAGTCGCTCACGGAGGATCACGAGCAGCTCAAGGATCTGTTCGAGTCGCTCGACTCGGTGAGCGGCCCGGGCGAGGCGGCGGCCACCGCCGGCGCGGCCCGCGCCCGGTACGCGGCGCACCTGTCCCGGCAGAACGACCTGCTGCTGCCTGCGCTGGCCGCGGCCGGAGTCGAGGTCGCCGAGCTGGTGGCCGACCGGCCGGAGCTCACCGGCGGCACGCGGAAACACGCCGAGGTGAAGGCCCCCGTGGTCGCCACCCCGGACGGGCAGGCACCCACGATCGAGCCGGTCACCGGCACCGAGGAACTGGACGTGCGGGCGCTATCGCACCAAGCCCGGCACGGCGTCATCCTCGGCAAGATGCAGGCGCTCACCGACTCCGGGAAGCTGATCCTGGTCAACGACCACGACCCGCTGCCGCTGAAGTACCAAGCCGAGGCGATGTGGCCGGACCAGTTCGTGTGGACCTACCTCGACGAGGGCCCCGAGGAGTGGCGGGTCTCGATAGCGCGGGTGTAGCCGCAGGCTGGCGACGCGTTCGGCGCGGGCCGGGAGAGACCGCACCGGGTAGCCTCTATAGCCGATGGACCATCGAAGCGGCGCGGCCGCGTCCGCCGTGGCGAGCCCGAACATCGCGCTCGTCAAGTACTGGGGCAAACGCGATGCGGCGCTGAACCTGCCCGACGGCGGTTCGATCTCGATCACGCTGAACGGCTTCCGAACGGTCACCCGCGTCGTGTTCGATCCGGCGCTCACCGCCGACCGGCTCACCCTGGGCGGCACCGCATCGTCGCAGCACGTCGGCCGGGTCACGAAGGTGCTCGACCTGGTGCGTGCCGCAGCCGGCACCGACACCCGGGCCGCGGTGACGTCCACCAACAACTTCCCGACCGGCGCCGGTCTGGCCTCGTCCGCGTCGGCCTTCGCCGCGCTCGTCGTCGCGGCCGACGCCGCCCTGGGAACGGGCCTGCCCCGCACCCGGCTGTCCGAGTTCGCGCGGCGCGGCTCCGGTTCCGCCGCCCGATCGCTCGTCGGGGGCTTCGCTGAGCTGCACCGCGGCACCCGACCGGACGGCTCCGATGCGGTCGCCACCCCGCTCCTCGCGCCCGCCGCGTGGCCGCTGCAGACGGTCATCGCGATCACGTCGACCGCGCCGAAACCGGTCGGATCCAGCGTCGGCATGGAGCTCTCCCGCGCAACGTCCCCGTTCTACCGCGCCTGGGCCGACGTGAATGACGCCGCCCTCGCCGAGGCCCGCTCCGCGATCGCGGTCCGGGACTTCGCGAAGCTCGCCGACGTCGCGGAACACAGCTCGACGTGCATGCACGCCGTGATGCTCTCCACCCGGCCGGCGCTGATCTACTGGAACGGCGCCACCGTCGACCTGCTGCACGCGGTGCGCACGCTGCGCGAGACGCACGGCGTGCCGGTGTTCGCCACGGTGGACGCCGGCCCGCAGGTGAAGGCGGTGTGCCTGCCGGAGGCCGCGGAGAAGGTGGTCGCCGCGCTGCAGCAGGTTCCCGGCGTCGTCGACATCCGGGTGGTCGGACTCGGCGAGGGCGCCCGGGTCGGCGGTGCCGGCGGCGACGCATGACCGTCACCGGCTCGGCCCCCGGCAAGCTGCTGCTGCTCGGGGAGTACGCCGTCCTGGACGGCGCGCCCGCGCTGGTCGCCGCCGTCGACCGGCGCGCCCGCGCCGTGATCGAGCCGCATGCCGAGAGCGACATTCGGGTGCGGGCACCGGATCTCGGTATCGACGCGCGGGCCTCCCTCGGCCCGGACGACACGGTCCAGTGGGACGACCCGGCCGCCGCAGACAAACTTCGGTTGGTGCAGTGCGTCCTTGGTGCGATGCCCACGGCCCACCGGGAGGGCTACACACTCACCCTGTCGACCCGCGACTTCTTCGACACCCCCGGCACCAAGCTCGGTCTCGGCTCCTCGGCCGCGCTCACCGTGGCGCTGGCCGGCGCGCTGCGCAGCCACCTCGGGCTGCCGCGGCCCGCCCTGGCCGAACTGGTTCGCCTGCACCGGTCGATGCAGGGCGGGCGGGGCAGCGGGGTGGACATCGCGGCGGCACTCACCGGCGGCGTCGTCGTCTACACCGGCGGCGACACGGACCTCCCACACGCCGCGCCGGTCTCCCTGCCGCCCGCGCTGCACTGGTGCTGCGTGTTCACCGGCCGCTCCGCGTCGACGCCGCGCATGTTGACGGGGTTCCGCGACTGGCGGCTGGGCCGTCCCGCCGCGTACCGGGCGCGCATGACGCAGCTCACCGGCATCGCCGGCGACGGCATCCGCGCGATCCGCCGCGGTGACCCCGAGGCACTCCTGCAGGCGCTGGACGCCTACGCCGACGGCCTGGACGCGCTGGGCCGGGACGCCGGCATCGACATCGTGAGCGCCGAGCACCGCGCGATCCGGAACGCAGCTCGCCGCTGCGGCGTCATCTATAAGCCGTCCGGCGCTGGCGGCGGCGATATCGGCGTCGGATGCGCGGGAGACTCTAGCCACATCGAGGCGCTGCGACGTGCACTCGCCCCGGGTGGGTATCGCATGATTGATGTGGCCGTTGATGCGCAGGGATTGGCTGTGGACGGCGAGGGTAGAGAAAGGCATCGGTGACGTGGGATCACGCATCAAGGGCTTCTACAAGATGGACGTGCCCGGGCGGCTCGGCGCGCTGCTCCGTGAGGGCCTGATCACCGAGTCCGAGTTCCAGACCCTGGGCCGCGGCGAGCAGGTGCTGGATCTCGCCCGCGCCGACAAGATGATCGAGAACGTGATCGGCGTGATGGGTCTGCCCATCGGCCTGGCCATGAACTTCCTCATCAACAACCAGGAATACGTCATCCCCATGGTCGTGGAGGAGCCGTCGATCGTGGCGGCGCTGTCGTCCGCGGCCAAGATCGCACGCGCCGCCGGCGGCTTCACCGCGTCGGCCACCGACCCCATCCTGGTCGGCCAGATCCAGGTGCTCGGCGTCAAGGACCCGGCCCGTGCCCAGGCCGCCGTGCTGCAGCGCAAGGAGGAGATCCTGGATCTCGCCAACTCGCTGCACCCCAAGATGGTGGCGCGCGGCGGCGGGGCCGTGGACGTCGAGGTGTACGTGCACCCCGCGCCGGACGGCGGGCGCGACATGCTCGTGGTGCACCTGCTGGTGGACACCCGCGACGCGATGGGCGCCAACCTGGTGAACACCATGTGCGAGGGCGTCGCCACGCTGGTGGAGAACATCACCGACGGGCGGGTGCTGATGCGCATCCTGTCCAACCTGTCCGACCGGGCGCTGGCGTCCGCGCGCATGGTGCTGCCCGTCGAAGCGCTGGCCACGAAAACCCTTGCGGGGGAGCAGGTTCGGGACGCGATCATCGCGGCGGGCGCGCTCGCCGTGGTCGACCCGTACCGGGCTACGACGCACAACAAGGGCGTGATGAACGGTGTGGACGCGGTGGCCATCGCCACCGGAAACGATTGGCGCGCACTGGAATCCGCCGCGCACGCCTACGCCGCCCGTGGCAAGAGCTACACCTCGCTGACCAGTTGGACCGCCGACGCCGACGGCAACCTGGTGGGCAGCATCGAGATGCCCATGAAGGTCGGCATCGTGGGCGGCTCGCTGATGTCGAATCCCGCGGTGAAGCTGAACCACCAGATCCTCGGCGTGAAGTCCGCGACCGAACTCGCCCAGATCATGGCGACAGTCGGCCTGGCGCAGAACTTCTCGGCACTCAAGGCGTTGGCCACGGACGGCATCCAGCAGGGCCACATGACGCTGCACGCACGGTCGGTGACGGCCACCGCCGGCGCCGACCCGGACATCTTCGACCAAGTCGTCGAGCGGCTGCTGGACGACGGCGAGATCAAGGTCTGGAAGGCCCGGGAGATCATCGACGAGCTGCGCTCGGTGAAGCGAACGGCGCCGCGCCCGGCCCCGCGCCCCGAGTCCGACTTCGCCGTGGGCTACGGCAAGGTGATCCTTATCGGCGAGCATTCCGTGGTGTACGGGCGGCATGCGATCGCCGCGCCGCTACGGGCGGCGATCAAGGCCCGCGTCGAGGACGCCGACGAGGGTCTGACGCTCATCATCCCGAGGTGGGGGGTCGAGCAGAAGCTGCACCCGGAGGCCGGGCGGCCCGGCTCGTTCCTGGGCCTGATGAACCTGGTGTTGGGCGAACTCGGCCTGGCCGGCCGGGCCATGCGCATCCACGTGCAGCCGGACGTGCCGCGCGCCGTGGGGCTCGGATCGTCGGCGGCGCTGGCGGTGGCGATCGTGCGGGCGGTGGACCGGCACTTCCGGCTCGGGCTGAGCGACGAGCAGGTCTGCCGGCTCTCGTACGAGTGCGAGAAGATCGCGCACGGCACCCCGTCCGGAGTGGACAACACCGTTGCCACCTACGGGCGGGCGATCCTATTCCGCCGGACCGTGCCGGTGGTCGCGGACGGGGCGGACGCGTCAGATGCCGGGGTTGCGTTGGACGCCGCTGCCGCGCTGGACGCCGGGGTTGCGTTGGATGCCGGGCTTGCGTTGGACGCGGCTGTCGCGCTGGACGCCGCTTCGGGCGGCGCGGTGCACGATGCGGGCGGCGCGGTGCACGATGCGGGCGGCGCGGTGCACGATGCGGGCGCCGCGGTGCACGATGCGGTGTCCGGTAGCGCGGCCCTCGCGGGTGCGGTGGACGGTCCGTGGAACGGCTCCCCGACGAACG
>JBIQMQ010000004.1:4473-8486 GCA_044463185.1 Nakamurella lactea | reverse complement strand
AGCGCGGCCCTCGCGGGTGCGGTGGACGGTCCGTGGAACGGCTCCCCGACGAACGGTTCGCCGGCGATGCGGGCGCTGGCCGTGCCCGGCCCATTGCCTATCGTGATCGGCCTGACCGGCACCGAGGCGTTGACCGCGAAGACGGTGGCGCAGGTCCGGGAGCGCTGGCGCCAGCAACCCGCGCTGTACGAGGGCATCTTCGACACGATCGACTCGCTGGCGCTGGCTGCGGCTGATGCGGTGGAAGCGCAGCAGTTCGACCGGCTCGGCGAGCTGATGAACATCTGCCAGGGACAGCTCAACGCGCTGCAGGTGTCCAGCCCGCAGATCGAGGACCTGGTGCAGGTGGCTCGACGGGCCGGCGCGGTGGGCGCGAAGCTGACCGGCGGTGGTGGCGGCGGCGCGATCGTCGCGCTATGCCCGGACGGGACCGACCGGGTCGCGGCCGCCATGCGGGACGCGGGCTACGGGGCGCTACTGGAGGCACCGCAATGAACGAGGCCCGCGATGCCGTGGTTTCTTCCGACTCGGAGGAGTTGATCCTGGTCGACCTCGACGACCGTGAGATCGGCTTCGACACCAAGGAGCGCTGCCACGACGGCGACGGCATCCTGCACCGCGCGTTCTCGGTGTTCCTGCTGGATGCCGAGGGACGGATTCTGCTGCAGCAGCGCGCTGCGGGGAAGCGGCTGTGGGCCGGCTACTGGGCGAACAGCGTCTGCTCGCATCCGCGGCGCGGCGAGTCGATGGAGCTGGCCACCAGCCGCCGGATGCAGCAGGAATTGGGCGTCGACGTCGACGTCGAGTTCTGCTTCACGTTCGACTACCACGCCCGGTTCGGCGACCTCGGCTCCGAGCGGGAGCTGTGCTGGGTGTACCTGGGCACGCTCCCGCCCGACGCCGAGATCACCTTCAACCGCACCGAGATCGAAGCGGTGCGGTGGCTGACGCCGGAAGAGCTGGACCGTGAGCTGACCGAAGCGCCGGAGCGCTTCACCCCGTGGCTGCACCTGGAGTGGGAGCGGCTGCGGGATCGGCTGATCACCGCCGAGTAGCGCTATCCGACCTCGTCGCGCTACGAGTCTCGGACGTCGTCGACCGCCTCGTTCAGCTTGTCGGCGGCATTGTCGACGCCCCGCTTGATCTTCGCGGCGGTCTGGTCGGTCTTGCCCTCGCGCTTCAGGTCGCGGTCGCCGCTCAGCGCGCCGGCCGCCTCCTTGGCGCGGCCCTTCAGCTCTTCAGCTCGATGCTGGCCCGTCATATCGTCGCCTCCGTGGTCGTGTGGCACTGGTGCCCCGCCACTACCCGCGGAGTCCGGCGGCCAAACGACGTCAGGGCAGCACGGTGATGGCGCGGGTATCGGTGCCGGGCGTGCCGGCGGCGCCGTCGGACGGGTCGTCCTCGCTGATCTCGACGGTGTACTGACCGGGATCCAGCTCGATCTGGAACGAGAACGGGGCGTGCCGCATGCCCTCCGTGGTCATGGTGAAGCCGCTGAGCACCTCGGCCCCGGACTCGTCCAACACCCGCCACGGGACGTTCGCCTCGAACGCTGCGGCGTCACCCGTGATGGTCACCGGCGACGTCACCTCGGCGCCTTCGCGCGGGGTGTCGATCTGCACCAGGGTTCGCACGTCCTCGGGCGCCTCGCGGCCTATCGGCTCTTCCCAGGTGAGCACGCCCCACAGGTCGCCGGGGTCCGCGCCGTCCAGGGTGAGCTGCACCGTGGCATCCGGCGTGCCGAAGGCCTCGGTGGCCGTCCACACGAGCTGGTGCACCATCATGGCGGCGCCTCCCGAGCCGACGTTGGCGGTGCGTGCCTCGCCGGACAGGTCCACGGAGATGACGCCGTCCTCGGCGGTGGCGTTCAGGACCCGGGTGTCCGGGTTCCAGGTGGTGGTGTAGTCCGGGTCGTCGGCGCCCGAAATCATGGCCTCGATGGCCGCCTTCGCGCCGTCCGGACCCGTGGGCACATCGTGGATCTCGCGCGCGAGGCGCAGGCCGCTGCGGGTGTCGACTACGTAGTAGACGTAGGTCTCGGCGGTGTCCTGCGGCGGTGTGGCCTCGGTGGTCTCGGTGGCTTCGGGTTCCTCCGACGTGGTCGGCGTCGGCGACGGCGTATCGGACGTCTGCTCGCTGGTGGCGGGCGCCGACGACGCCGTGCTGCTCTCGGCCGTGGAGGTGGGTCCGGACTCCCCCGCGGTCGGCGTCCCCGACGTGGAGGTGGCGCACCCGCCCAGGGCGAGGATCACAACCACGGCCGCAGCAAAAACTCCTGCGAAACCGGCACTGCGTCGAGATGTCATGGCCGGCCTCCGCGGTCGTGATGGTCCTCTTCCGCCGATTGTCCGGAGTTTTGGGCCTTCGTCAACTGGGGGCTGCCAGCTGGGCTTTTTCGATCCGGTCTTGGTCAACGTCGACCGATCGGCCTGGGTGGGCCGGGTTGGGCCGGGTTGGCTGACGGGGCAGGGCCCTGCTGCGGCGTCATACCGTGGCGCGCCGGTTGACGACGTAGCCGCCGCCGGCCGCCAGGATCACGGCAGCCGCGCCGAGCATCAGCACGAACCAGGCTCCGAGGTGCGCGTAAATCGACTCGAGGCGTGCCCCTTCCCCAGTCCTCCAGCCGGCGTTCGACGCCCAGCCAGACAGGCTTCTCCGAGCACCCAGCGGGCCGCTTCCCGGGTGGCCCCTGCAGGAGTTTCGCGCCCATCGAACCTGCCCTCCTGGAGCGCCCTGAATTTCTAGCAAGACTCTGTTCATTGCCTATTGCTCAAACGTGTGTTCGGGTCTACACTGGAGCTAGCTTTCAGGTGTGAAAGCGGTGGTTTTTAGGTAGCACCAAGGTGATTCAGCCGCGGTGGAACGGAGGCCCCGCGTGGCTCGAGCCGTGGCGCAGTAACGACGGAAATATCCGTAACGGGAGCGGAGGTGGCGAGGATGACGATCACTGCGGCCGCACCCCTGGCCGGCACCTCGGACGACGACCGATTCCACAGTGGGGTCTTCGATTTCCACGGTGACGACTTCGATGACGCGGTTTTCGACCCGGAATTCGACGATCCTCCGCCTCCCCCGGCGTGGGTGCTGCGCGCGTTCGCCGAACGGGACCGGGAGCAACTGGCCCACGCCGCAACCCGCCCGGTCGACGCCGAGTCCCTCACCGCCCTGGCCAACGCTGACCCTTCAGCTCTGGACGCCGACGCTCTGCTGGACGCGATTGCCGCCGCCCAGCGACTGATCAACCACACGCAGGCCCTCCAGCAGCGCTATCTCGCCGCGCTCGCCCGCCCCGGCGTCGCCACCCCACTCGCGAGCCTCGTGAACGCCACGCTGCACCCCATCGGGCACGCAGGCGAACATGCCTACGTGGCGACCCACGGCCTGCCGCGCGATCTTCCCGTCACGGAGGCCGGCGACGTCGACTACACGCCGCTGCTCGCGATGCCTGCGTGGCGCGACGCGCTCACCGAGCACGCCGCCCGGTTCGCCTCGGCGGAAGTGAGCTGCCTGCTGCAACTCACGCCGATCACCGCGCGTCATCGGATCGAGAGCGCCGTAGCGATGGTGGACAAGCTGCCCGCTACGCTCGCCGCTCAGCAGCGCGGTGACCTGGACGGATACCGCGCCAGCATTATCGCGGACCGCACCAGCGTCCTCTCGCCGGAGCGCCGCCGCGAGGTGGAGCGCCGAATCCTGCCGCTGGCCACCGGACGCACCAGCGGCGCCCTCCGCCGGATCGTCGACCGGGAGGTCATTGCCGCGGACCCCACCGCCGCCGAGCACCGGGCGATGTACGCGCGGGCCCGCCGTGGCGTCACCGTCGATGCTGCCGACGACGGCATGTCCACGCTGCGCCTCTTCGCCTCGGCAGCAGACACGGCTCTCGTCAACGGTGTGCTCGACAGCATCGCCACCTCCGTTTGCTCGGCCGGGTTCGCCGACGGTCGCGGGGCCAGCCAGATCCGTGCCGACGCCATGGTCGATCTGTTCCGCGTCCTCAACCGCACTGGCCA
>JBIQMQ010000004.1:0-4373 GCA_044463185.1 Nakamurella lactea | reverse complement strand
GCGCGCTCCGCCGACAGCGTTCGCGCCATCGTCGTGCGTCCCGCCGGCCCGGATCGCGCCTGCGGCACGGTGCTCGATGCGGGACGCAGGGTCTATCGCCCGCCCGCGGCGGTCGCCGACTATGTCACCGTGCGGGACAGGACCTGCCAATTCCCCGGCTGTCGGGCACCCGCCTCGCGCTGCGACATCGACCATCGCCGACCGTTCGAGGACGACGGCGAAACCTGCCCGCACAATCTCGATCTGCTCTGCCGGGCGCATCACCGGCTGAAGACGTTCACCCGCTGGCGCGCCAAGCCGGCCGCCAACGGTAACCTCGCCTGGACGAGCCCACTCGGCCGGACGTACGTCACCGAACCCGGGCATCTGGTGCGCGACCGCTACCCGGCCGACGGTTCAGCCGACGGTTCAGCCGACGATCCTCCGCCGTTCTGATCGCGCTCCGGTCGTTGGCGCCACTGCACAACTCAGAGGCCGACGACCGCGTGCGGTTCGTAGCCGGCCGTGATCTCGGCGACCTCCGAATCGTCCAAGGTGAGGTCAACCGCTGCGATCGCATCGGCCAGGTGTTGCGGCTTGGTGACCCCGACAATCGGTGCCGTGACGCGGGTGTCGCGCATCAGCCAGGCGAGTGCGATCTGCGCCGGCGGTACGCCGCGCCGACCGGCGACGGTATTCACCGCGTCGACGACCGTCTTGTCGCCTTCCACGTACAACCGCCTGCCGAACTCATCGGTGCCGCTACGCGTCGTCTCCGTACCCCACGGCCGAGCGAGGCGGCCGCGCGCCAGCGGGCTCCACGGCAACACGCCGACGCCTTGATCGGCGCACAGCGGCAGCATCTCCCGCTCCTCCTCGCGGTAGAGCAGGTTGTAGTGGTTCTGCATCGTGACGAACCGGGGCCAGCCGTGCAAGTCCGACGTGTATAGAGCCTTGGCGAACTGCCAGGCCGCCATCGACGAGGCGCCGATGTAACGAGCCTTGCCGGCGCGCACCACGTCGGCCAGCGCCTCCAACGTCTCCTCGGTGGGGGTCGCCGGATCCCAGCGATGGATCTGATACAGGTCGACGTAGTCCACGCCGAGACGCCGCAAGCTGTGGTCGATCTCGGACAGGATGGCCTTGCGCGACAGGCCGGCACCGTTCGGGCCCGGACGCATCCGGCTGAACACCTTCGTGGCCAGCACCACGTCGTCGCGCTGCACGAAGTCGCGCAGCGCACGGCCCACGTACTCCTCGCTGGTGCCGCCGTTGTAGACGTTGGCCGTGTCGATGAAGTTGATGCCGCTGTCCAGAGCCTGGCGGAGTATCCCGCGGCTGGTGTCCTCGTCCAGCGTCCACCGCCGGCCCTCGCCGAAGCTCATCGCGCCCAGGCAGATCGCCGAGACCTGCGTCCCTGTGCTGCCCAATCGGTGATAGCGCACTGTGGCCTCCCCGGATCCCGGTGGTTCCTTGCGGCGGCGAAGCGCCGCCGGGTGGGGCCCAGCCTACGACCGCCCGACGTGGGGCTAGCGGGTGGTGCGGAAGGCGAGGTGACGCTAGCGGGTGGTCGGGAAGCCGAGGTCGATCGTGGACGTCGCCGGGTCGGGCCAGCGCGAGGTGACCACCTTGCCGCGGGTGTAGAAGGCAACGCCCTCCGGCCCGTACATGTGGTTATCGCCGAACAGCGAGTTCTTCCAGCCGCCGAACGAGTAGTAGGACACCGGCGTCGGGATCGGCACGTTGACGCCGACCATGCCAACCTCCACGTCGAACTGGAACTGCCGCGCCGCGCCGCCGTCGCGGGTGAAGATGGCGGTGCCGTTGCCGAACGGGTTCGCGTTGATGATCTCCAGCGCCTCGTCGTAGGTGTCCGCGTGCACCACCGCCAGCACCGGCCCGAAGATCTCGTCGGTGTAGACGCTCATGTCCGTGGTGACGTTATCCAGCAGCGTGGGACCGACGAAGAATCCGCCCGACGGGGAGAACTCCCCGTGCACGGTCCCGCCGCGGCCATCGACCACCACCCTGGCGCCGGCCTGCTCGCCGGCCGCGATGTACCCGACGACCTTGTCGCGGTGCTCCGCCGTGATCAGCGGCCCCATGTCGGTGCCGTCCGCGGCGCCGTCGCCCACGGTCAGCCGGGGGATGCGCTCGGCGATCGCGTCGACCAGTGTGCCGCCGATCCCTCCGACGGCGACCACCACCGACACGGCCATGCACCGCTCGCCGGCGGCACCGTACGCGGCCGAGACCGCGGCGTCGGCCGCGAGATCGAGGTCCGCGTCGGGCAGCACGAGCATGTGGTTCTTGGCGCCGCCCAGCGCCTGAACGCGCTTGCCGTTCCGGGTGCCCGATTCGTAGATGGACCGGGCGATCGGCGTCGACCCGACGAAGCTGATGGCGGCGATATCGGGATGCGTCAGCAGCCGCTCGACGGCCTCCCGATCCCCCTGCAAAACGGTGAACACGCCGTCCGGCAGCCCCGCCTTCTGCCACAGCTCCGCCAGCATCAGCGAGGCCGACGGATCCTTCTCGCTCGGCTTCAGCACGAACGCGTTGCCGCACGCGATGGCGTTGGCGCACATCCACAGCGGCACCATCGCGGGGAAGTTGAACGGGGTGATCCCGGCGACCACGCCCAGCGGCTGCCGGATCGAGTACACGTCGATCCCGGTCGAGGCCTGCTCCGAGAAGCCGCCCTTCAGCAGTTCCGGCACGCCGCAGGCATATTCGACGTTCTCCAGTCCGCGGCCGATCTCCGCCTCCGCGTCGGACAGCACCTTCCCGTGCTCCGCCGTGATGATCTTCGCGAGATCGCCGGTCGCCTCGTGCAGCAAGTGCCGGAACGCGAACAGCACCGCGGAGCGCCGCGACAGCGACGTAGCGCGCCACTCCCGCGCCGCCGCCTTCGCGCTCGCCACCGCCCGGTCGACCTCCGCGGTCGACGCCAGATCGACCTCGGCCGTCTGCAAACCCGTGGCCGGGTTGTACACGGGGCCGGTGCGACCCGACACCCCCGCAACCACGCGGCCGTCGATCCAATGCGAAATCCGGTGCGCCATACCGCCGACATTACGTCACAGGCGGAGGCACAACAATATCGTTAATGTACTGTTACATGCCATGACGAGCGTCGAGGTGCTCAGCGATCTCGAGCAGCGCATGGCGGCTCCGACAGCCCGCGGGCTCGCCGCGGCCGTCAGCGCGGTCATCGGTGACGGAAGCCTCAGCCCCGGCGATCGACTGCCTCCGATCCGGGTCGTCGCCAAGGAGCTCGGGCTGTCGCCGACCACCGTCAGCTCCGCGTGGGCCATGCTGCAACGGGCCGGAATCCTGATGGCCGGCGGGCGCAACGGTACCCGAGTGATGCCGCGGCAGGGCGGGCCGTCACGCTACCGAGCCGCGCTCACCCCGAGTGTGGATGGGCGGCCGGACTACGCGCTGGACCTGTCCACCGGCACCCCCGACCCCGCGCTGCTGCCGTCGCTGCTGACGGTGCTGCGCCGGATCCAGCCGCCGTCCGAGGCCGGCAGCTATCTCGACGAGCCCGTCCTGGCCGACCTGGGGGACCTGCTGCGGGCGGACTGGCCGTTCGAGGCGGAGCGGATCACCGTGGTGGACGGGGCGATGGACGCCCTGGAACTGATCGTCACCACCCATCTCCGCTTCGGCGACACGGTGGCCGTCGAGGACCCCTGCTTCCCGCCGTTGCTCGACCTGCTCGAGGCGGTCGGCGCCCGCCCGGTTCCGGTCACTCTCGACGACCAAGGCCCGCGGCCCGAGCAGGTGCGCGCCGCCGTCGACGCCGGCGTTCGCGCCCTCTTCCTGCAACCCCGCGGTCAGAACCCCACGGGAATCACCACCACCGAACGGCGCCTTTCCGAACTGGCCGAGATCCTAGGCGGGACGGGGATTCTCGTGATCGAAGACGACTCGCTGGGATCCATCGCGACGTCGCCCGACCTCAGCCTGGGCAGCCGGCTGTCGGACCGGACGCTGCACGTGCGCAGCTACTCCAAATCGCACGGCCCCGACCTGCGCCTGGCCGCGCTGGGCGGGCCCCGCGCGCTGGTGCAACCCCTCGTGGACCGGCGATTCCTCGGACAGGGCTGGACCAGCCGGCTGCTGCAACGGGTCCTGGTGCACCTGCTGACCGACCCGGCATCGACGGCCGCCATTGCCGACGCCCGCCGCGAATACGCACGGCGGCGCAGTGCGATTTCCACGCGGCTTGCCGACCACGGGATTCACGTCGCCGGCACCGACGGTGTGAACATCTGGGTGCCGGTCGAGGATGAGACGGCGGCCCTGTTACTGCTGGCCTCCCGCGGGATCGGCGCGTCGTCCGGCAGCCCGTTCATGGTGCGCAGCGGTCAACGGCCGCACATCCG
>JBIQMQ010000003.1:36143-38885 GCA_044463185.1 Nakamurella lactea | reverse complement strand
CACGCGCGCGGCCCCCGCGCCCCGCCCGGCCGGCGGAGTGCCGGGTGCGCCGCGCCCACCGCGCGTCGGCAACAACCCGTTCGGCGTCGGCCCGGGCGCCCGGCCCGCGGCACGCCCGCGCGTCGGGGCCCCCGGTGCCGGAGGACCCGGCACACCGGGTGGAGCTCCGCGCAGCGCAGGCCCCGGCGGCGCGCGTCCGCCGCGGCCCGGTGCCCGCCCCGCCGGCATGGGACGGCCCGGCGTCGGCGGCAGCACGCCGTACCGACCGTCGCGTCCCGGAGCGGCCGGCGGTGCCGGCGGTGCCGGAGGCGGCACCGGTGGCGGGTCCGCAGGTGGCGGATTCCGCGGACGAGCCGGCGGCCCGCGCGGCCGCGGCGGCACAGCGGGTGCGTTCGGTCGCGCCGGCGGTGCGCCCCGCAAGAAGCGCAAGTCGAGGAAGCAGCGTCGCCAGGAATTCGACGACATGCAGGCACCGTCGATCGGCGGTGTCGCGCTGCCGCGCGGTCACGGCGAGGTCATCCGGCTGCCGCGAGGCTCGTCGCTGGCCGATTTCGCGGACAAGATCGACGCCAATCCGGCCTCGATGGTCCAGGCGCTGTTCCATCTCGGTGAGATGGTGACGGCCACCCAGTCGGTGTCCGACGACATCCTGGAGCTGCTCGGCTCGGAGATGGGCTTCGACATCCAGGTCGTCTCGCCCGAGGACGAGGATCGCGAGCTTCTGGAGTCGTTCGACCTGAGCTACGGCGAGGACGCCGGCGGGGAGGACGACCTCGAGGTGCGTCCGCCCGTCGTCACCGTGATGGGCCACGTGGACCACGGCAAGACCAAGCTGCTGGACGCCATCCGGCACACCGACGTGGTCGACGCCGAGGCCGGCGGTATCACGCAGCACATCGGCGCCTACCAGGTGGCAGCGCAACTGGGCGGCGAGGAGCGCCTCATCACGTTCATCGACACCCCCGGTCACGAGGCGTTCACCGCCATGCGTGCCCGCGGTTCGGCCGCCACCGACATCGTCGTGCTGGTCGTGGCGGCGGACGACGGCGTGATGCCGCAGACCGTGGAGGCCATCAACCACGCCAAGGCGGCCGATGTGCCGATCGTGGTGGCGGTGAACAAGATCGACAAGGAAGCGGCGAACCCGGCCAAGATCCGGCAGCAGTTGACGGAGTACGGCCTCATCGCCGAGGAGTACGGCGGCGACACGATGTTCGTCGACATCTCGGCGAAGAACCGCATCAACATCGACGGTCTGCTGGAGGCGATCCTGCTCACCGCGGACGCCGCACTCGACCTGCGGGCGAACCCCACCATGGAGGCGCAGGGTGTGGCCATCGAGGCTCACCTGGACCGCGGCCGCGGTGCGGTGGCCACGGTGCTCGTGCAACGCGGCACGCTGCACGTGGGCGACTCGATCGTCGCGGGCAACGCCTACGGCCGAGTGCGGGCCATGCTCGACGAGAACGGCAACGAGGTCGACGTGGCACTGCCGTCCCGTCCGGTGCAGGTGCTCGGCTTCACCTCCGTGCCGGGCGCGGGCGACAACTTCCTCGTCGTCGAGGAGGACCGGGTGGCGCGGCAGATCGCCGAGCGGCGTCAGGCTCGGGCCCGCAAGGCCCAGGTCGCCAATCGCCGCCGGGTGTCGCTGGACACGCTCAACGCCGCCCTGGCCGAGCGGAAGATCGAGCAGCTCACGTTGATCATCAAGGGCGACAACTCCGGCACCGTGGAGGCGCTGGAGGACTCGCTGATGAAGCTCGAGGTGGGCGAGGACGAGGTGGCGATCCGCGTGGTGCACCGCGGCGTCGGCGGCATCACCCAGGACGACATCAACCTGGCCGCGACCACCGATGCCATCGTGCTCGGCTTCAACGTGAAGCCGGTCCGGGGCGTCGCGGAACTCGCCGACCGCGAGGGCGTGGAGATCCGGTACTACACCGTGATCTACCAGGCGATCGAGGACATCGAGAACGCACTCAAGGGCATGCTCAAACCGGAGTACGAAGAGGTCGAGCTGGGCACGGCGGAGGTCCGGGAGGTGTTCCGGTCGTCGAAGTTCGGCAACATCGCCGGATGCATCGTCCGCAGCGGACTGATCCACCGCAACTCCAAGGCCCGGCTGCTGCGCGGCGGCGTCGTCATCAACGACAACCTCGCCATCGATTCGCTGCGGCGGTTCAAGGACGACGTCACGGAAGTGCGCGAAGGCTACGAGTGCGGTATCGGGCTGGGGTCGTGGAACAACATCGAGGTCGATGACACGATCGAGACCTACGAGATGCGCGAGAAGCCGCGGGCCTAGGTGGAACGGCGGCGCGCGGACCGGTCCTGCGGGGCCGGTCCGCACCTCGCGTGAAAGGCGGGCGCATGTTCGTCGGCATGCTCGAATGCGCCCTGCTGCTCGGCGACGTCCACTCCCTGAAACAGAAGCGCGCCGTGCTTAGGCCCCTGCTGGCCCGGCTCCGGCGGCTCGACGTCAGCGTTGCCGAGGTCGGCGACGCGGATCTGCACCGGCGCGCAGTGGTGGGCATCGCAGTGGTCTCCGGCCAACCGTCGACGGCCGGGCGCGTCCTGGATGAGTGTGAGCGCATCGTCGCCGACTCCGTCGACTGCCAACTCCTGTCCGCGCGGCGGCGGATCGTGAGCATCGACGACCCGGCCACCCCGGTGACCGGTCACGAATAAGACCCAGTGAAGGAAGAACGAGGTACCCACGATGGCGGATCCGGCCCGCGCGCG
>JBIQMQ010000003.1:17351-36043 GCA_044463185.1 Nakamurella lactea | reverse complement strand
TTGACCCGGCCCGGTCCGCGGCGATAGAGCATGATGGGTGCCGCGCCCGGCGCGGCCCAGCACTATCGTTCCGAACAGAATCGATGAACTCCAGTGACGCCGACACCGCCTGCTGCCGCAGCGCCCGATCCTCAGGGTCGCGCGGAACGTCTCCGGCGCACCCTGACGGCGCCGTTGCGACGGCAGCTGGGCTGGATCGTGTGGGGCATCGGCACCGGCGTGTACGTGCTGGCCGTGTTCCATCGCACCTCGCTGGGTGTGGCCGGGCCGATGGCCGAGGCCAGGTTCTCGCTGGGAGCGGCGCAGCTCAGCACGTTCGTCATGCTGCAACTCGGCATCTACGCGATGATGCAGGTGCCCACCGGCATACTCGTCGACCGGTTCGGACCGCGCAAGATGCTGCTGGCCGCGACCACCACGATGGGCCTGGCCCAAATGGCGTTCGCGGTCGTGGACACCTACCCGCTGGCACTGTTGGCGCGCGGGCTGCTCGGCTGCGGGGACGCCATGACGTACATCTCGGTGCTCCGGCTGGCCGCCGTCTGGTTCCCGGCGCGCCGCTACCCGGTGCTCACCGCGTTCACCGGGCTGCTCGGATCGGTGGGCAACGTCATCGCGACGCTGCCGCTCACCGCGATCTTGTCGCAAGCCGGTTGGACGCCGACGTTCCTGGTGGCCGGTGCGTCGTCCCTCGGCTACGGACTGCTGCTGCTGCGGTCCGCGACCCGCACCCCGCTGCGCAGCGCCGGCGCGATCGCGGCATCCGGGCCGGTCGCCGGGTACCGCATCTTCGCGGAAGTGAAGCAGGC
This sequence comes from Nakamurella lactea, assembly GCA_044463185.1. Classification (GTDB taxonomy): domain Bacteria; phylum Actinomycetota; class Actinomycetes; order Mycobacteriales; family Nakamurellaceae; genus Nakamurella; species Nakamurella lactea_A. Next base: position 35,234 of record JBIQMQ010000003.1, on the reverse strand, counting down.
CTGGCGGGTCCCCGCGGGCCGGCTCGGGTTCTGGGTGCATCTGACCACGATGTCCGGGCCGGTGGTATTCAGCGTGTTGTGGGGCTTCCCGTACCTGACCGACGGGCTGGGCTACCGCGACTCGCTGGCCTCCACGCTGTTGTTGATCTTCGTGCTCGCCGGCAGCGTGGCGAGCCTGACCATCGGCGTGGTGGTGTCCCGGCGCCCGGCGACGCGTACCCCCATCGCGCTGCTGGTCGCACTGGGCTGCCTGATCTGCTGGATCGTGATCATCGCCTGGCCCGGTGGCAGGCCGCCCCTGGGGGTGATGGTCCCGCTCATCGTGATCCTGGCCATCGGTGGCCCGGCCAGCTCCGTCGGCTTCCTGCTGGCCAGGGACTACAACCCGCGGCACCGCATCTCCACCGCCACCGGACTGGTCAACGTCGGTGGCTTCGCCGGCTCGGTGGTCGGCATCTACCTGGTCGGCCAGATCCTGGATCTGGTCGACCCCGACTCCGCCCACCGGTCACTGACCGCGTTCCGATGGGCGTTCGGGGCTGTCGCGCTTCTCACCGCGTTCGGCATCTCCCGGATGGTCACCTGGTGGCTGCGCACCCGGGCGGAGGTGCTGCTGGCCGACGCCCGCGGCGAGGATGTGCCGGTGCGCATCACGGCGCACCGCTGGGAGTTGGTGGACACGGTCCTGTTGGCCAAGGAGGCGGAGCGGGCCCGCGCCGCCGACCGGGACGACGACGAGCCGACGGGGCAGCCATGAGCGACGCGGACACCGATGCACCGACCGGCCTGCTGCTGGTCGACAAGCCCGCGGGGGTGACCTCGCACGATGTGGTCGGCCGGGTGCGGGCGATCCTCTCCACCCGGCGGGTGGGGCACGCCGGCACGCTGGACCCGATGGCGACCGGGCTCCTTGTGGTCGCCCTCGGCCGCGCCACCAAGCTGCTGGGCCACCTGGCGCTCGCCACGAAGTCGTACACGGCCACGATTCGGTTGGGTGAATCGACGACGACCGACGACGCCGACGGCGAGGTGACCGCCCGCAGCGACGCGTCCGGGCTGTCCGATCAGGACGTGGCATCGGGTATGACGCAGTTCACCGGTGAGCTCGACCAGGTGCCCAGCTCCTATTCCGCGATCAAGGTCGACGGGAAGCGGGCCTACGACCTGGCCCGGTCCGGCCAGGAGGTGGCGTTGGCCGCGCGGCGCGTCACCGTATCGCGGTTCGAGCCGGTGGCGCCGCCGCGGCGGGTGGACGGCGGACGCCTCGAGGTGGACGTGGTCGTCGACTGCAGCACCGGTACGTACGTCCGGGCGCTGGCGCGCGATCTCGGCGCGCACCTGGGCGTCGGCGGGCACCTGACCGCGCTGCGCCGCACCGCCGTCGGGCCGTTCGGCGTGGGCGAGGCCGTCGACGTGTTCCCGGACGGGATCACGCCCCGGGGCGCGCCCCGGCCGCCCATCGGCGACGCGTTGCGGGACCGCACGCGCTGCGGCGTCATACCCGTGTCGGCGGCCGTGGCCCGCGCGTTCGACACCAGGGTGGTCGGCGGCGGCGTGGCCGCCGACCTGGCCTTCGGACGGCGCATCCCGGCAGCAGGCATGAACGGCACGTACGCCGCCGTCGACTCGGACGGAGAATTCCTCGCCCTGCTCGCCGAGGACGGGCCGACCGCCCGACCGGTCTTCGTCTGGCGGGCCGCGTGACGTGAGCCGCGGCGATCGCCGGGCTCGAGGTCACGCCACCGGGTCGTCGGTCACCGCGGCCACCCGAGCCCGCTGTCGCTCCGCCGGTGCGGGGCGGCGCGCGGGCGGACCGGCGACCGGTGACGCGGGCATCCGAGCGACGCTCCTGACTGGGCGCACGCGGGCACCGTTGACCGGCGCCATGTTCAGCACGCCGCCGATGAGGCGTGCCCCGGCGGATTCCAGGGCGTCGACGGCGCTGGCGACCTGGTCGAGCCGTGTCTTGCCGTACCGCACGACGAGGACGGCGCCGTCCGCCTGGCGGGTGGCGATCGCCGCGTCCGTCACGGGCAGCAGCGGCGGCGCATCGATCACGATCACGTCGAATCGAAGGCGCAAGCCGGCCAGCAGCTCTCCCATCGCCGGTGACCCGATCGCCTGAGCCGGGTCGGACGGCGGGCGCCCGCCGGCGAGCAGAGTCAGGCGTTCCATTCCGCCGGGGCGCAGACAATCGTCCACGGCGGCGTCGCCGGCCAGGATGTCGGAGAGCCCGAGGGACGAACTGAGTCCCCAGTAGTCGATGACGCGGGGCCTGCGCAGGTCCGAGTCCACCAGCAGCACCCGTTGGCCGCCGGCCGCGCAGGTCAGGGCGAGATTGGCGGCCGTCACGGACTTCCCCTCGCCGTACACCGACGACGTCACCACGATGACGCTGCTGCCCTCCGTCATTTGCCGAACGCGCAGGTTGGTCCGCAGCTTCCGGAACGCCTCGGTCCGGGCGGATCTCTTCGCGGCACCCACCAGCAGCGGCGACTTGCGCGCCCGCCTGTCCCGGCCGATGACGCCCAGAACTTCGACGCCCGCCGACCGGAGATCGGCCGCAGTCCGCACCTTGGTGTCGAGCGCGCGCCGCGTGATCGCGGCCCCCACCCCCACCACCAGGCCGGCGAACAGCCCCAAGCCGACATCCAGTTTGGTGCGGGGCTCCACCGGTGTCGGCTGCATCGTCGGGCCGGACGTGACCTCGAGGCTCACCGTCGGATCGATCGCCCGAATCATCTTGACGAATTGGGTGGAGACCGACCGCGTCAGCGTCAGCACCTCCTCGCGGGAGGTCCCGGTCGCCGTCGCGGTGAGCAGCACGGTGTTCAGGGGGGATTCGCCGGACAGCGACCTCGCGATGTCGCTGACCGAACGGTCGCTGTCGGTGTCGTCCTTGATCAGCGCGGCCAGGCGGTCGCTGGAGACCAACCGGACGTAGGTCGACACGCGTTGCTGTGCATACTGGTCGCCCTGCAGCGGACTGACGCCGGTGACATGGGTGGTATTGACGAAGAACGTCACGGAGCCGGCGTAGACGGGCTGGGTGTTGGTCACGATGAGCACGGCCGCGCCACCGCCGACGATCATGGCGATGAGCACCATCCACCAACCATGGGCGACGGCTCTCAGATAGTCCCTCATGCTCATGCCGTGTCTCCCTGCGCTGCGGGCCGGTGAAGGCACGGTCGCTTCCGGACTGGCTGACACTTCATGCTACCGGCACGACGGCGCAGGAGTGGGGGATCGCGGGTCGTCTATCTCAGCGGTGGGCGTGTGAAGCCGCAGGTGTGTCGCGCCTGACGGATCGCCGGATGAACGCCCAACTGAACGCCACGTCGGACCGGATCCACGGGACCAACGCGCAGGCGACGGTGAAATAGGCGCCGGCAAGGGTCACGCCGCCGAGGACGCGAAGGGCATCCGGTATCGGCAGCAGGCTCGCCCCCCACGCTCCTACGCCGGACGGTAGTGCGATGCAGATGATGATCCGGGTGGCATGCCCCAAGAGGTGCCGCGAATCGATGTGCACGGCCGACGCGACATGGATCATGGCGATGAGCCACGAGACCAGGGCCGCGACCGCGCACGCCACGGCGACGCCGAATGCGCCCCACGGCACACCCGCCAGGATGAGGGCAACCGTGATGGCGCCCGTGAGCAGCCGCTGCCGGAAGAGTTTCCCGGAGGCTCCGCGTGCCAGGTAGGCCCAATAGGCGACTTGTGCGACGGAGCGGAAGATGCCGCCGATCGCCAGGACCGCGACCAGCGGCGCCGCCGCCCGCCATTCCGGCCCGAAGAGCAGGTCGACCACCGGCCGGGCCAGGCCGGCGATGATGGCGAAGACGGTCGCCGTCACGTAGCAGGAGATCACCTGCGCCCGGGACAAGTACCGCAGGAATTTCTCGTCATCCGCCTGAACCTTGGACAGCACCGGCAGCGCGACGCGGGTCATCGGAGCGTTGATCTTGTTCAGCGGGGCAAGCATGAGCTGGTATGCCCTGCTGTACAGCCCCAGGGGCACGGCTCCCCACGCCGCGCCGATGGCGATGTTGTCGATGTTCTTGGTGGCGTACGCGATGGATTGGGTGCCCAATACGCCGCTCCCGAAACGCAGGAATGGCTTAATGGTCACCCCTCGTACCGGTAATCCCGGCAGCCATTTCGTGCATGCGACATATCCGACGGTGATCAATGACGCGTAACAGATCTGCTGGACGACGATCGACCAGAATCCGAAACCGCCCGCGGCCATCGCAATGGCCAGACCGACGGAGAGGACTTGGGCGCTGATGTTGACGGCGCCCAATTCTTTGAACCGGAATTCCCGCGCCAACATGGCCGAATATTGGGCGCCCATGCCGCTGATGACGAAGATGACCGCCAAGACCGGCACAATCGGTGTCAACCGCGGTTCGCGGTACGCCGAGACGATCAGCGGGGTGGACGCCGCCACGACGGCGCAGCACAGCACGCCGAGCGCCGTGTTCGCCCAGAACAGGTTGGTCTGCTCGGACCTGGAGACGGTCGGCGCGCGGATGGCCGCCATGGACAGGCCGAAGTCCTGGACGACGGCGGCGATGCCGACGACAGCGGTCACCATGCCCACCAGGCCGAAGTCGGTGGGGGTGAGCAGCCGCGTCAGCGCGACGACGGAGGCGAGCTGGACGACGGTCTGCCCCACCTGCACCACGAGGGTCACGCCGGCGCCCTTCGCGGCGACGTCTCCGAGGCTCACCTCTCACCCGCTTTCACCGGGGAGCGAAGCGCCCGGCCGGACCCCGCTCGTCTCGTGCCGGCGCCGCGGGCATATTCGGCGTAGGAGTAGCCGCAGGCGCCGAGCAGCATCCCGGCGCCGCGGACGGCCAGCCGGGTCGCACGCGCACGTCGTCCGAGGTCGCGAGTGATGGCCCCGTACCCGATGGCGGCGCCACCGACCGCCAGCCGGGCCGCGCCTCCGGCCAGCCCGCTCACCCGCGCGCGGAGTCGCGCCGCCGGAGTCGATGCCAGCGCGAGGTGGATGCGCGGGGTGACATTGCCCTGCCGGAACGCCTTCTGCAGCACCCAGTCGCGGGTCAACCGGGATGCCGGCACCTCGTCGATGACGATCGCTTCGTCGCACCACAGGATGGTGGCGCCGCGTTGCACGAGTTGCCGAGTGAACAACGTGTCCGATCCGCCGGTCAGGCCGAACTCGTCGGCGAACCGAATCCCGAGCGCACTGAGCTGCGTCACATCGATCAACAGGTTGTTCGTGGCCGCGCACGCGATCGAGGTCCCCGTGGGAAGCCGGCGCCGGACGAAGAACTTGCCGTCCAGAATCCAGCGCTCCGGCTCGTCGGCGAACTCGGAGATCACGGGTCCGGCGATCGCGGCCGGTCGCCGATCGGCGTGCAGCCGCAGCAGGTGCGTGAGCCAGCCTGCGGTGGGCCGCTCGTCGTCGTCGATGAACACCAGTAGGTCCGAGGCGGAGGTTTCGTCGAGCGCCCGGTTGCGTGCGGCGGCAATACCCGGGCGGGTCTCGTGCACGTAGCGGAACAGGCCGCCCGAGCCGTTGGCCACCGCCTGCACGATCGGCCCTGCGTCGGCTCCGGGGTTGTTGTCGACGACGAGGATCGAGGCGTTCGGGTGCGTGCGACATTCGGCGAGAAGCGCACGCAGCGTGGACGCCAATCCCTCCGTTCTCTTGTAGGTGAGAACTGCGATCGTAACGGCGCGGGAATCAACGGCGGCAGCGGCATCGTTGAGGGGCTTTGCACGATCGTCCATATCGAACTCCTGAATAATCCGTCCGCGGCGTGAATCATGGAGATGACGCCGAGGAAAGAACGTCATGGCAGTCGGGAAAAGGAATTGGTTGCGTGTGGATTGTCGTTGCGAAATGTGATTCGTGGTTTTACGATCGGTTATCGGACCAGACGTGATGGTCTCGAATTCCCCGGCCTGCCGAGGCCCGAGGCGTCCAAGGTGGTGAGGTGGCGTGGAGATCCCTTTTTCCGCCGGTGCGAGAGTCGTGATCGCGATGGCGACCTATCGGCGTCCCGACCGGCTTCCCGCGGCGATCGACGCGCTGTGCCGCCAGGCGACGACGATCGAACCGGCCGCCGAGGTCGTCGTCGTCGACAACGATCCGGCCGGCGGCGCCCGAGCCACGGTTGAGGGTTTCGTGGCCCGTGGCGTCCGGTACGTCCACGAGCCCGAACCGGGCATCGCTGCGGCGCGCAATCGAGCGCTCGTGGAGGTGGGCGACGCCGACGCGGTGGTCTTCATCGACGACGATGAGCTGCCGGCCGCCGGATGGCTGAGCACCATGGTCGCGTCGTGGCAGGCCTGGCAATGCGCCGCGGTCGCCGGTCCCGTGGAGCGGGAGTTCGCCGGGCCGGTCGATCCGTGGATCACGGAGAGCGGTATCTTCGAACGCCGCCGCAGGCGGACGGGAACCGTGGTCAGGGGTGCCGCGACCAGCAATCTGCTGCTGGACGTTCGGCAGCTGCGCGAGTACGGACTGACCTTCGACGCCCGGTTCGGGCTCAGCGGGGGCAGCGACACGATGCTGACGCATAGCCTGTCGCGACGCGGCGGGCGCATCCTGTGGTGCGACGAGGCCGTCGTGACCGAGCGGGTGGATCCGGCGCGGGTGTCGCAGGGTTGGGTGCGATTCCGTACCGTGCGCACCAGCAACGGGTGGGCACGGACGCAGATCCTGATCGCCGACGGCCCGAGGGGCCGCATCGCGACGTCGCTGCGGCTCGCCGGGAAGGCGGCCCTGTTGATGGCTCGCGGGATCGCGCGATATGGCGCCGGCCTGGTGACCGGCGTCCGGCAGCGGAGTCGAGGCGAACGCGACCTGTGGAGTGGCTTCGGCATCGGTCTCGGATGTCTCGGCGTCGCGAAGTACGAGTACCGCCGCCGCGCCGCTCACGGCTCGCTCCGTCGGGGCATGTCCGCGGCCGGGTAGCGGTCAGCGCTCTCCCGCGGGGCATCATCGGGGTCGCCGACGAGGTCCTTCCGGTCGGCGAACGACAGGGCGGCGAGCGGCACCAGGACGACGGGCAGCATGGACATGTTGTCGACCATCACCACCGAGACCTCCAGCAGGCAGGTTCCGGCGAGCGCGACCACGTACAGGGCGCCGAACAGCGAGCCCGCGCCGGCCTGGCGCACCGCGGAGCGGGACGCCATGACGAGCAGGAGACCGACGAGCACGGCGAAGGCGACACCGCCGGTGACCAGAAGCTGCACCAGCTGGTTGTGGCCGTGGAAGGCCGTGGCCATGATCGACGACGCCGTCGCGGCGATGTCCCGGTACCAGTCGGAGCCCTGACCGAGCCACGGCTTCCGCTGCCACGCCGGGAGGCTGTTCTGCCAGATCAGGCCGCGGCCGCTGAACGCGGACGGCGACGTGGTCACGAACGGCAGGACGCACACGAGACCGAACGCCACGGCGATCATCACGGCAGCCGCGAATCGGCGGACCGCCCGGTGGACGGCGACGAGGGCGACGGCCGTGAGGCCGGTGATCGCGATGGCGAACAGCGACGATCTCGAAGCGGTCCACACCACGGTGAAGACCACCAGGGACGCGTATCCGACGCGCAATCGCAGCGACCGGATAAGGACGACCGCGGGCAGCCCCAGCACCAGGAACTGGCCGAGATTATTGGGCTGGGTGAGGAATCCGGTCAACATGCCGGACGGGATGATCTGCTTGTCCTCGGCGATCACGGTTCCGTCGGCGGATCGGAACAGCGCCGACGGCGGGGCCAGGATTGCCATGGCGATGGAGATCAATGCTGCCAGCGCGGTCAGGTGTGCCAGCGTGCGGAGGAACGTGAGGCGAGGTTTCAGGGTCCAGAGGGCGACCGCGACGACCGGGTACAGCATCGCGTCGATGCTCGGCGTCTCGCCGGCGTACACATCTCGGATCGCGATGAACGCCCAGGGCGCGAGGAACACGGCAAGCGGGACGATCGCTCGCCGGCGCGGATCCGCGAGGGCCCCGGCGATGAGCATGGCGCAGAAGCCGAGCACCAGGGCCCGCAGCAGGTTCTGGGTGAGTGACGCCGCGGCGGTGTATCCGCCGTAGTCGATCCCGGCCGACCGGCGGTGTTTCGGCACGAGCAGGCTCTGGATGACGCGGGGGACCACCACCCACGCCCACAGCAGTGCCAGCAGAACACTGGCCCGCCGTTCGACGGACACAGCGGCGGTGATCCGGTAGGCCGTTCCGGACGCCCGATCGTCGTAGGGCACGCCGCCGGGCCGATGGGCGTCTCCCATCGGCCCGGCAGCCGCGCCCACAGCGCTCACGTCCGACATGTCACGCCGTTCAGGGCGTGGCGGTGGTCACGGTGAGGTTGTCGTATCTGATGACGGAGGGTGTGTTGGTGGCGGAGCCGGAGAGGTAGCCGATGACGCCCACAGAGGCGGGTCCGGCGATGGGCCCGGAATTGTCGGAGGCCGTGAGTTGCCAGGTGGCCGGTTCGCTGTCGGTCGCATTCCAGACGCTGGCCGACAGTGCGACCGGTCCGCTGCCGGTGACCTGCAGGTGCGTGCGCAGGACGTCGTCCGCGCCGGCGGTCAATCCGGGGACGGTGATCGCGTTGAGCGCGGTCTCCGTTCCGTTGTCGGTGCGAATCAGATACAGCCGGACCGATCCGTCGGCGTTGAGCTTGACCTTGGCGCTGTAGAACGTGGAAGAGGTGCGGCGCACCATCAGCGACGAGTAAATGCCGCCGCCGGTGATGGTCTGCCCGGCCGAGACGTCGACGTAGGCATCGACGTCACCTCCGGAGACCGACCCGAGGACGGCGGTGCCGCTGCGGCCCGCGGTGCCGATGGTCATCACGCCGGCCCCTCCGGTCACGGAGAAGGACACGCCGGATCCGCTGGTGGACCAGGCGCCTCCGGTGTCGGCCGATCCCCACCCGGAGCCGGCGGAACGACCGAACGCGTCCACGGCCAGCGGCTCTACCGCGCCACTGGATACCGACACCGTCCGCGACGTGGTTCCTGTGCCGCCCTGGTCGTCCGTCACCGTCAGCGTCACCGGGTAGCTGCCGTCGGTCGCGTACGTGTGGGACGGAGCAGCTTCGGTGGACGTACCACCGTCGCCGAAGTCCCACTCGTAGCCGTTGATCGAGGCGCCGCCCGACGCGGTCGATCCGGAACCGTCGAACGACACCGTCAGACCCGACACCGCCGGCGTACCGATCACGGCGACCGGATCGGCGTGGACCGGGGTGCCCGGAGCCGCGACGGTGAGGTTGTCGTATCTGATGACGGAGGGTGTGTTGGTGGCGGAGCCGGAGAGGTAGCCGATGACGCCCACAGAGGCGGGTCCGGCGATGGGCCCGGAATTGTCGGAGGCCGTGAGTTGCCAGGTGGCCGGTTCGCTGTCGGTCGCATTCCAGACGCTGGCCGACAGTGCGACCGGTCCGCTGCCGGTGACCTGCAGGTGCGTGCGCAGGACGTCGTCCGCGCCGGCGGTCAATCCGGGGACGGTGATCGCGTTGAGCGCGGTCTCCGTTCCGTTGTCGGTGCGAATCAGATACAGCCGGACCGATCCGTCGGCGTTGAGCTTGACCTTGGCGCTGTAGAACGTGGAAGAGGTGCGGCGCACCATCAGCGACGAGTAAATGCCGCCGCCGGTGATGGTCTGCCCGGCCGAGACGTCGACGTAGGCATCGACGTCACCTCCGGAGACCGACCCGAGGACGGCGGTGCCGCTGCGGCCCGCGGTGCCGATGGTCATCACGCCGGCCCCTCCGGTCACGGAGAAGGACACGCCGGATCCGCTGGTGGACCAGGCGCCTCCGGTGTCGGCCGATCCCCACCCGGAGCCGACGGAACGACCGAACGCGTCCACGGCCAGCGGCTCCGCCGAAGCAGGGGACACCGACACCGTTCGCGACGCCTCGTCAGACTGCGCCCCGTTGCTGTCCGTGACGACCAGGGTGATCGTTTTGTCGCCCGGTGTCGTGTACTCGTGCGTCGTGGTGGGCCCGGTGGTGTCCTCGGCCGGGCTGCCGTCGCCCCAGTCCCAGGTGTACGTGGCCAGCGTGGCGGAGCCGAACGCCTCGGATGCCGACCCGTCGACCGAGACGGACATGCCGGTGGCCGTGGCGGTGAAGGACGCGCTCGGCGGTTGTTCCACCGCGACCTGGTGGGTCACGCTGGCGGTCGCGTTCGCGCTGTCCGTGACGGTCAGCTTGACGGTGAAGGGGCCAGCCGTCGTGTACGTATGGCTGGTCGTCTGGCCCGTGCCCGTGGCGCCGTCACCGAAGTCCCATGCATACCCGGTGATCGTCCGCCCGGTGCTGGCCGCGGACGCGCTGGCGTCGAAGTCGACCGTCATGTCGTTCGTGGTGCTGGTGAACGAGGCGGTCGGCGCCGTTCCGCTTCCCGCGGCGTAGTGCTGCTGCACTATCGCCGCGCTCAGCACGCTGGTGTAGACGGCCACGTCGGCGATCTGGCCGGCGAAGTACGGCGCCCCGCTCCACGAGGTGTCGCCGCCGACCCGCCAGTATCCGACATAGGCCTGCGCCTGCGTCTGCGGATTGGTGGCCACGCTCTGGCCATCCAGGTACAGCGTCATGCCCGCCGGGCCCTGGGTCGCGACGAGGTGGTGCCATTGCCCGTCGTTGTAGGTCCCTGGGCTCGTCGCGACGTTCTGCACGCCCGTCCACACGCCGAAGTTGACGTGACCTGCGGCATCCATGTAGATGTGCCGGTCGTAGTTGGACGAATTTCCGGAGGCTGCGTCACCGAGACCCATGATCTTTCCGCCTGCGGTGGTCGTGGTCTTGAACCACGCTTCCTCCGAATACGTGGTCGGATTGTTCACGGTGGCATTGGCGACGACCACGCCCGAATTGCCGTCGAACTGCGGAGCCAGCGATCCGGACAGCAGACCCGGGCTGCTGCCGGGGGAGACGCCCGCACGATAGGTACCGTTGTTGTCCTGGCTGCCCGAGTCGATGGCCGTGGTCGAGCCCGGACCCTCCCCGAGCCGCCAGAACAGGTACGGGTTGCTGGCGTTGATCAGGGTGCCGTAGCTGTCCGCCACCTTGACCTGATGGCTCACCGAGGCGGCGGCTCCGTCGCTGTCGGTCACCGTCAACGTGATCGAGTAGGGGCCCCCGGCCTGGTAGGTGTGGTTGGCGGTGGCCCCGGTGGCCGTCCCGCCGTCACCGAACGTCCATGCGTAGCTTGCGATGGGCGCCTCGGCGTCGGTCGACGTGGTGCCGTCGACCGAGACGGTCATGCCATTCAGGCTGGTGGTGAAGGCCGCCGTCGGCGGCGTGTTCGGCTCGTCGCCCGTGGCCAGCGTGTACTGGTTGGCCACATCGGCGGGCGAGAGAACTGTGGAGTACACGGCGACCTCGTCGATGGTTCCGGCCAGGAAGTTGCTGGTCGGCTGATTCGGCCAGCCATTGAGGTTGTCGCCGCCCACGCGCCAGTAGCCGGTAAAATTCTGTGCTCCGGTGTATGACGGATTCGCGGCGATGAGCGCGCCGTCGACATACAGTCGCATGCCGCTGGGTCCCTGCGTCGCGACCAGCTGATGCCACTCGTTGTCGTTGTACGTACCGGCGCTCGTCAGCGTCTGTATCGGCCCGGGGTTGGTGCCGAAGATCAGACGGCCGTCGTTGGTCATGTAGACCTGCCGGTCGTAGTTGGTGGAATTGGCGGAGTTCGAGTTGCCGAACCCGAGGATCTTGCCGCCGGCCGTCGTCGCCGTCTTGAACCACGCGGACGCCGTGTACACCGTGGGATTGGTGGCCTGCGCCGTGCTGGCCAGGAACGACGTGGTGCCGTTGAACTGCGCGGCCGTATTCGTCACGCCGCTCAGGGCGCCGGGCTGCCCGAAGGCGACGGTGCCGCGGACCAGACCTGGATTCGCGTAGGCGCCGGAGTCCGATGCGGTGGTGGAGCCAGCGGCATCGCCGAGTCGCCAGTACAGGTCCGGGTCGCGGTTGTAGACGTCCTTGCCGTAATCGTCGCTGGGGGCCGACGGCAGCCCGGCGATGGTGTAGCCGGCGGCGAGGTACTCGTCCCGCACGGTTTGCGCGGACAGAGCCGTCGGGAAGACCGCCACGTCGTCAATGGTGCCGGCGAAGTAGTTACTGGTGGGCCGGCTGGGCCAGGAATTGAGGTTGTCGCCGCCCACCCGCCAGTAGCCGCTGTAGTCCTGGGCACTCGTGACGGAACTCAGCGATGCCACCTTCAGGCCGTCGACGTACATCGTCATGCCGGCGCTGCCCAGGCTGGCCACCACTTGGTGCCATTGACCGTCGTTGTACGTCCTGCTGCTGGTGATGGTTTGTGTCGAGCCGGGGTACACGCCGAACCGCAGCCGCCCGCCGTTCTCCATATAGATGTGCCGGTCGTAGCTGTTGGAGGAGCCTGTCGCCGAACTGCCGAATCCGACTATCTTCCCGCCGGATCGCGTCGTGGTCTTGAACCACGCGCTGACGGTGAACGTGTTCGGTCCGGGGGTGGCGTTCTGTGCGCCGACGGACCCGGAGGACGTTCCCGAGAATCCGGACGCGGTGTCGGAGTCGCCGAGAATGCCGCCCGCAACGTTCCGGGTGACTCCGGAGCCTGCGGTTCCGTCGTTGAAACCGGCCCAGTCGCTGACCGTCGTGCCGGACTGCTCGTCCAGTCGCCAGAACAGGTTCGCACCGTCGTCCAGGACGCGACTGGCGTACTCGCTGATCTCGGTCGTTGTCACCGTCACCGTGACGATGGCGGTGACATTGACGTTCCCGTCCGGATCTGACGCGTACACCCGGTAGGTGTGCGTGCTACCGGGCGCGAGCCCTGTATCGAGGAAGCCGAGCGTGGGCCTGTTCCAGAAGGTCGAATCGGCCGTCGTGGTGTAGATCGGGTTGGCCGTATTGCCGTCGCGAACCACCCGGTAGGTCAGGGTGAGATCGTCCCGATCCCAGTTGGCCGGGAACGCAAGCCGGACGGTTCCGGGTTGTATGGAGCGCGCGCTGAGCGGCCAGAACGTGCCACCGTGGCGAGGGCCTTCGTTGTTCGGTGCGCTGTTCGGTACGGCGAACCGGACGAGACCCTGCTGGCCGACGGCGTTGACCCTCGTGAACTCTCCGCCGTACACGACGTACTGCGAGTTGCTGCTGACGGTCCAGGTCGCCTGGTTCAAACCGGTGAACGTCCCGATGGCGAAGTCCGGGAACCAGTCGTACACCGTCGGGCTGGGTGTTCCGTACCAGTCCTTGTAGGTGTTCCCCAGGTACTGGCTGTGCCCCAGGATTCCGGTGGCGTCGGTGGAGAATGCCATCGCGTGCCGCATGTTGGTGGCCCACGGGTCGGATTGCGGGAAGCCTCCGACCGTCGCGCAGTAATGGGCGTGGCTCACCGTGTACAACGCGGAGCCGTTCGACGAAATGCTGGTGGTGTCCCCGTGGCAATCCTCCACCCAGTTGATGGCGCCGCTGTTCGGATCTGCGGAGAACGCGCCCTCCAGGTTTCCGTCTGCCAAAGAGCCGAATACGTAGCCACTTCCGTAGACCGCATGGCTGTCGGCGGCCAGCCCCAGGATGGCGGCGTTGTCGCCCGCGTTGCGGACGACGTTGCCGGCCTCCCAGGGCAGCAGGGTGCCGTTGGACGAATCGAGCGACGCCAGCCCGTAGGCGGGTGCGCCGTTTGCGGTGGTGAATGCTCCGCCGACGATCACCCGGCTGCCGTCCGGGGTCAGCACCATGGCATTGACTCGATCATTGGTCGAGGCCGCCCATCCGAGGACGGCGCCATCCGAGGCTCGGACGGCAGCCAGGTTGTCTCGTGCGACGCCGCCGACGGTGGCGAATTTCCCGCCGAAGTACACCGTCGTGTTGGTCGGTGCGATCGCCCGCACGGCGTAGTTCGTGTTCGGGCGGAAGTTGCTGACGAGGCTACCGGTGGCGGTGTCGAAGGCCGCGATACCGCCTCGGCTCTGTCCGTTCACGCTGGTGAAGTCGCCGCCGATATAGAGCCGCGATCCATCCGGGGAGACCGCCGCGGCCAGCACCTGGCCGTTCACGTTCGGATTGAACGACGTGATCAGGTTGCCGGTCGTCAGGTTGTACGCCAGCAGGTTGTTGCGAGGCGTGGTGTTCTGCCCGGGTGCGGCACCGGCCGGCCTGGCGTTCGAGAACTGCCCGCCGGCATAGACGGTGTTCCCGCTAATGGCCTGCGCCCACACGACGCCGTCGATCTGGACGGTCGGCAGGGCGTCCGCCGTGACCATGCCCGGCGTTCGTTGCGCGACCGGCGCCGGCCCCGTGGGTGGATCCGCGGCCGCCGCGGGCGCGGCCGCCGCAATGGCGGTGGCCACGACGAGCGCCGATGACGCCGTCACGGCCAAGATGGCACGTCCGTAAGCACGCCAGGTTGTCATCGGATTCTCCCTGCTATTGGGCGTCGCCGACGAAGAGCACCGTGGGTGTCTCCGCGGCATAGCTGAATCGGATACTGATGGGATTGCGCTGATCCCGGGGGATCGTGAACACGTACACGCCGCTGGCCTCCTGGCCGGATGGCAGCGAGCCGGACATGGGCGATGCGGGACTCCCGCTGACTTCCACTGCCCGGGTGCCGTCCGCACCCCGGACATCGACGATGGCGTTGTCCAGGTCGATGGCATCGGAACTCGAGTTGACGACATGCACGGTGACCGCGATGCCGGGGCCGGCGATCTCCCCGGGGAAGCGCGCCTCGGTGCTCACCGCTCGGACGTCGGTCACCTGCACGGAGACGCCCGCGTCCGGTCGTGCTGGTGCCGTCAGCGGCGCGGCCTGCAGAGTGACCGGCGTGGCGGACGGTACGACGTCGTGGATATTGCCTCGGCTCGGCGGGGCGACAGGCGTCTTCGGCGGCGGACGCAGCGTACTACTCGTCGGCGCTGGCCGCGACGATGTCTCTGGCGTCGAGGAGGCCGGCGCATCCGGAGTCTTCTTCGACGTCGTCGCGGCCGGGGCGTCGGACGTCGCTGTCCGGCGCGGTGCGGTCGTCGATCGTGGTGCGGTGGCGTCGGCACGGGCCGAGGTTGTCGGGCGCGTCGTCGACGTCACCGTGCTGGACGGTGTGGACTCCGATGTCGTCGAACTGCGAGATGCCGTCGTGGTCCCGGTGGTGGCGGACGTTTCGGACGACGTCCCGCGCACCGACGGTCCCGCGGAAGCGAGTGCACCTGCGGCGGGTTCCGGTGTGGACGTACAGCCAGCCACGACGATGGTGACGACGGCGGCCAGGGCGGCAGCGACGGCGCGGAGGTGCGGAACGCGACGCGCCGGGAGCTGGGAGATGCGCTGATGACGGTTCATGCCGAGTCCTCCACCGGCTCGAAGCGGATGCCGAATCGGTCGGCGGCCGGTGCGGCCGTGACCGCGCGGGACGGCGTGACTATCGGTTCCCAGGAAGGGATGTCGCGTACTGGGGGAGCAGAGGAACGACGGGAGGCGATCACGCCGACCAGCAGCCCGAGCACGCCACACAGCGACCAGACCGCGAATCCCGCCGAGAAGGTCGAGAAGGCTGCGACCACGGATGGCGCGGCGCTGGCTGCGGGTCCATCGGCGGAAGCCGTGAGGACGACCGCGGCCCCGATCAGGATCACGCCGAGTGCCAGGCTGGCAGGTCCGAGACGACTGGACAACACGCACCCCCAGGGTTCGTGCACGTGATTGGCGAGCGGCAGGCGCCGTCCCGGCCACGTGCTGAGTGCACTGATCCTGCGGTCGCAGGCGCCGGTCGCATAACCCCCAAAGTTAGGGATCGGAATCGGAACTCAGGGGTCTATGCAGTCGCCAGGCGGCGCATTTCGCGGAACCATCGGACCAGTCCGATGGCGAGCAGCGCGACGTTGATGGCTGCCAGCACGGAGTACACGGACATGAATGCCGTGGGGAATCCCCACAGCAGGAACATCCAGCAGTGCAGCCCGTAATCGGCAGGGAGGACGGCCAAGGACTGCATCCGTTGCAGGCGACTGGGGGCAGCCGTGGGCGGGCGAGAACGATCACCCGTTGCCGCGCGGCGGAGCTGTTCCGACAGGATAAGCGCGAAGAAGAACACCGAGGACTCGACGGCGAACAGGAGCGGGATCATAAGGACGGCCTCGGCGGGCACGTCGAAGAAGCGATACCAACCGATCAGCACCGCGACATGCAGGGATGCCATCTTGACGCTGTCGACGATATGGTCCAGCCACTCTCCGGCGGGTGTGCCGCCACCACGCAGTCGTGCCAATTGGCCATCCGCCGAATCGACGGCGTATCCCAGCGCCAAGAGGCAGGCCACCAGCACGCCCGTGGTGACCGTGGCCGGGGCGATGGCCAGCAGGATGATGCCGGCAAATGTCAGACAGGCGCTCACCGCGGTGACTTGATTCGGGGTCATCCCGAGCTTGAACGAGGCGGCCGCCAGGTAGCGTCCTGCCGGTCGATTGATCCATCGAGAGTACACGCTCACCCCGACGGCGCTCTTCTGCGCAGCGGCGAGCCTGCGCGCAATCGCGGGGAACGACTGTTCGGCTGGGTCGTTCTGTCGGACACCCGATGACACCGCGGACCCTCCTCCCCGGAGGCCGGCACGTCGAGTCCTGGCGCGCGCGACGATGAGTCAGTGAATCACAGACCCGACCACAACGACCAGTGCCGGGCACCCGCTCAGGTGCCCGGCACTGGTCATGCGCTCATCCCGCTTGCACGGATCACCCGTGGCGCTGCGGGATTCCCGGTCAGGGGGTCGTCACGCGCACGTCGTCGAAGTCCACGTAGCCGGTACGACTGCCGGCCCAGTCCATCGTCGAACCGCCGCGGAAGACGGACCAGTTCAGATAGTTGATATGGACGTCATTTCTCGTGCGGTAGACGAACGAGTTGTCGTCGACGACGAGCTGTCCGTCGAACCAGGCCCGCAGGGTGCCATCCTTCTTCCCGACGGTGTTCATCGTGTAGCACTGCTTGACCTCGTGCCACCGGCCCGCCGCGAAGGCCTTGTTCCACTGGATGTTGTCGCCGTACTGGCTTGCCTGGCCGGGGTGGTACATGTAGCTCACCGCCATGTTCGAGGCCTTGACGAAGCTGTAGGAGCCGGCGCCGAGCCACATCATCCGGCCCGACCAACCCTGCGATGTCCCGTTCCCGCCGGTCGGCGCTCCCGGGTTCACCCCTGGTGCCACCCCGGACAGGCCGGGCAGCTTTCCGCCCAGTGACCAGTCGAAATTCGCGTCGAACCGGATGCGGTAGGACACACAGGCAGAGTCGACCTCCGGCAGTTTGGCGAACAGCACGACGCCGTGGTTTCCGTCCGGCTTGCTGTGGATGGTCCCCTTCTGCAGTGTCACCCGCAGCGCCTGTCCGCTGCTGCCGTCGGAGATGATCGACATGTCCTTGTAGGCGGGCGCCCATGTGCTGACGTCGCCCATTTCCCTCGCGAAATTCTGCGGAACGACCGGACCGACCGGCTGACCCTCGAACTGGGCATGGATCAACGTCTTCCCGGCCGGCGGCGTGGTGGTCGTAGTCGTGGTCGTGGTGGCCGGCGGCTTGGTGGTCGTCGTGGTGGCCGGCGGCTTGGTGGTGGTGGTCGTGGTGGCCGGAGGCTTCGCCGTAGTCGTTGTTGCCGGAGGCTTCACCGTCGTTGTCGTCGCCGGGGCCTTGGTCGTGGTCGTGGTCGTGGTGGTCGGCTTGGGCTTCGACGTCTTCGTCCTAGTCGGCTTCGACGTGGACGTTGTCGTCTTGGACTTGGCCGCCGTCGTGGTCGACGGCTTCGACGCGGCGGCCTTCGACGTGGCCTTCGCCGTCGAGCTGGTCTTCGCCTTCGCGGTCGTCGTCGCCGTCTTCGATCGCACCGACGTGGTGGTGGGCG
>JBIQMQ010000003.1:0-17251 GCA_044463185.1 Nakamurella lactea | reverse complement strand
TTCGCCTTCGCGGTCGTCGTCGCCGTCTTCGATCGCACCGACGTGGTGGTGGGCGCCTTGGCCGCGGTCGTCGTGCGCGCCGACGCTCGACTCTGGCTGTGTGCCCAGGTCAAGTAGCGCCCGATGGCCGGCTTCGCAGCGCGAAGCAGGTCGGACCGGGTCCGCTCCGGAGCATGCCGTGAGTGAGCCGAACCGGAGTTCGGAGAGATGTGCGGTGTCGACATCCGCGGCGTGCTCGGCGCATCGGGCGTCGACGGGGCGGGATTCGCATGCGGGGTGGGGGCCGGGTCGATCGGCGGGACGGTTTGCGAATTGCTCAGCCGGTCGACGACAGCCGAATCCGCGGATCCCCCCGATAGGTATTGGAAAGCAGTCGGTATGGCGGCGACCACCAGGGCTACGGTGACAACCGCTCCGGCTCGGCGCAGGCGGGGGGCACGCGGTGTGGGCTGCTCGTGGTGTCGATTCTCATGCACTAATACAATCCTTCGCTCTTGATCACCAGCGCAATGTCGCACGCGGCATGCGACATGTCGGCATTCCGCAACGCTCACATGATCGCCACGACCGTAGGTGAGCTGTCACTGGCAAACAAGGACGCTATCGCACACGTTCGCAAAGGTAGGTGGCTGATTTGGAACGAATGCGGCAAGCGGGGCATACGACCAGCGATGGCGTCAGAATGACGCGGCAGCGCTCAGTAACGATCCGCGATGCGATCCCACCCGTGCGTGAAACGTCGACTCAGGCGCCTCGGATGGGGGAGACGGGGCGAGCCCACAGCGGGCGGGCATACGGGTGAAATGACACGCGGCCGTGCATGCGCGCGCCTCTCCGCGTTTTGAAACTGTTGAATGAGTCACAAACGCGGATATCGCGCGTGTCGGGCCGTGCGCGCGATCGCGGCCGGTGTCGTTGTCAGCGGGGCGCCGTGCTCCGGTCTGCGCGCCACTGGGTGAGTACGGCGACGAGGAACCGAACGTTGCCCAGCAGGTACCGACGCCACAGTCTCCGGGGTTCCGTCAGCAGCCGGAACAGCCACTCCAGGCCGGATCGTTGCATCCACTCCGGCGCCTCCCGCTTGGCGCCCGAGGTGAAGTCGAACGCTGCGCCCACGTTGAGGACCGGAACTCCGAGGGCGGCACATAGCTCGTCGCCGGCGTAGTCCTGTTTCGGTGTGCCGAGGCCGACCCAGACGAGGTCCGGTCCCGTCGACCTGATGCGGTCGACGCACTCGGCGACGTATTCGCGTGTCAAGGGAGTGAAAGGCGGTGCGAACGAGCCCACGATCTGAATTCCGTCATACCGGTTCGTCAGGGACTCGGTGAGGAGTTGCAGCACCTCCGGTGTGCCACCGAGCAGGAAGTGACGCACCTTCGCCGGAACGCCCTGACGCAGCACCTCGTTGAAGAGCGACGGGCCCCGAACCCGGGCGGCGGAGCGCCCGATGCCGCCGTGCAACTTCAGGAACCACACCACCGGGGTGCCATCCGGCACATTGATCCCGCGTTCGGTCAGCAGCGCGCGATAGGCAGCGTCGCCGTGCGCGAGCGCCACGTTCCAGGCGTTGAGGAATCGGATGTTCACCGCCGTGGGGGGCCCCTTCGTCAAGTCGATGACCCAGTCGACGACCCGTTGCAGGCTGGTGATCTGGAAGGGCACGCCGCCGACACTCCGGGTGGCGGCCCCAAGGGCTCGGATCGTGTCCGTTCTCATCGGGACATCACCACGCTTTCGTAGACGTCGGAGATGCGGCGCAGCCACGACGCCTCCGAGAACTCCTGCTCGAAGCGGCGACGGGCAGCCAGGGCCATGTCGGCAAGGCCTTCGGATACGGCCGCCATGCCGTCGGCGAGCTCCGCGAAGTCACCGATGGCTATGCCGGAGCGGGCGGCGCGGACGTCGTCGGCGACCGCGTTGGCCCCGATCGCCAGCGTCGGCCGTCCCGCAGCGAGCGCCTCCACATAGGTGAGCGCAGGAGCGGACTCGCGCCAACGACTCGGGAACACCAGTGCCCGGCAATCCGCGAGCAGTGGCGCGATCTGCTCGTGGCGGAGCTGGCCGACGAACCTGATCGGCTTGTCCGCCGCGGACTCCCGCAGGTGCGACTCCAGCGGGCCACTTCCGACGACCACCAGTTCCTCGGAACCTGGCCACTTCTCGATCAGTCCGTCGATGCCCTTGCCCGTCTCGAGCCGACCCACGTACAGCCACGGAGCGTCGGCCCCGGGGGGCGCGGCGACACCGTCGTCGGGGGCGAAGTTGGGCACGACGCGCAGGCGCGCGCGGACATCCGGCCGCGCCTGGGCGAACACGGCCCGGCTCCGCGGCGCGAGAGTCACCAGCGCCGCAGCATGGCTCAGCACCTGGTTCACGCGGCCACGCCCGCGTGTGGCCACGGCCAGCGGCAGGGTTGCCAGCGCGCTGTGCCGATAGCACCGGTGCACGACGGCCCGCATCGAACCCGCGGCAAGGCACTCGTCGCAATCGTGCCCGTCCCGCCAGAGTGTGCCGGCGCTGCAGAACGCCCTGAAATTGTGCATGGTGGCGACGATGGGGGCAGGGCATTCCTTCATCCACGACGATCCGAAGTGCGGGAAGAGATTGTGGACGTGCACCACGTCGGGGCCGAAGTCCGCCAACTGCGGGAGCGGGCTGGGGCCGAGGCCTGTCGTCACGGTGGCTGCTGCGCGGACGGCGGACCCGCGACGAGTGACGAGGTCGTCGGTGCTCAGGCTGACCAGCAGGACGTGGTTCCCGGCCGCCCGGAGGGCGTCCACCTGCAGGTTGACTGCGACATTCTCGCCACTCGGAACCAACGACGAGTAGTAGCTGTGCACGATGGCGACGCGCATCGGAAATGCTCCCGTCCGACGCTCGCGGTCAGTGCGGCGCGGCAGCGAGGAACGGCGGTGCCGTCGCGACCGGGCTGCGCGCAGCGAGGTTGTCGGAACGGGTGCCCATTCCGGAATAGTGCAGGCCAGCCGCCCGGACGGCGGTCTCGTCGAGGAGGTTCCTCGTGTCGATCACCACATGGCCGGACATCGAGGCGCGGACGGCGGCGAAATCCGCGTGCGCGAATTCCGGCCATTCCGTGGCCACGAGCAGAACCGTGGCCCCCTTGCACGCCTGGTACATGTCGGCGCAGACCGCGATTCCGGCCAACGGTTCGGACCGGCTCGGGTCGTACGCTTGCACGGCCACGCCGGCCTCGCGTAGGTCGTTGATGATCACCAGGGCGGGCGAGTCCCGTAGGTCGTCGGTGCCGGCCTTGTAGGTGAGGCCCCACGCGGCGACCACCGGGTCGTGGGTGCCGGCGGGGATCGCCGCCACGATGCGCCGGACGATCGACCTGCGCAGTTCCTCGTTGACGTGGATCGCGGCATGCACCATCGGGAGGGCGACTCCGTTGTCGGCGCCGATCCGCAACAGCGCGTGCGTGTCCTTGGGGAAGCAGGAACCGCCCCAGCCCGGTCCCGGGCTGAGGAACGCCGCCCCGATGCGGTGATCGGAACCCATGCCGTGCGTGACCGCACGGATGTCCGCCCCGGTCGCCTCGCACAACTCGGCGATGGAGTTGACGAAGCTCAGTTTCGCCGCCAAGAAGGCGTTGGAGGCGTACTTGATCAGCTCCGCGGATCGGACGTCGGTGAGGATCCTCTCGCCGGACAGGGCGGAATACAGGTCGGCGACCGCGGCGGAGGCGTCAGCACGTCTCGAACCGATGACGATGCGGTCCGGGTGGAAGAAATCCCGCAGTGCGGTGCCCTCGGCGAGGAACTCCGGGTTGGAGACGACGCCGACGTCCGTGCGCGCCAATCGGTGCGCGATCAGGTCTGCGGTGCCGACCGGAACCGTCGATTTCGTCACGACGATCGCTTCGGCCGACAGCGACGGGCCGATCTGCTCGGCGACCTCGAGAACGAAATGAAGGTCGGCTTCGCCGCCGGCGCCCTGCGGCGTCGGCAGGCAGAGGAAGACGAAATCGGCGCGTGCGGTAGCGGACGTCAGGTCGGTGGTGAACGAGAGCCGGTGTCGTTGGTGCATGCGGGCCGTCAACTCCGGTAGCCCGTCCTCCAGGAAGGGCACGTCTCCGGCGGAGAGCTGGCGCACCTTCCACCCCGCCGAGTCGACGCAGAGCACCGAATGGCCCAGGCAGGCCAGGCCCGTGGCCACCGTCAGGCCGACGTAGCCGGCGCCGATGACCGCGATGCGAATGCCGGTCGGCGCGTCATCCGCTGCGAGTATGGGGTCGATTGAATTCGTCATGCCGATCCGCCGTTCGTTTCGTATCGGGCCGCGATGGGCCTGGTGGTTGCGTATTCACCGCTGCTGCATGAAGGGGTGAGGTGGCAGGCGCCGGCGAATTTCCGTGCCGCCCCTGCGACAGGTCACTTAGGGTGGGAGGCCGCGTATTGCCGCGATCACCCCGTCCGCGCCGTCGTCTTTGAACACGAGTGCCTGTGCCCCGGCGTCCAGCGCCGCGTCGGTCTCGGGGCCGCGGGGTAGTCCGGTCAGGGCGACGACCTTGGTGGAAGGCGCGGCGGCGAGGATTCCGCGGATCGCGTCCGCGCCGCTCATGCCCGGCATCGTCAGGTCCAACACGACCACGTCCGGTTGCAGCCGCTCGACGGCGGCGATGGTGGTGGGGCCATCCGCAAAGCTGCCCACGACGTCCATCCCCGCGGAGGTGAGCACGGCCGTCAGCGAGATTCGGATCAATTCATGGTCGTCGCTGATCACCACCCGGGTGGGGTCGGGCGGTGCTCGGCGGCGCGAAGTCCGTTCCATGGCTTCAGCATCGAGCCGGCGGGCCGCCCGGTCAGCCCCAAATATTGGGGGCATGTCGGGCCGTAAGAACGAGGCTCGACATCACTTTGTAGTACGCAGGTCCATCAATTCTCGGCACGCTTCTCTTAGACCGCGCGGTTCCACCCGACGTACAGTCGGCCTTCGAGGTCAATGTCAGATGCGGCGTGGAGGTGCCTGTGACGCTCATGCAACTGGACAAGACCGTTCTTATCGTCGATGATCATCGGTCCTTTGCTGAATCTCTTGCATTCTCTTTGAATGGCCGTTCCGGGTTTTCCGTCATAGGCGTGGCGAATAGCGCTGATAGAGCTGTGGGTAATGCGCTCCGCGAAAAACCCGATGCGATTGTTCTCGATATCCGGCTCGGCCAGGACGATGGATTGGCTGTGGCCCGTCGGATTCGCGAAGCCCTCCCGGACGTCGTGATCGTCGTGATCTCGGCGTTCGACGACTGGAGCTGGATCGCGCGGGCCGCCAGTGCAGGGGCCAACGGCTACGTCGCGAAGTCGGGGGCACTGGGGGAGTTGGTCGACGTCCTGCGCGCCGCCCGGTCCGACGCGTTCCTCATTGCGCCGTCCCTGCGGCAGCGTTCGCACACGCCGCCCGCGGACGATCCCGGACGGGCGCCGCTGACGGCGCGCGAGACGGAGGTGCTGGCGTTGTTGGACAACGGTGTCGGCCCCAAACAGATCGCTCGGGTGCTGAACATCAGCGTGAACACCTGCCGCGGCTATGTGAAATCGATGTACGCCAAGCTGGGCGTCGGATCGCAGTTGGAGGCCCTGGCGGCCGCGCGGCGATACAGCCTGATCGATCATGGCAGCGGGATCCGCCCGTGATCACCGCTCACCGGATCCCACTGTCCGGCGGGCCGTCGTGGCGTTGGCGGTCGGCGCCATCATCGCGTTCGGGATCGTCGTCGTAGGTTCCACATTCCTGGCCCGGCAGATCGCGCGCGACGAGGAATTAGCCGAAGCGACGCGGACCGGCAACGATTTGGTCCGTATCGAGCTCGTGGAACCGATCCAGGAGCTGGTGGATGGCGATCCGCGGGCGATCGAGACCCTCGACGAGGCCGTACGCATCCGACGAAGCAGCGGCTCGACGGTGTACTTGCTGATCGTGGCCCCGGACGGACGCGTGATGTACCCGGTCGACCACGGCGAGATGCTCCCGGCCGGCCGGGAAGAGCTCGATCCGCGTGTATTGGCGTCCCCGGCGCCGTTGCCGTCGACGACGCGCGCCACGCTGATCAGCGCCGAGCAGGGCCGCGCGGAGATCGGGAGCTTCGCGGACGGCAGGATGGTCAAGGTGGATGTGCCGCTTCGGCTGGCCGACGGCACGACGCTCAGGGTGTTCGTCTACTCCACCGATGAACGGCTCCGCACCGCCGAGGAGGCGCTGTCGAGAAAGCTCGTCGCGCTGTCCGCGGGTGCGGTCTCGCTGCTGCTCGTGCTGAACCTTCCGGTGTCCGTGTGGCTGCTGCGCAGGGTCGGAAAAGCGCACCTCGAACGAGTGAGGATGCTGTCCAACGAGGTTGCCGCGGCAGACCGGGAGCGCAGGAACATCGCCCGCGACCTGCACGACGGCGTCATCCAGGATCTCGCCGGCGCCGGATATGCGCTCGAGGCCCTCACCACCACATTCGAGGCGCACGCCGACGAGCCCACCCGGCGGATGCTGAATCTGAGCCACGATGCGGTGCAGCGCTCCACGCAGGCGCTGAGGACCTTGATCGTCGACGTCGCTCCACCCGACCTGACACCGGAGAACCTGCCGGCGGCCATCAAGGAACTGGCACATCGCATGGGCGACGAGCATCGCGTCGGTGTCCACGTCTCGGTGGAGTTGCGCACGCCGGTGGGCGAGCAGGCGGCGGCCATGGCGTACCGAGCGGTGCGTGAGTTGCTGACCAATATCGTCAAGCATGCGCACGCGAAACATGCGCGGATCACGATCCGGTCCGACGCGTCGGACGTCTACGTCGTCGCGGAGGACGACGGCCAGGGCTTCCCCTCCGACATGGTGGAACGGCGCAGAAGCGGTCACGTGGGGCTGGCACTGCTCGCCGGAGCGCTCTCGGATCTCGGTGGTGAGCTCACCATCGACGAGGACCCCGTCGCGGGCGCCGCCGTGCGATGCCGCATTCCCGTCGGTTAGCCGCGCGGACTGCCGCCGTTCGTGCCGCGGACGTGGGCGCGATGTGTCCGGTACCAGGCGACCGTGTCGGCGATCCCCTCGTCCAGGCCGATCGAGGCCGCCCAGCCGGTCGAGCGCAACAGCTCCACGTTCAGCAGCTTCTGCGGGGTACCGTCCGGCTTCGACGTGTCCCACTCGGTCGTTCCGGTGAAGCCCACGGCGGCGGCCACCTTCGCGGCGAGCTCGCTGATCGTCACATCGGTTCCGGTGCCGACGTTGACCTGCAGCGGCGCGTCGTAGTGCTCCAGAAGATGCAGGCACGCATCGGCCAGGTCGTCCACGTGCAGGAATTCCCGGCGCGGGCTGCCCGTTCCCCAGTTCACCACGGTGGGCGCGTTCTGCCGCACCGCCTCGTCGTAGCGGCGGATCAGCGCGGGCAGCACGTGCGAACCATGCGGGGAGAAATTATCTCCGGGCCCGTACAGGTTGGTGGGCATGGCGCTGATCCACGGTTTTCCGTATTGCCGGCGGATGGATTGGACATGCAGGATTCCGGTGATCTTGGCGATCGCGTAGGCGTCGTTGGTGTGCTCCAGATAGCCGCTGAGCAACTGGTTCTCGGAAATGGGCTGTCGAGACATCTTCGGATAGATGCAGGACGAGCCGAGGAACAAAAGGCGCTCCGTTCCGTAACGCAGCGCCGCATCGATCACGTTCACCTGTATTCGAACATTGTCGCTCAGAAATCCGGTCGGATCCGAATCGTTCGCCGCAATACCACCGACTTTCGCCGCGGCGAGCACGACATACCGGGGTGCTTCAGCAGCGAAGAATGCGAAGACGGATTCCCTGTCCCTGAGATCCAGCACGTCGTGCGACCGCGTCACGATGCGCCGGAAGCCGCCCCGTTCGAGCCGCCGCACCACGGCCGAGCCGACCAGCCCGCGGTGGCCGGCGACGTAGATGACGCCGTCCCGGTCGAGCGCATGCGGCACGTAGTTGACGTCATCCGCGGTCCGCGGTCCGTCGACCGCCGACGCTTCGCCATCGGCAGAGCCTGCCGCGGTCGAAGTGCCCTCCAACACGGCGCTGGTGGTGGATCCCGTCATGGCCGAGCCGGCTCCCGCACGGGCTCGCTCATCCTCCAGTCGTCGAGCGGCACCTGGTCGATCCACGGAGTGCCCTCGTGTTCGAGTGCGGCGATGTCCGCGTCCACCATGATCCGGGCGAGGGTGAAGGCGTCCACGGTGGCGGACCAGCCCAGCTTATCCGCGGCCTTGCTGGCATCGCCGACCAGCGCGTCGACCTCGGTGGGGCGGAGGTAGCGCTGGTCGAAGCGGACGTAGTCGCGCCAATCGAGGCCGACGTGCCCGAATGCCGCCTCCAAGAATTCTGTGATCGTGTGACCGGTGCCGGTCGCCAGCACGTAATCGTCCGGCGAGTCGGCCTGGAGCATGCGCCACATGCCGTCGACGTACTCCGGTGCGTATCCCCAGTCGCGCACCGCGGCCAGATTCCCCAGGAACAATTCGCGTTGCAGGCCGACCTTGATGCGCGCGACCGCCCGGGTGATCTTGCGGGTCACGAAGGTTTCACCCCGTCGCGGCGACTCGTGATTGAAGAGGATGCCGTTGACGGCGAACATTCCGAAGGCTTCGCGGTAGTTTCTGGTGATCCAGTAGCTCAAGAGTTTGGATGCCGCGTAGGGGGAGCGGGGCGCGAACGGGCTCGTCTCGTTCTGCGGCGGCGGCGTCGAGCCGAACATTTCCGATGAGGATGCCTGATAGAAGCGCGGGCAGATGCCCGCCATGCGGACCGCCTCCAGCAGCCGGACCGCGCCGACCCCGTCCGTGTCGACGGTGTGCTCGGGTTCGTCGAACGACACCCGCACGTGCGATTGGGCCGCGAGGTTGTAGACCTCGTCCGGTCGGATCTTGTCCAGCAGCGTCACCAGCCGAGACCCGTCGGCGAGGTCACCGTAGTGCAGGAACAACCGCGAGTTCGACTCGTGCGGATCGGTGTAGAGGTGGTCCAGGCGCTGCGTGTTGAAGGTCGAGGACCTCCGGATCACGCCATGGACGTCGTATCCCTTGGCCAGTAGCAACTCCGCCAGATAGGACCCGTCCTGGCCGGTGATGCCCGTGATCAGTGCGCATCGGTTCATCGTGTGTTCCTCCGTGGGGTGCGGGTGGGTGGCGTGGGGGAGCGCGTCAGAACGCGCCATCCGACTTCAGGACCGCCTTCGCGGTGCGCCATAGGATCGCGAGATCCGTGGTGAGCGACCAGTTCTCGACGTAGTACATGTCCAGTCGGATGGACTCGTCCCAGGTCAGGTTCGACCGGCCGGAGATCTGCCACAGGCCCGTCATGCCCGGCTTGACGAGGAGGCGCCGTCGCGCCTCGGGACCGTACAACTGGATTTCCGTCATGAGCGGTGGCCGCGGCCCGACGAGGCTCATGGATCCGCTGATCACGTTAATCAATTGCGGGAGCTCGTCGATGCTGTACCTGCGGATGATCCGGCCGACGGACGTCACCCGTGGATCGCGGCGCAGTTTGAAGAGCACCTCGTTGCCGGCATCGGCGCGACGGGTCAGATCCGCCAGCCGCGCCTCGGCATCGAGCACCATGGAGCGGAACTTGAAGATTTCGAATTCCCGGCCGGAAAGGCCAGCCCGCTGCTGTCGGAAGAAGACCGGCCCGGGACTGTCCACTTTGATGGCGATCGCCGTGACGAGGAAGACGGGAAGGAACACCACGAGCAGCGCGACGGCACCCACCAGGTCGAAGACCCGCTTGATCAGGCGGTTGGCCGCGTAGTACTGCGGCGGCGCCACGTGGATCAGCGGCAGCCCGGCGACCGGCTGGGTGTGGATGCGCGGGCCGGCGATGTTCGTCAGGGCGGGAGCCAGCATGAGCTCGGTGTCGGCGCCTCCGAGCGCCCAACCCAAACCGCGCACGGCGTCGGCGCCGAACGCTCCGCTCGCCGTCACGGCGACGGCGTCCGCATGAATCCGGCGCACGGTCGCGGCGACACTGTCGAGGTCCCCGACGATGGGAACGTCGACCGATTCGGGCCTGGTCCCGGGCGGCACGCACGCCGCGACAACGACATACCCCGACGCGGGAGCCCGGCACAGGTCGCGGACGAGCTCATTGACGGTGCGCCCGTCGCCGACCGCCAGGACTCGGGTCAACATTCGTCCGTCGGCCCGCTGCCGGTGCAGCCATTGACGCCACAGCAGCCGGCCGGCGAGCAGCATCGCCAGCCCGGCGGGCATCATCACCAGGAGGTAGGCCCGTTTGATGTCCAGCGGGAAGACGAACGCGCAGATGGCGATGCCGCCGAAGAGGTACAGCGTCGCCCGCACGACGTTCTTGTATTCGGTGCCGTTCACTCCGACGAACCGATAGTCGCGACTACCGGTGTAGTGCAGGGCGGCGAACCAGGCGAGCGCGAGCCCTGCCACGAGAATGATCGAATCCGCGCTCAGCGCGCCAGGCCCGAGCGACTGGTCGAAGTCGGCGACGAGGGCGATCTGCACGCCGACGGTGGCCCACAGGATGATGACGGCGTCCGTGATGGCGAGCCTCCGGGCGAAGCTCGGCCCCCAGCTGTGCGGGTGGTCGCCGAAGTGCGCCGGGGCGCGCCCGGACGCATCCCGGATGGATGCCCTGCCCGGCGGGGGCCTCTGACGTCCTGTCGACGTACTCATTGCGCGGACGCGAACGGCTGGGACTCGCCGTCCAGAAGGTGGAGCGCCCGCCGAAGCAGGGTGCTGGAGGTGTGCACCGTGTACGGGAGGTACGAGACTTCGACGCCGACGCTGTGGAAGTCGTTCTCGAGCTTCTCGCCCTTGGCCGTGCCGCGCCAGTCGTCGCCCTTGAAGATCACGGTGAAGCCCACCTCGCGCCACGTGTCCAGCTTCTCGGGCAGGTACTCCACGACGGCTCGGTCGACGAACTTGATTCCGGAGACGATCTCCAGACGCTCCACGAGGGGGATCACCGGTGCTTTTCCCTTGGCCAGGACGCACAACTCGTCGGTCACCACACCGGCGATGAGGTAGTCGCAGCGACTCCGCGCATTCCGCAGGATGTTGAGGTGGCCGATATGGAAGAGGTCGTAGACGCCCGGGGCGTAGCCGATCCGAGGCTTCATGTTTCCTCCCAAGTGCAGTGGACGCCGCGGCCGAAGGCGCTCCCTCGTGTTGTGCCCACGAGCATGGAGCCGGACAGGAATGGGAGGAACCCCCAATTTGGGTGTGCGTCGCCGAAGGGAAGGCAGTCCACGCAGCGATCAGTGGTGCTGGAGCGTGCCGCGGCGGCGGTCTCCGGTGGTTCCGCTCCCGGGCGCCATGAGCCGGCTGATGTCGGCGGCGGGCGTGGGCGCGGGGGGTCTGCCCGGGGCGCCGGCCCAGCGCCACATCGTGCCGAGTTCGGCGATGCTGCCGTCTTCCAGGATTCGCAACGGCCCGCGCACTCCTTCGGTGGTGGCGGGGTCGGTGGCGACGATGCAGCGGCCGACGGTGCCGCGGACTAGGAGGGGCGACCGGTTTCGTGCCACGAAGATCGCATTGTGCCGGGCGATCAGACAGACGATGGCCCACGATCCGTTCAGCCGTTCCACCGCGGTCTGGAACGCCTCGAAGGCATCGGCACCATGGTGCAGTTCGTGTTCGATCGCGTGCGGTATGACTTCGGCGTCGGTCCGGGACCGGAAGCGGTGCCCGGCGTCCTCGAGTGTCGCCCGCAGGCTGCCGGCGTTGTCGATGGTGCCGCAATGAACCAGCATGACGCCGCCCGTGCAATCCGCGAGCGGCCGGCTGTACGGCTGCGTATCGTGGCCCGGGCCGGCCGCGCGGCCGATCGCCAGCCGACTTCCCGTAGCGGTGGGGTCGCCCCAGGGGTGGAGCGCTC
Source organism: Nakamurella lactea (assembly GCA_044463185.1). Lineage (GTDB taxonomy): Bacteria > Actinomycetota > Actinomycetes > Mycobacteriales > Nakamurellaceae > Nakamurella > Nakamurella lactea_A. Next base: position 5,380 of record JBIQMQ010000003.1, on the reverse strand, counting down.
GGGTCGCCGTCATCGATTCGACGGCCATGGGTGCTCCGAGCGTGCGGTCGCCCCCCAGCTCCGCGACGGCGATGGTCCGGCCCTCGCCCGGCGCCAACGCCGAGAGACGCGCGATCACTTCCCCCACGGCCTGGCGCCCGCGCACCGCTACGATGTCGCACATCGCGATCTCCTCACGCTGTGCAGCGTCTCCCGTGTGACCGTCTGTAGTCGTCCGCGGAGCCGCCGGATTCGAGATCATCACCGTTAAGGGTGAGACGACGAGATTTCGTTGCTGCGTCACCGGGGGTGGGACCCTGATGCCACGGCATGCCGCCCGCGATCGGGCGAGGTACTACCCGCGTGCGCGCGGGGGCGAGACTGTTTGGGCTGCGGTCAGTGTCGCGTTGATGGAGGGGCGACTTCCACCGCACTCATCAATTTGCATGACATCTTCTCGTCCCATTGCCGTATGTGCCGTCCGTGATCGACGCATAGATTCAAATGGGTGATTGCCGGGTATTCCTCCGGGGTCGCAGTCATCAGGGCGGTGGCTGGCATCGTCCATCGGTCGGTTCCCGTCTCGGGAGAAGGAGAATTCACATGCGGGATTTCCAGACGCGCATCCAGGTTCCCTGGGTCGCGAAGAACCGGACGTGTCCTGCGTTCGGTCTTCTGCAGCTGCAGCACGCATACGTCGTGGAGCGTGTGGTTCCTTCGCGGCGTGCTCGACAGTGCATAGGGAGCAGCCGCCATGAAACTTGACGCACTGCAGGCGGCCGCGGGCCGAACGAACGTGCGGGTGGCGGTGTTCGATCGCCGGCCCCTTGCTGCCGACGGATTCGCGGCACTCCTCGAACAGCACGGCGATATCGAGGTCGTCGGGGTCGAGACGACGGCACGTGGAGCGGTCCGGTTGCTGGCCACGACGTCGGTCGATGTGGTGGTGGTCGGTGTCACGTCGTCCGAGGTGACGACGATGCTGCGGCTGCTGGACCGTATTCCGGACGACCTTGCGCCGGGCCCACGGATCGTAGAAGTCGTGTCCGGCAACCAGGATGTCGCGGACCTGATCGGCGGTCCCTCGGTCACGGCGGTGACGTCGACCGTCGATGCGGATACGTTGCGGGACGTCGTGGTCAGCTCCACGACGGGCGGCGTGGCAACGATCCCGTCGTCGGCTTTCAAGTACCCGGCGACATTCGAACCGGCCGGGACCAGGAATCAGGGCCTGACGCCGCGGGAGCAGGAAGTCCTGCACAGCATCGAGAGCGGCCTGTCGACGAACGAGATCGCGCAGCGACTGGGGATCGCGCCCAACACGGTCCGCACGCATGCTCAGCGGCTGATGGCCAAGCTGGCCGTGCACAGCCGGGTCCAGGCGGCGGCGATAGCCGCGCGTGATGAGCACTCACTTCCGGCCGGCCGGTGATGACGATGGCGGAACCGGGCACACGTCAGCCCGTTGCCTCCGCGCTGGTGTGTCACCCCGAACCGCTGATCGCCGAGGGAATCGCGGCAGCAGTCCGGGTGCGGGAGGTAGCGTCCGGCACCGTGTGCACGTCGACCTTGACGGGGGCGTTGTCTGCGCTCCGGTCCGGGGTCGACGTGGCGGTCGTGTTCGACAACTGCGATGAGGACGTCTTCGACCTGTTCGAGGCCATCCGGCATCGCGGCGTGGATACGCCCGTCCTGGTCGTCATCGGATCGCCCGATGCCGAGCGTGCCGCGGTGCTGCTCGAGGCGGGGGCGTCCGGGATCGTCCCGGCGAACTGCGAGACGAGTGAATTGTGTGAGGCGCTGGACAGCGCGTGCCGCGGCAATGTCGTGATCGATGGCGCGATGCGGTCGGAGGTGCTGGAAGTACTGCGGTCCCATCGCGTCCGCCGCCGGGAAGCCCAGGCGCAACTGGCTCGGCTCAGTCCCTCCGATGTCACCATCCTGCGGCTGTTGTGCGACGGGCTGACCGTCGCCCGGATCGCACGACGCCTGTCCCTGTCGCCGCACACGGTGCGGGGGCGTATCCGCGGCATCGGCACATCGCTGGGGGTCGCCGGCCAACTCAAGATCGCGGCGGCGGGCCGCAAGTTGTTCGCCGCCACGCCGCTCCAGACCAGCCTGTCGCGCACCGGCGCACGCTGACCGCGTCACCACGCTGACCCCGTCACCGCGCCGCCGGCGGCGGGGGCGTCGTCGTGTGCCCAGTACATTTCTTCTGGCCTTGACCAGGATCGCGCCCGATTTTCCGGTAAAATGTCACAACAGGGACCGATCGGGTCTTCCCGGACGGGCGGTGCGGTAAGGGGCTCTGCCATGGAGCAATCCTTCGCGATCGTCATCGCGGACGTCGACGTGCTCGCAGTCGAGTACGTGTCGGATCTGCTGGAGCGCCACGGATTCCGGGTGCGCATCGCGCCGCCGGTGCACAGCGCCGTCGGGGACTGGATACGGCGATACGGCGCGGACCTGTGCATTGTGGATGTCGCGCTGCGCGAAGGGATCGACGTCGGCGGGATCGCTCAGCTACATCGCGAGCACCCGGAGACGAAAATCGTCGTGCGCACGGCCGACACCTCGCCGGAGACGATGCGTGCCGTGCTGGACGCCGGCGCCTCGGGCTACGTACACAAGTCCCGTGGCCCCGTGCTGCTGCTCGAGGCGATTCGCGGTGTACTGGACGGCGAGGTCGTGGTGGAGGGCACCTTCGCTCGGCCACCGGCGCCCGAATCCACGGACAACGACGCCTTCAGCCAGCTCGTCGCGTCACTCACCCCGCGACAGTACGAATGCCTGGAACTGCTCGCCGAGGGCAAGGGCACCGTCGCGATGGCCAACCACCTCGGCGTCTCGGTGATGACCGTACGAAGCCACGTCCAGGCCGTGCTGGGCAAGCTCGGTGTGCGATCGCGCCTGGAAGCGGCGTCGATCATGGCGAAGCACCTGGCGGCGGTACAGGCGCGCGAGGCGAAGGCGGCACAGCTCGCCGACGGCAGCGCCTAATCGTCGTGGCCGGCCAGGACCTGGCGCGTGCGCTCCACATCCCGGCCGATCTGCGCGATCAGCTCCTCGGTCGACTCGAATCGCTCCATGCCCCGCAGACGCGCCACGAACTCCAGCGCGACGCGCCGTCCGTAAAAGTTCCCGCCTTCGTCCAGGACGAACGCCTCGACGGTGCGCTCCCGGCCGGAGAAGGTGGGATTGGTGCCGACCGAGATCGCCGCGGGGGAGCGGCGGGAGCCGAGCAGGAAGTAGCCGGCGTAGATGCCGTCGGCCGGGACGGCCGAGAACGGTTCGGGATCGAGATTGGCTGTCGGATAGCCGAGCTGCGCTCCGCCGCGGCCGTCGCCGTGCACCACGAATCCGTCGATGCGGTGCGGTCGGCCCAGTGCGGCGGCGGCGGCCTCCATGTCTCCGGCCGCGACGCACGAGCGCACATAGGTGGAGCTCACGGTCAGGTGGTCGGCGCCGACGAGGCCCACCCCGACGGCGGCGAAGCCGAATCGCGGGCCCAGCTCCTGGAGCAGCTCCATGCTGCCCAGCGCCCTGTTGCCGAACCGGAAGTTCTCGCCCACCACGACGCACGCCACGTGCAACGCATCGACCAGGATGTCGTGCACGAACGACTCCGCCGGGATCGCGGCCACCTCGGGGGTGAACGGCAGCACCAGGAACACGTCGGCGCCGAGCTCGTCGACCAGCTCGGCGCGCCGCCGCAGGGTGGACAGCACGGCAGGCTGCTGCCCCTGCCGCACGACCGACGCCGGGTGCGGATCGAACGTCATCACCACGGTCGGCAGACCCAACCGACGGCCCTCGGCGACCGCGGCACCGATGAGCGCCTGGTGGCCGCGGTGCACACCGTCGAAGACGCCGATGGTGACGACGCACCGTCCCCACCCGGGCGGAATCTGGTCGATGCCGCGCCAGCGCTGGATCACGTCATGCCCCTTTCAGCCGTGCCGTGTGGCCCCGCCGCACCAGCGTGTCATGTCGGTGGCACCTTCGGTGAAGCAGCCCCGTCCGGCGCGCGGCACCTGCTAGTATGGCCAGTTGGGTCTGGCCTCAGTCCGTGGCGGCCAGTACCGACATCCCCCCGGCGTGTGTCCGGAGCGGGCCAGGCACGGACCGATAGCGCAAGGAGCGTTCACGTGGCTCTCTCCACCGAGGAGAAGAAGGCGATTCTGGCCGAGTACGGCCTTCACGACACCGACACCGGTTCCCCGGAGGCGCAGGTCGCTCTGCTGTCCCGCCGGATTTCTGGGCTGACGGAACACCTGAAGCAGCATCAGCACGATCACCACACCCGCCGCGGCCTGATGGGCCTCGTGGGTCGGCGTCGCCGGCTGCTGCGTCACCTCCAGCAGGTCGATATCGAGCGCTACCGCTCGCTGATCGAACGGCTCGGCCTGCGCCGATAGCATGGCCGTCAGGGGAGCGCCGCGCACGCGGCCTCCCCTGATCGCCATCGGCCGCCGCAGCGCGCGCGGCGGCTCCACCAGACAATCACATATCCGGCTTCTCGAACCCGGCCGCGGCCGTGAAGGTCGCCGGTCTTCGGTAGTGGCCACCGGGCCTGCGCCATCGCGGCGCCAGTGCCGGTTGCTTCGATCGATGGCCGGCATCCACGCCGCAGCGGCTCCGGAGCGCGCCGAGATGCATCCCCATCGAGGAGATTCATGTCCGACCCCACCGCGACCAGCGCGACCGCCGTCATCGACAACGGACGATTCGGCACGCGCACGGTCCGATTCGAAACCGGACGGCTTGCCCAGCAGGCCGCCGGCGCCGTCGTCGCCTATCTGGACGACGACACCATGCTGCTGTCCGCCACGTCGGCCAGCAAGCACCCGAAAGAGCACTTCGACTTCTTCCCGCTCACGGTGGACGTCGAGGAGCGCATGTACGCCGCCGGCCGTATCCCCGGCTCGTTCTTCCGCCGCGAGGGCCGTCCGTCCACGGACGCGATCCTCACCTGCCGGCTGATCGACCGCCCGCTGCGCCCGTCGTTCGTGGAGGGCCTGCGCAACGAGGTGCAGGTCGTCATCACGGTGCTGGCCGTGAACCCGGATGTCGCCTACGACGTGCTGGCCATCAACGCCGCGTCCGCGTCGACCCAGATCGCCGGGCTCCCGTTCTCGGGCCCGGTGGCCGGCACCCGCGTGTCCCTGATCGAGGGCCAGTGGGTCGCGTTCCCCACCTACGAGGAGATGCAGCGCTCCGTCTTCGACATGGTCGTCGCCGGACGCGTGGTCGAGGGTGGTGACGTGGCCATCATGATGGTGGAGGCCGAGGGCACCGAGCACACCGTCGAACTGATCGGTGGCGGCGCGACGGCGCCGACCGAGGAGGTCGTCGCCCAGGGGCTGGAGGCCGCCAAGCCGTTCCTCAAGGTGCTGTGCGA
>JBIQMQ010000002.1:24003-42850 GCA_044463185.1 Nakamurella lactea | reverse complement strand
CGATGCGGGCCGCCAGCGGATCGGTCCCCGTCGTCTCCAGGTCGAATCCGACCACGGTGCCCTGGTGCCACCAGCCCTGTCCGCTCATCACTGCCTCCACTCGTTCGATGACGAGGGTCAGCGTAGAGGCCGGGTCCGACACCGTTCATTGAGGCGCGCGGGGCTCCGGCGGCTCGACGGCGTGTACCGGCGCTGTCTCCCGTGCTCACAGCATCGAGGTAGCCTCATCGATGATGCTCTCCGCGATTGTGGCAGGCTGTCCCAGCGCCACCACCGCGTCAATGGCGGCCTGATGCGCGCTCAGGAGCTTCGCCGTCGCATCCGGCAACGCGGCCGAGGGAACCGTCAACACGAGGTCCTGATGCGCTCCGGCCAGCGGCCCGGCAGACAGGGCGTCCGAGAATCCGGTGACGCCGTTGACCAGGTAGGCGGTCATGCCGGAGCCGGCTCCGTAGTGGGCATCGGAATGGCCCGTCATGATGTCCATCGCGAACCCGTACATTTGAGCTGCCGTGTCAAACCTGTCGGCGCCAGAAATCCGCTTGACGGTCCTCACTCCGGCCGCCTCGGCCTGATCGATCACACGTTGCGAAATGCGGTCGGTCCCGCCGAGAATCACCAGTTGGGTGATTCCCTGGGACCTCATGGTCTTCGCGATCGATGGCGAAAGTCGGTCCGCCGCGGTCAGCAGCACCGGAATGCCCCATGCGTAGGACAGTGCACCGGCCACCAGAGCGTCGGCGGTCACCTGCCCGCAGGCGAGGATAGCCGTAGCCCGGTGCGGGCCCGAGGCGGAAAGCGCGATCGAGTTGCGGACCGGGCCGCGCTCGGCTGCGATCTGCGCGGAGGTCTGGTAACGGTCGTCGCCGCCGATGCGGATCACGGTGACGGGGCCGGCGCTCACCTGCTCGGCCGCCACCCGCGCCTGGTCGACAGCGGCGTCCGACACGGCATCGGTCTTACCCATGACGTAGATCTTGGCGTGCGCCGCACCGCGCAGCACCTGCCTGATCGTGGACAGCGTCATACCCGGCATGTCAGCCGCGCGGGTGAGCAGAATGGGCGCGCCGATCTGCCCTGCGAGATAGTTCGCCGACAGCGCGTCGGCGCCTTGCTTCGCGGGTTCGCCGTTGGCCACGATGATGGCGTCGGCCGTACCGAACTGCTGGGCGATGAGGGCCGAGGTCTGGTAGCGGTCCGGGCCGCCGATTCGTTCCTGGCGCGAGACTCCGAGCACCTCGACGCCTGGCTCGGGGTTTCCACCCGATTGGTCGCCGGCGGCACTGCCGCCGGTGGGTGGTGGCACGTTCGCGGACGCCACCCGGATGACCACGGTGGCCGCGACCGGCGACGTGTCGGTGTCGTCACCGGGAAAGTACGTGAAGGAGTCTGTCCCGGAGTACCCGTCGGTCGGCGTGTACGTGAACGATCCGTCGGAGCTCAGAACGAGCGTTCCGTGGCTCGCATCCGTGTCGGGCGTCGCGACGCTGGCGAGCCCGTCTTCCACATCGGTGTCGTTGGCGAGCACGCCGTGCACCGCATCGACGGTGAGCGCCGCGCCCGGGTCGACACGATAGACGTCGTCGACGGCGAGCGGGACGTCGTTCACGCAGGTGACCGTGATGGCGATGGTCGCGACGTTCGAGGTCGCCTCACCATCGCTGGCGAGGTAGGTGAATGCGTCCGGGCCACAGTAGTTGGCATCCGGCGTGTAGCTGTACGAGCCGTCGGCGCCGATCGTGCCGAGAGTGCCATGGGTCGGCTGGTCCACCGCTTCGACGGTGTACGTGTCGTCCACGTCCGGGTCGGTGATGTTCGCAATCAGCCCTGGCGCCGTCACGTGCTGGGCGGCATCCTCGGTGGCGGCCAACGTGTCGTCCGCGGCGACCGGCGGGTCGTTGACACAGGCCACGTCGATGGTGGCGACCGCCGAGTCGGTGAAGTTGTTGCCGCCCGAGAGCGTGTAGGGGAAGGCGTCCGCACCGCAGAAGTCCGGGGCGGGCTCATAGGTGAACGACCCGTCCGCGGTCAACGTCGCGGTTCCGCTTTCGGGCGGCTGATTGATTGTCGCCGTCAGGGTGCCGGCCGCACCGTCATTGGCCAGCACGCCGCCGGCGGCATCCACGTCCAGCACTGTGTCCTCCACCGCGACGTAGTGATCGTCGAGGGAGCCTGTGACCACCGGAACGATCTTGGTGACCTGGTCCTCCCCCAGGCCGTTGGACACTCGCAGCGTGACAGGGAACGCCCCCGATTCGCCGAACGGGTGCATCGCCGACGGGCCGGTCACGATGGTGCCGTCGGGGAACGTCCAGCTCTGGGTCGTGGGCAGACCGCCATTCTGCGACGTGTCCGTGAAGACGACATCGGTGCCGATCTTCGGCGTACTGGGGCTGAAGGTGAAGCCGGCGCGGGGCGGGCCCTCGGTGACGAAATACTCCCAGGAGCTGGCCTGTGTGTTACCGAAGAAGTCCGTGGACGTCACCCGCCACCGATAGAGCTGATTGGCAAGCAGCTTGTTCGTGATGGCCGCGGACGATTGGGTTGAGCGCGCCTGCGCGGCGACAGTGCTGGCGTAGCCGATGGCGCCGGACCGATCGTCTTGCGCCCCGATGGCCTCCACCTGCCAGTCGTAGGACTTGACGGTGCCGGAGTCCTGCTTCCAGGTGAGCGTCGGCGTGAGGTCGGTGAACGCCGAGCCGGTGGGCGAGACGGCGACGACGGGGCCGAGCGGCTCGAGGCCGCCGGAGCCGACGTAATTGTTGACGGTGTAGTTCAACATGCGGATGGGTAGCGAACGCCCGTCATTGGTGTCCAGGTTGACGTTGCACAGGAACATGCGCCACGAATAGGCCTCATCGGTCAGGGCGGCATTCGGAATATTGCCGATACCGGCTGAAAATCCCACGCCTTCACTCAGGCTCCGGGAATAGCTCTCGCCCCACCCGTATCCGCCGTTGACTCCGGCCGTGATAAAAGCTGCGGTCGCCTCCACCGCGACATCGACGGTGGTGTTCGCGACGCGGCTATTCTCTTGGCTCTTGTCGATGTCGAACTCGGCGCCCTCGATCGTTGACGTGCCGGCGGTCACGATATGCGAGTTGCTGATCAGGATGTCCGGCTTTCCGGGAGGATCCGGGTTGTTGAAGAACGGGTTGATGTCCAGCTTTGGGCCAGCCGAGACGTCATCGGCCGTGGAGCCGCCGACGGAACCGATGCAGTATTGATCAAGGTTTTGGTCCGAATAGCCCAGGTAGGAGCCGGGATCACCGACGGTGTGATGCAGCACATGCGCCAGACCGTCCCCGTAGGTGCCGCCCGGGCCGAACAGCGTGGGGAAACGCGCCTTCAAGTAGGTGAGAGTGCCCGAGGCCATCACCGCGCCGTCGGCATCCGGAATGGTGATAGCGGCCTTCGAGCCCACGCCAATCCCGCTGGATGAAGTGACGACGGTGCCGGGGAAGACCCATTGCGGAGTCGTCTGGTAGATCAGCGTGTCGTCGTCCATCGACCCGGCGTAGGAGTCGGAGAAGGTGATGTCCTTACTGACCGTGTAGGTCGATTCGACCTCGCGCTCGATGCTTGCCGAGACGCTCGCACCGAACATGCCACCAGGGCTTTCGAAGCCCAGACCCACCGACGCGCCGACGTGCGCGCTCTCGCTGGTGCCGCTGGACGAGGATTGGCCCTTGCTGCTGGTGAACCTCGGCGCGGAGCCGTCCTGGCCGGCGCCCGCCACCGTTGGCGGCGCTGAGAGCACCGCCACCGGCACCGGGTTCCCCTCGACAAGTTGCGGGTGCGTCGGGTCGTCCGGCTTGATGACCACCTGATTCGCGGTGGGCGGCAGCGGGACGAAAATCTGCGGGCCGCCGGTTGGCGCGGCGGCTCCGATCGGGGTCACCCAGGTAGATGTTGGGTACGCCTGGCGCGGCAATCCCGTTCCCGTCTTGGCCGGGTCGCAGCTGTCCTGCAAGCAGTAGGTGCGCGAGGCAAGCAGTGTTGCCTGCGCTCCACCGGTGGATGTCGCGGCGAATGCCATGCTCAGGCTCACCTGATCGCGCACCTGGTCGTCCGGAAAACTCTTCAACCAGGCTTCGTACGCCGGAGTGTTCGGTATCGCCGGCGCAGGTGGCGGGAACAGTGCCCAGCGAGCGTCATCGAGATACTCCGGCGTGTTCTCCAGCGCGATATGCGGCGCGCCGAGTTGGCTGTATCCCGGGGTCACCGTGGTTGCATCGGCGACCAGGCCCCTACTCGCGTCGAACACGGTCACCCAGATCGCGTCAGTGACGACGTGGGCGCAGGCGAACGCGGATGACGTCGCCGACGGTCGGGCAACTCCGACCAGCTCCGGCACGTTCGCCGGGTCTGTGGTGTCCAGCGTGGTGACGCACTCCGATTTCCCTATGAGTGTGTGGATGCCGGGACTCTCCACCGATACTTCGGCGTATCCAGGCTCATCCGCGAAATACAACTCGACCGCGACCTCTTTCTTGGTCGAATAGTCGTCGGCCGGGGTGACGTGTGTGTAGGTGTAGGCAATCCGACCGGCGACGATGCCCGAGAACTCAGGCACATTCCGATCGCTCATCAGGCGCCGCGCGCCGACCTGAAAGCCGCCGTCCGCCAACACTGTCACGGTACTTGCGTAGATTTTCTCGCCCCACCAATACAGCACCTCGAAGCTATTGCGAATGAGATCACGATTTTCCGATGCTGCCGGATTGGTCGACGCGTCGCTCGACCGCCACCACGGCAGGTGCGCAATGTCCAGGACGTCAGCAGGATCGAGGTAATCCAAAGCGGAACCAGGAACAATGGGGAACAGCAACGCAGCCGACGGTTGAGACACTTTCTGAACCAGTGTGCTGCCGCTGAGCTTCCACGACTGGAACGCGGTAGTTGTTGTCACCACCAGTGTGCCGTCACCCAGGATGGCTAGGCCCGTCACGCTGCCGACGCTCGCATCCAGCGATTGTTGCGCCACAATCGGGAAGGAGCCGGATTGCGGCCCGAAGATGGTGATGGTGCGATCTCCCGGCCCGCCCGCCACAGCGATGTACTGATGTTCGTGGTTGGCGTCGCCAGTCAGGTCGCCGACTGCAGTCAGCCGTGACGGGCCCGGCACTGCGGGCTGATTGCTGTGCTGGTCGTACGGCACCGTCGACGCATACACTGCCGCGTCGGCCCCGTCTCCGTGCCCGTATACGGCGGCGAGAGTGCCCTGCTCGGTATATCCGGTCTGGTAATCGGTGTCGTTGTCACGCAGGAAATAGGCGGGCCAGGCCGGCTGGTTCGATACCTGCACAGAGCCGGAGCCGAGGGTCGGATGGTCGGCGGGCACGGCTGCCGCGGTCGCGGGCAGCGACACTGCGGTGGTGACCGCAGCCACCATCACGAACGCGCTGAGTATCGAAACCATCCGCTGCGTGTAGCCATTCGTTGTCATCCCGACCGCCTCAATTCATCCGATGGCGTGAAATACCCACCATGGGTTACGACATTAAGGCGAACGGGTTATGGTCCGATATGCAGGTTCCTGCACCCTCAGGGGCCTGGTGGGTGCACAGGCGGGCAAGGCAGTGGTGGCGACAAACGCGAAGAGGCATGCATTAGTCGGCAGCCTGTTTGGCCGTCGCATTGAACTCAAAAAAATCAGCGACCTGCTGCACGATCCAGCTACAGGCTGCATCACGCTGTACGGCCCCGTCGGCATGGGCACATCGCGATTGGCGGCGGAGGCGGTTCGTCGATTCGGGTCCGGCTACGATCGCATCCTCCGGATCGGCCCAGTTCGCGGTCGGCAAACGGCGGGGCGGCAACTTGAGCGGGCGATCGAATCGTTGCGGCGGCCCGACCGTCCGTCGGCCCGGGCCCGCTCCGATTCGCGAATCCTCGCGGTGGTCGACGCCGAGGACCGTCCGTTGCGGCTGGTGCGCGAACTGCGCGCGGCCGCGGACCGGCGCGAGCTGACAGTCCTCGCCTGCGCGGTGCGCCCGCTGGACGTCCCTGGGGAACGGACGATTGCGGTCGGGCCGCTGCCACTCTCCCCGGTCGGCGCGCCGCCGGGTGTGCACCGGGGCAGCCCCGGAGTCGCTCTCTTCCTCGAACGAGTTGCGGCCAGCCAGCCCGAAGCCGTCATCACGGATGCCGACCTGGATACGGTCGCGGAGCTGTGCGCACGACTAGACGGTTGGCCGCTGGCGATCGCGTTGGCAGCCGAGCGAACGCCGTGGATGACGCCTACGCGACTGATGGAGTCACTTCGAGACGATCGCGAGTGCCTCCTGCAATTGGCACCGCCTCTCGAATCCGCGACACCGAGCATGCGCGAGGCACTTGCCCGCACCTTGTCGGCGATACCACGAGAGGCACGCCTGGTAACGGCGGCCACCAGCCTGTTTCACGACTCGTTCACCGGGGCCCAGGCGGCCGCGGTCGTGGATTTACCGGGTGACGTCGTGCCACGGGCGTTGGCGTCACTTGGCAAGCTGCATCTCGTCGAAGCAACCCGCGGCGCCACCCGGCCGGAATCCGGATACCGACTGTCCAGGCTGCTCCGAGCGTTCGCGGGCACGGACGATTCAGTCGCGCCGTCGCCGCGCGAGTATGTCGAACGGTATGTCGATGTCATTGGTGGCATCGTCGGTCGGGTCCATGCGCTGGCGATTGCCGGGCGGGAGGACAGCGCCATCGCGCTGGCCGGGGCCATGCAGTCAGACCTGATCACGGTGTTCGACCTTCAGGTGCAGCGCCGCGAGATGGATGCGGCCTTGCGGACGGGCGGCGTACTCGCGATGGTTGCGTCCCGACTCGGCCGACATCAAGACATCGCCGACCGGCTCGCGAGGCTCCTCCGTGACCCGGACCTGCCGCCGGGGCCGTCGCTGGCGTCCGCGCTCACCGGGCATGCCCTGCTGGTGCTGCTCGGCCCCGACGGGCGGGACCGGCGGGAGCAGGCCATCAAGCAGTGGCGGCGCGGCCTGACGATGCTCCGCGATCAAGACGAACCGGCGCCGCTGTTGCGGGCACTGTCCGTCATGGTGCAAGGGTTCCCTGTCACGCACGACGTGCCGCTGATTCAGGAGTGCCTCCGCGAAGGCCTGCAATTGGCCACCTCTTGTGGTGACGTGCGGTGGTTGGCACGGTTCGAGGCGTGGGCAGGCATGTTCGCGCACCAGGTCGGCGATCTGGAGCGCGCAAGCAGCTACGCGATCAGTGCACTGGTGCGGAGCCGTCGGGTCGAAGACCCGCAGTCGCGAATGTTGGCCGGACTGCTGCTGCGCACGCTTCCCGAATTGCCACCCCAGGTGCCCGGTGGCGTTCCGTCGTTGACGGAGCTTGCCGACCTCAGTCATACCCTCAACGAGCCCCGCCGGGAGTCGATCGTCCTGGTGACTCTCGCCGACTTTGCTCTCAAGCAAGGTCACTACGGGCGCGCCGCTGAGCTGGTGGCGCGTGCACTCCGCCTGGTGCTGGATCACGACACGTGGATCGCATCCGGCATGGCGATCATGACCCTCGTGTTCATCGCGGTGGCCCGCGCCGACAACGCCGACGCCGCCCGTCTGCACGGCATGGTGATCGATCGGATGTCGGTACTTCTTGCTCACTTACCCCCACATGTCGTGGAGCGCTATCACCGGACAGTGGCAGGCCTGGAGAACAGTCTGCCGGCGGCCGAGTATCTGCGCGAGACGCGGCGCGGTGTGACCTCGCCCTGGCGTCACAACTGTCGGAACGCATTGGCTTACGCGCTACAGGTTGCCCACTCGCCTTCCGTAATCGATCGCAGCGCACCATCGCATGCGGACGCCGGAGACCGTCCGCGGCTGACACCGCGCGAACGCCAAGTCGTCGCCCTGATCGGTGAAGGACTCGACAACAGGTCGATCGCACAGCGGCTCGACATATCGATCAACGCGGTGTGGCACCACGCGAGCCACATCTTTCAGAAGCTGGGCGTGCAAAACAGATCACAGGCCGCCATCTGGGCGCTGCAACACGTCGACGAGATGCCGCCGGCAGACGCATCGCAGTAGGTTGCCGTCCGAGGACAGCCCCCCGAATGTTGACCCCGCAGATCGCGGGCGCGCGGGTGTCACCTGTGGCAGCGCAGAAGTGCCTTGTGGCCGGCGATTGGCTCCCGGGCCGCTCTAGATCCGGGCGGGCTCGGTGTAGGTGCCCCACACCTCGCGCAGGGCGTTGCAGATCTCGCCGAGGGTGGCTTCGGCGCGTGCGGCGGCCAACATCGGCGGGATCAGGTTGCCGGCTCCCGCCGCGACGGTCGTCATCTCCGCCAAGCGGCGCCGCACCTCCGCGTTGTCGCGACCCTCGCGACGGCGGGCCAGCGCGGCGTTCTGCTCCTTCTCCACGGCATCGGAGATCTTCAGGATGGCCAGGTCGTCACCCACGCCGCCGGTGAGCGAGTTGACGCCGACCATCTTCTTGGTACCGCGATCCAGCGCCATTGCGTAGGCGAACGCGGCGTCGGCGCTCTCGCCGGTGAAGTAGCCGTTCTCGATGCCGCGCAGGATGCCGGACGTCATCTCGCCGATCGGGTGATGCCCGGAAGGCACCGCCTGCCGGGCGAAGCCCTTGATCGTGCCGAAGATCCGCTCCGCCTCCGCCTCCATGCGGTCGGTGAGCGCCTCGATGTACCAGCTCCCGCCCAGCGGGTCGGCGACGTTGGTGACTCCGGTCTCCTCCATGATCACCTGCTGGGTGCGCAGCGCGATCTGCGCGCTCTTGTCCGTCGGCAGCGCCAACACCTCGTCCAGCGCGTTCGTGTGCAGCGAGTTGGTACCGCCCAGTACCGCGGCCAGCGCTTCGATCGCGGTGCGCACGATGTTGTTCTCCGGTTGCTGCGCGGTCAGGGACACGCCGGCGGTCTGGGTGTGGAACTTGAGCCATTGCGCCCGCGGGGCGGTCGCCCCGTACACGTCGCGCATCCATCGGGCCCAGATGCGCCGTGCCGCACGGAATTTCGCGATCTCCTCGAAGAAATCGATGTGCGCGTCGAAGAAGAACGACAGCCCCGGCGCGAACTCGTTCACGTCCAGCCCGCGGGACAGCCCCAGCTCCACGTAGCCGAAGCCGTCCGCCAGGGTGTAGGCGAGCTCTTGCGCGGCCGTGGAGCCCGCCTCCCGGATGTGGTAGCCGGAGACCGACAGCGGCTTGTAGGCGGGGATGGTGGCCGTGCAGTACTCCATCAGGTCGCCGATCAGGCGCAGGTGCGGCTCCGGGGCGAACAACCATTCCTTCTGCGCGATGTACTCCTTGAAGATGTCGGTCTGCAGGGTGCCGTTGAGATGGTCGATCATCGCGCCCTGTCGCTCGGCGGCGACCAGGTACATGCAGAACACCGGCACGGCCGGCCCGGAGATCGTCATGGAGGTCGTGACACCGGCCAGGTCGATGCCGTCGAACAGCACCTCCATGTCGGCGGCGGAATCGATGGCGACACCGCAGTGCCCCACCTCGCCCAGGGAGCGTGGATCGTCCGAGTCGCGCCCCATCAGGGTCGGCATGTCGAAGGCGACGGACAGTCCGTCGCCGCCCTCGGCCAGGATCATCTTGTAGCGGGCGTTGGTGTCGCGGGCGTTGCCGAACCCGGCGAACTGCCGGATGGTCCAGGGCTTGCCGCGATATCCGGTGGTGTGGATTCCGCGGGTGAAGGGGTACTCGCCCGGCCAACCGATGCGCTCGAAGCCGCTCGGCGCGTCGCCCGGCGGCGGCCCGTAGACGGGATCCACCTCCAGCCCGGACAGCGTCGTGAAGTCGGCGTCGCGCACCCGCCCGGCGGCCTCGGCCGCCTCGTACCGCTGCTGCCATCGGCGCCTGCCCGCGTCGATCTCGGCTGCGCTCACAGCGGTGTCGGCCGCTCCGGCGTCGGTCAGTTCGGTGCGTGACGAAGTCATGGTCTTATGATATCCGACTATAGGACGTCCTACTATTCGGCCCGGCGTCGACTGTTGCTACCGTCGGGTAATGAGCATCAAAGTCGCGCCGCACGCGCTCCCGTTCGACCCCATCGCCAAGGCCGCGGACACCTGGAGCCAGCGCATCGGACCCAACTGGGCGATGAACGCGGTCACCAGCATCATGCGCGTCCAGCAGATCCTGCAGGCGTCGGTCGACGAGGCGCTCCGCCCGCACGGCCTCACCTTCGCCCGCTACGAGGCCCTGGTGCTGCTGTCGTTCTCGCAACGCGGCTCGCTGCCGATGCGCCTGATGGGCGAACGGCTGCAACTGCACCCCACGTCGATCACCAACATCGTGGACCGGCTGGAGGCCGACGGGCTGGTGCGCCGGCTGCGACACCCGTCGGATCGCCGCACCACGCTGGTCGAGATCACCCCGGAGGGCACCGAGCGCCTTCAGCCCGCCACGGCCGCCGTGATGAAGGCCGATTTCGGGCTGGTCGGGCTGACGGAGTCCGACGCCAACAAGCTGTCCGCGGTGCTCACCAAGGTGCGCCGGGCGGCGGGCGACTTCGAGTAACCGGCGCCGCTCACCCGCTCAAGGGTCACCTGCGCAGCCACCCGGTGACGGCCCGCGCGGCGGCGTACACATCGGTGGCACCGCCGATGACGCAGCCCGCGGCTCGTTCCAGTTCGGCCTGCCCCTCCGGTGAGGCCAGCTGCCGGCGCAGCCCGTCCACCACGACGGCCTGAACGGCGGTCACCGCCCGGCGCAGTCGGCGCTGCTCGAGTTCGCCCGAGTCGACCAGATGCCGGCGGTGCCGATTCAGCGCCGCCGCGAACTCGTCCACCCCGTCGCCGCGTTCGGCGATCGTGCTGAGCACCGGGATCGGCCACGCTGCGGCGTCACGGGCGGCGTCCAGCAGCATGGCGCGCACTTCGCGGGCGGTGGCCCGGGCCCCCTCGTGGTCGGCCTTGTTCACCACCAGGATGTCGGCGATCTCCATGATGCCGGCCTTCGCCGCCTGGACGGCATCCCCCATGCCGGGCGCCAGCACCACGGCCACCGTGTCCGCCAGGTTGATCACGTCGATCTCACTCTGTCCGACGCCGACGGTTTCGACGATGACCGTGTCGAATCCCAGCGCGGACATCAGATCCACGGCCCCCGGGGTGCCGACGGACAACCCGCCCAGGTGCCCTCGTGAGGACAGCGACCGGATGAAGACCGCGGGATCGGTGGCGAAGTCGACCATGCGGACCCGGTCACCCAACAGCGCGCCGCCGGTGAACGGGCTGGACGGGTCCACCGCCAGCACCGCGACGCGGCGGTCCGCCGCGCGCAGCTCGCGCAGCAGCGCCGCCGTCAAGGTCGATTTGCCGGCGCCCGGAGCGCCGGTGATGCCGACGATGTGCGCCTGACGAGGCAGCCCGGCCAGCGCCGCGGCGACCTCGGCCGCTGCGGCACCGCCGTTCTCCACGACGGTCAGCAGCCGGGCGATGGCGCGCACCGACCCGGCGCGGGCGGCAGCCACCCGATCGGCGAGGGCCGCGCCGGGCTCGGTCAGCACCGTCGCGTCACCCCTGCCCGTTCGTCATCGGCACCCCATCGCTACGCGCCACCCGGTCACGTTCCTGCCGGGACGTCGAGGATCAGCGCATCGCCCTGGCCGCCGCCGCCGCACAGCGCGGCCACGCCGCGGCCTCCTCCGCGCCGCCGCAGTTCCATGGCCAGGTGCAGCACCAGACGCGCACCGGACATGCCGATCGGGTGGCCGAGAGCGATCGCCCCGCCGTTCACGTTGACGATGTCCTCGGCCACGCCCAGATCCCGCGCCGACGCGATGCCGACTGCGGCGAACGCTTCGTTGATCTCGTACAGGTCGAACCCGGCCGGATCGACACCGGCCTTCGCGGCGGCGGCCCGGATCGCATTCGCCGGCTGGTGCTGTAGCGACGAGTCCGGCCCGGCGACGACGCCGTGCGCGCCGATCTCGGCCAGGTAGGAAAGGCCGCGGCGCTCCGCTTCCGCCTTGTCCATCACGACGACGGCGCAGGCGCCGTCCGAGATTTGCGAGGACGACCCGGCCGTGATCGTGCCGTCCGGCCGGAACGCCGGGCGCAGCTTTCCGAGGCTCTCGACCGTGGTATCCGGACGAATGCCTTCGTCCGCGGATACCGTCATACTCGCCTTCCGGCCCGCCACCTCGACGGGCTCGATCTCCTCGGCCAGCCGGCCCGCCTCCGCGGCGGCCGCGGCCCGCTGATGCGAACGGGCGGCGAACGCGTCCTGCTCCTCGCGGGTCAGCTCGGGACCACGCTCTCCGGTGTTGTGCGCCTCGGTGAGGTTGCCCATGGCCTCGTTGGTGAAGACGTCCCACAGTCCGTCGTACGCCATGTGGTCGCGCAGCGTGACGTCTCCGTACTTGAAGCCCGCGCGGGAGCCGGGCAGCAGGTGCGGGGCGTTGGTCATGGACTCCATGCCACCGGCCACCACCGTCGTGAACTCGCCGGCCCGGATGAGCTGGTCGGCCAACGCGATGGCGTCCAGTCCGGACAGGCAGACCTTGTTCACCGTCAGAGCCGGCACGTCCATACTGATGCCGCCCTTGACGGCGGCCTGCCGGGCGGTGATCTGGCCGCAGCCGGCCTGCAGCACCTGGCCCATGATCACGTAGTCCACATCGCCCGGGTCGACGGCCGCGCGGCGCAGCGCCCCACGGATCGCGACGCCGCCGAGATCGGTGGCGCTCAGCGGCGCCAGCGCGCCGGACAACCGGCCGATGGGGGTACGCGCACCTGCGACGATCACGGTGCTAGTCATGGCGCTTGTCATGGTCTTGACGGTAGCGCAGTCGAGCCCAGCCGCTATCGATAGGCTGCAAGCCATGAACAGCGTCACAGATGGCAGCACCGAGGCAGCCCTGCGCGGTATCGGCGTCATCGCCGTCGATCACGTGGGCATCGCGGTCCCGGACCTCGACGCGGCGATCGCGTTCCACACCGACGTGCTGGGCGGGGCCCTCGAGCATCGCGAGACCAACGCGGAGCAGCAGATCGACGAGGCCATGATCGTCTTCGACCGGGGGACGTCGGCGGCGCGCATCCAGCTCATCGCGCCCGCCGGGCCGGATAGCACCATCGCAAGGTTCCTGGATCGCAACGGCCCGGGCCTGCAGCAACTTGCCGTGCGGGTGGCCGATGTGCGCGCCGCGGCCGCGACGTTGTCGGCCCGCGGGCTACGCCTGCTCTACGACGAGCCGCGGCGGGGTACGGCGGGTTCGCGCATCAACTTCGTACACCCCAAAGACGCAGGTGGGGTGCTACTCGAGCTGGTCGAAGCACCGTGATTATTGCGCGCGCCACACTGGTCGGTACTGTATGGCCATGACGTCCAGTGCGAGCGGTCCGGCAGCAGAGCAATTCACCACCGTCAAGCGCGGCTACGACCCCGACGAAGTGAATTCCTACATCGCCCGGCTGGAGCGCGCGCTGACCACGGCGGACCAGGAACGCGCATCGACGTCCCAGCGCATCGACGAGCTCACCACCGGCCTCAATTCGGCCAAATCCGACCTCGCCGCGCTGCGTGCCGAGCTCACCACCGCACACAGCGAAGCCGACTCGCTCCGGGAGGAACTCGACCGGGCGGCCGGCCAGCCCGTGACCATGTCGGCGCTGTCCGCGCGCATGCAGCGGCTGTTCCAGATCGCCGAGGAGGAATCCGCGGACATCCGCGCGTCCGCCGACCGGTACGCCGCGGAAATCCGCAGCAACGCCGACATCGAGACCGGCCAGCTCCGCCGGGCCGCCGAGCTGGAGACGGCGAAGCTGCGCACCGACACCGTCGCGGAACTGACCGCGATGCGCAACGAGACCGAGACGGAGATCGCGCGCGCCCAGGCCGAGATCGAGGCCAGCCGGTCCGAGTTGGAGCAGACCCGCGCCGCGATCTACGAGCAGGCAAAGAGGCTGATGGCCGAGGCGCACGCCAGCGCCGAGAAGACGCTGTCCGACGCCCGCGAGCGCGCCGAGCACCTGGCCGCCGCCGCTGCCGCGGACCGTGCCAAGCAGGAGGAGGACTACGAGCTCGCGATCGAGGCGCGGCGCCGCCAGGCGCACCGGGCGATCGCCGAGGCGGAGCAGACCTCCCGCGCCGACGCCGCGCACCGCATCGACCAGGCCAACACCCACGCCCGCAACATCGTGGAGTCGGCGAACGCACACGCCGAGGACATGCTGCGGCGCGCCGCAGCGGAATCGCACCAGCGGGTGGCCGAGGCCGACGAAGCCGTGCGCAAACTCGTGTCGCTGCGATCGGAGCTGCAGCAGCAAATCCTGGACCTGAGCGGCAGGCTGGGCGACCTCACCGACACCATGGCGACCGTGCGCAAGACGCTGGAGCCGTTGGCGCTGGAGAACCAGCGCCCCAGCCCGGACTCGTTCCCGGCGGACCCGGCGGCGATCTCCAGCAAGGCACCGAACATGTTCTCGTCGACGGCCCCGCAGTGGCATCCGCCGGCACCGCCGGTGTCGCTGTCCTGGGAGAAGGTGTCCGCCCAGCTCGAGAACGCGGACTCGTCGCCCGCCGAGTCGACCTCGGGTGCTTCTCGCGCCGAGGCCACGGCCGCGGCTTCCGCCAATCATGCTGCGGACGCCGAGGGCACACGGGCGGAGGGCACTCCGCTCAACCTGGATCGGTAATCCGGCGGCGGATACGCCATGAACAAGGTGGCCGGCTGGGCCGTCGGCGGCGCAGTCCTGTCGATCACCGTCGGTGTACTGGTCGGCGTGGTACTGCACGCCGGGCAGCTCGAACGCGCCGACCGATTGCAGCCGGCATCGATCCCGACGCAGTCGGCCGCCGCCTCACCCGCGTCGACACGCAGCACGCCGGCAATCTCCCCGTCGTCCAGCACGGTCGTGACCTGGCTGCCGCCGAGCACCCCAGGGACGCCTCCCACGGAGGACGCGGTCACGACGGGTGTCGCGACCGACCAGCCGCCCGATACGACGACGAGTATGACGCCGTCCTCGGCCACGGTCGCGACGAGCGACACGGCGGGCGTTCCCGTCTCCAGCACTCCGGCGACCGGGACCGGGGCGACCGGGACCGCGACGACAGGCTCTGGCACGGTGACGGCCCCGCGTCCCGGCGCGGATATCGCGGGCGCTCCCTGCCCGAAGCTCGCGGCCGCATCCAGCGACGCCGCCGGCACCACGCTGTTCTGCCAGGTGGACCAAAAGGACCGAACGCTGCGCTGGCGGGCGGTGGTGGACGGCGGCGGATGCCTGAGCCGCACCATGACGGGCTACGCCGCCGACGGTCGCCTCTACCTGTGCCGACTGGACGACAGCGGGCTCAACCACTGGGCAGCGGCGAGCTGACCGCGCCGGGTTTCCGCTGCCGTGCTCACACCGGCAGGAAGACCGCGAACAGCAGCCAGCTCACCACGGCGCACGGCAGCAGCGAATCCAGCCGGTCCATCACACCGCCGTGCCCGGGCACCAGCGTGCCCATGTCCTTCACCCCGATGTCGCGCTTGATGAGCGACTCCGCCAAATCCCCACCCACCGCGACGAGCGATACGACGACGCCCAGCACGGCGCCCTGCCACCAGGGCGCGTCCAGCAGCAGCGGCATCGCGACGGCTGCGCCGACCGTCGCCACCACCAACGACCCGGCGAAGCCCTCCCAGGACTTCTTGGGCGAGATGGTGGGCGCCATCGGGTGTTTGCCGAACAGCACCCCCACCGCGTAGCCGCCGGTGTCGGAGCACACGACGGCGATCAGGAACACCAGGATGCGGCCGAAACCGTCCTCGGGGTGCACCAGCAGGGTGGCGAACGAGCCGAACCCGCCGAGGTACACGGCCAGGAAGATGGAGGCGCCGACGTCGGTCAGGTAGCCGTTCGCGCCGCCGCGCAGCCGGTGGAACAGCACGGCGAGCGCGGTGAGCGCCAGTCCTACGATTTGGGCTCGGTGGCCCCACCACCACGTGCACAGCACGGTGCCGACCGCCCCGGCCATGACCGGAAGCCACGAGAGGGCGATGCCCCGGGCACGTGCCAGCGTGCCGCGCATCTCCCAGACGGCGGCGGCCATCACGACGGCGACGAGGCCCACGAAGCCCGGCCGCCACAACGCGAGCAGCGCGATGGCCACGGCCCCGACGCCGACACCGACGCCGATGGCCTTCGGCAGGTCTCGGCCGGCCCGTGACGGGCGCGCCGCGGCCGCCGGCGACGGCACGGGGCCGCGCGGCCCGGTGGGAGGCGATGTCATGGTGGGCTGCCCGGGTGATCAGACCTCGAGCAGTTCGGCTTCCTTGTTCTTGACGAGCTCGTCGACCTGAGCGGTGTACCGGTCGGTGACGGCCTGCAGTTCCTTCTCGGCACGCGCCACTTCGTCCTCGCCGGCGTCGCCGTCCTTGCTCATCCGGTCGAGTTCTTCCTTGGCCTTGCGGCGCACGTTGCGGATCGCGACCTTCGCCTCCTCGCCCTTGGCCCGCGCGACCTTGCCCAGCTCGCGGCGGCGTTCCTCGGTGAGCTGCGGGAATACGACGCGGATCACGGCGCCGTCGGTGGACGGGTTGACGCCCAGGTCGGAGTCCCGGATCGCCCTTTCCACGGCCTGTAGTTGGGAGGCGTCGTACGGCTTGATGATGGCCATGCGCGCCTCGGGGGTGGTGATCGTGGCGAGCTGCGGCAGCGGGGTCGGCGAGCCGTAGTAGTCGATGGTCACCCGGCCGAACATGTGCGCATTGGCGCGCCCGGTGCGCAGCGTCGCCAGGTCGTCCTTGACGACCGCGACGGCCTTGTCCATCTTTTCTTCGGCATCGAAGAGGGTTTCGTCGATCATGGCTCAGCCGGGTGCCTTCTCGTTGGGTTCAGGATGAAACTCGGACTGACCAGAGCCTACCGGGGCGGGGTATGCACCAGAGTGCCGATCCGCTCACCGGCCACGGCTCGGGCGATATTGCCCTCGACCAGCAGGTTGAACACGATCATCGGCATGTTGTTGTCCATGCAGAGGCTGAATGCCGTCGCGTCCGCGACCTGGAGGCCCCGTTCCAGCACCTCACGGTGGGTGATCTCGCCGAACATGGTGGCTTCGTCGACCCGCCGTGGGTCGGCGTCGTACACCCCATCGACTGCCTTGGCCATCAGTACGGCCTCCGCGCCGATCTCCAGGGCCCGCTGCGCGGCGGTGGTGTCGGTGGAGAAGAACGGCATGCCGACGCCCGCCCCGAAGATCACCACTCGGCCCTTCTCCAGGTGGCGGATCGCCCGGCGCGGGATGTACGACTCGGCGACCTGACCCATCGTAATGGCCGTCTGCACGCGTGTGTCGATCTGCTGTTCGCGTTCCAGGAAGTCCTGCAGCGCCAGGCAATTCATCACGGTGCCGAGCATGCCCATGTAGTCCGCCCGGGCCCGGTCCATGCCGCGCTGCTGGAGCTGGGCACCGCGGAAGAAGTTGCCGCCGCCGATCACGATCGCCACCTGCACGCCGCCGCGCACCACCTCGGCGACCTGCCGCGCGATGGTGGACACGACGTCCGGGTCGACGCCGACACCGCCTCCGCCGAACATTTCCCCGCCGAGTTTGAGCATCACCCGGCGAAGCGGACGGCGCGGGGAACCCGCAGCCCCTTCGACGTCGTCACCCAGTCCTGGGGCATCCACCGATGGCATCGTCGCTCCTTCTCGCTCGGTCACTCGCTCCGCCGATTGTGCCCGGCCATGGCGCACTGCGCACCACGACCGGGCATCGGAATGTCAGAGCGTGCCGACCTCGAAGCGGACGAAGGAGGTAACGGTGACGCCGGCGTCGGCCAGCAGCGCACCGACCGTCTTCTTGCTGTCGCGCACCGAAGCCTGCTCGGTGAGCACGGCCTCCTTGTAGAAGCCGTTCACGCGACCCTCGACGATCTTGGGCAGGGCCACCTCCGGCTTGCCCTCCTCGCGGGCCGTCGCCTCGGCGATGCGGCGCTCGTTGGCGACGACGTCGGCGGGGACGTCGTCACGGGTCACATACTTCGCTCGCAGCGATGCCACCTGCATCGCGGCGCCTCGCGCCGCCTCGGCGGCGGCAGCGCCGTCCGATGCGCCGTCCGCGGTGTACGACACGAGCACGCCGATCGCCGGGGGCAGGTCCGCGGAGCGTTTGTGCAGGTACACGGCCGTCGGGCCGGCCAGCTTCGCGACCCTGTTGAGGACCAGCTTCTCGCCGATCTTGCCGGACAGCGCGGTGATCGTGTCGGCGACGGAGGTGCCGTCCAGGTCTGCGGCCAGGACCGATTCCAGGGTGCCGTCGGAGGCGTCCGCCACCGCGGCCAGCTTCGCGGCCAGCTCCTGGAACTCGGCGTTCTTCGCCACGAAGTCGGTCTCCGAGTTCAGCTCGATGAGCGCGTTGCCGTGTGCGGCCACCATGCCTTCGGCCGTCGTGCGCTCGGCACGCTTGCCGGCGTCCTTGGCGCCCTTGATGCGCAGGATCTCTTTGGCCTTGTCGAAGTCGCCGTCGGCCTCGTCGAGCGCCTTCTTGCAGTCCAGCATGCCGGCGCCGGTCAGGTCGCGCAGCCGCTTCACGTCAGCAGCGGAAAAATTCGCCATGGTTGTCTCCTCCAGATTGGGCGGGCACGGGATCACCGGCCTTCGCCCGCGGGCCGCGCCATCGGTCCGGGCGGGGCGCCGCAGCGTCCCCGCCCGGATCGGCGGCACAGGTCATGTGTGATCGGTGTGCGGCCTACTCGGCGGCCGCGGCGTCAGGCTGGGCCGGCGCATCGCCCTGCGGCGCGTCGGCAGGCTCGGAGACGGCAGCGTCGACCGTCGTCGCCGGGGCCGCGTCGGCGGACGCCGCAGCACTCGCGTCGGCCGTCTGGGCCTCCAGCATCTCGCGCTCCCACTCGGCCAGCGGCTCC
>JBIQMQ010000002.1:0-23903 GCA_044463185.1 Nakamurella lactea | reverse complement strand
CGCGTCGGCCGTCTGGGCCTCCAGCATCTCGCGCTCCCACTCGGCCAGCGGCTCCTCGCCGGCGGCGACGGCGGCCGAGCCGGAGCGTTCCAGCAGTCCGGCGGCGACCGCTTCGGCGACGACCTTCGTCAGCAGCGTCGCGGAGCGGATGGCGTCGTCGTTACCGGGCAGCGGGTAGTCCACCTCGTCCGGATCGCAGTTGGTGTCCAGCACGGCCACGACCGGGATGCCCAGCTTGCGAGCCTCGCCCACGGCGATGTGCTCCTTCTTGGTGTCCACCACCCAGATGGCACTGGGCACCTTGGCCATGTCGCGGATGCCGCCGAGGGTCTTGGCGAGCTTGTCCTTCTCGCGGGTGAGCAGCAGCACCTCTTTCTTGGTGCGGCCGGCGAACTCGCCCGAGGTCTCCATCGCTTCGAGGTCCTTCAGCCGCTGCAGACGCTTGTGCACGGTGGAGAAGTTCGTGAGCATGCCGCCCAACCAG
This sequence comes from Nakamurella lactea, assembly GCA_044463185.1. GTDB lineage: Bacteria > Actinomycetota > Actinomycetes > Mycobacteriales > Nakamurellaceae > Nakamurella > Nakamurella lactea_A. The sequence goes on along the minus strand of JBIQMQ010000002.1, from coordinate 23,419 downwards.
CGCTGGTTGACGAAGGGCATGTTGACACGGGCCGCCTCGTTCGCGATGGCCTCCTGTGCCTGTCGCTTGGTGCCGACGAACAGGATGGTGCCGCCGTGCGCGACGGTGCTCTTGACGAAGTCGAAGGCACGGTCGATGTACCCCAGCGTCTGCTGCAGGTCGATGATGTAGATACCGTTGCGCTCGGTCAGGATGAAGCGCTTCATCTTCGGGTTCCACCGACGGGTCTGGTGCCCGAAGTGCACGCCGGCGTCGAGGAGCTGGCGCATGGTGACGACTGCCATGGTCGTCCTTTCGTGTGGGCGCCGGCACAGCATTCCGGACGCGGCACACCAGGTGCCGTCGCCGGTCGCTGCCCGCGGCGCGGGTTTCGGTTGTCGCCGCGTGCCCGGTGGGCTGCGGCCCTGACGCCTCCGATGCGACCCACCCACGCATGGCCACGGGACGCCCGCCGATGACGACGGAGCACCCCGAAAGGCGTGGCGCGGGACCTCGGGTCTCACGTCCGGCCGGCTCGAGGGAGACTGGCTCCGGTCACCGGCACGGCATTGAGGCGTGCGAAGTCAGCCCGCTCGGTGAGCGGACTGCATCGACCAGCGTACGCGATCGCTGCGGCTTCGCGAAATCAGCCCGGCGGGCACCCGCACGTCATCCACCTGTCCGATTTTGATGCACTGCGCGCCGCGCACGTTTAGCGCCGCGACGCGGGGCCACGAATATGACGCCATGGCCGGGCTCGTGCGCATCGCCGCGGTGGTGATCGCCGTCGGGGCGCTCGCGTCCGGTCCGGCGTCCCGTGCCGCGCCCGCGCCGGCTCGAGCGGCGGCCGTTGCCGCGGTGGGCGATTCGGCAACCGGTGGTTCGGCGGTGGCCCGTACCGAAACGAACGGTTCGGCTGCCGGCGATACCGCACCGGGCGGGTCGGCTGCCGGGAGTTCAGCGACCGACGGGTCGACGCCGGGGCGATGGAGCCCGGCCGAGGTGTTCGCCCCTCCCCTGCCGCTGGATGTGCTGGTCCCGTTCCGGGCACCGGCGACGCGCTACGGCCCCGGGCACCGCGGCGTGGATCTCGCGGCGTCGAAGGGTGCCACGGTGCTGGCGGCGGCGGACGGAACGGTCGTCTATGCCGGTCCGGTGGCCGGGCGCGGCGTGGTGTCGATCGAGCACCGGGGCGGTATGCGCACCACGTACGAACCGGTCCGCGCCCTGGTCGGGGCGGGTGATGAGGTGACCCGCGGCCAGCCAATCGGCGTTCTGGAGGCCGGGCACGCCTCGTGTGCTCCGGCGGTGTGCCTGCACCTGGGTGCTCGGCTGCTGGATCGGGTCTACCTCGACCCGCTCGCCCTGTTCCGGCCGTGGCGGGTCCGGTTGAAGCCCTGGGGCGAGTAGCGCCCGTCGCGGCGGCCTGCGTGGAGTCCTGCCGGGGCGTTTTCCAGCCGCTCGGAAGACCACACGTCCCGTCAGCGTTACGCCCGCGGGTGCGCTTGGCGGTACACGGTCTGCAATCGCTCCGCGGAGACGTGCGTGTAGATCTGTGTGGTCGCGAGGCTGGCGTGGCCCAGCAGCTCCTGGACGGTGCGCAGATCGGCCCCTCCTTCCAGCAGGTGGGTGGCGGCGCTGTGTCGCAAACCGTGGGGGGCGAGTTCGGGCGCGCCGGGTACCGCGGCGATGCGCCGGTGCACGACGGCCCGCACGGCTCGCGGGTCGATGCGGCGTCCGCGCCGGCCCAGGAACAGGGCCGCGCCGGACTCGGGGCCGGACAGGACCGGCCGGCCCGCGGCGAGCCACCGATCGATGGCGACGGCGGCCGGGATGCCGTATGGCACGGTGCGCTCCTTGCCGCCCTTGCCCCACACCCGCACCACGCGCCGCGAAGCTTCCAGCGAGTCCAGGTCCAGACCGGTGAGTTCGGACACGCGCAACGCCGCCGCGTACAGCAGTTCCAGCATGGCCTGATCGCGGAGCACCAGCGCGGCGTCGTGGGCGTCGCCGACGCCGCCGCTCTCGTCGCCGGGCTCGGATGGCGCCGCTGTGGGCGGCTCGTTCAGCAGCGCCGCGGCCTGCTCGGAGCGCAGCACTCGGGGCAGATGCCGACGCGGGGCGGGCACGGCGAGGCGGCTGGACGGGTCGCTGTCCATGAGTCCGGTGCGCACACACCACGCGCAGAACGACCGCGCCGAGGCGCCCTTGCGTGCCAGGGTCGATCGGGCCGCGCCGGCGGTGCGCAGTCGTGCCAGCCAGCTTCGCAGGACGGCCAGGTTCAGGTCCGTCACTGTTCGGCCGCCGTATCGACCGAGATGGTCCAGCAGCGACAGCACGTCGCCGACATACGCCGTGACGGTGTGCTCGGCGAGACCCCGGACGGATTGAAGGTATCGGCGGTAGTCGGCGATCGGGCCGGCGAATTCGCCGGCATCCGGCGTGGCTGCCGCTTCTCCGCCGTGCGTCATGTAGTGACGGTCTCCCGCGGCGGGCGAATGGTCAAGCGTGACACGGCTGTCACCTGGCCGCCGTGCGGCACCACAGTCCGTCCTTCTTGCGCGCCAGACCTTCCGTGTGCAGCACGGCCAGCGCTCCCATTACGTCCGCGACGGGCAGGGCAGCCTCCGCGGCGATGACCTCGACCAGCGCGCCGCCCCGAGCCGGCAGCGCATCATGCACGCGGCTGCTCACCAGGTCCAGCCCGTCGAGCCGGCCGCCGGCACCATGGCGTGGCGCTTCGGAGGGCGTGAGCGGTCCCATCAGGCCGCGCACGTCCGGCCAGGAGGTGACGAGCACCGCCTTGCCGTCGCGGATCAGGTCGTGACATCCGGAAGACATCGCGGACGTGATGGGCCCAGGTACCGCCGCGACGCCGCGGCCGAGATTGGCGGCCGTGGTGGCCGTGTTGAGCGACCCGGATCGGCGACCCGCCTCCACCACGACGGTCACCTCGGCCAGCGCCGCGATCAGTCGATTGCGCACCAGGAACCGGTGGCGGGCGGGCACGCTTCCGGGAGGGTATTCGGTGACCACCGCGCCGTCGACGCCGATCGTGTCGATCAGGGCGCGGTGGGCGATCGGGTAGGCCCGGTCGATTCCGCAGGCGAGCACCGCGAGGGTGGGAACGGTGCCCGCCGCAGCGCCGCGCGGCGTGTCGCCGTGTAACGCACCCCGATGTGCGGCCGCGTCGATCCCGAACGCGGCTCCGGACGCCACGGTGCATCCCGCGTCGACCGCGTCGGCGGCCATGTCGGCCGCGATCCGGGCCCCGTACGGCGTGGCGGCCCGGGATCCGACGATCGCCACGGTGCCGCGGGGCTGCGCCGGCACCGTGCCGCCCCGGCGGTAGAGGGCCAGCGGCGACCAGGCGTGCCCGCACTGTTCGTACGGCGGGACCCATTGCAGCGGCGCGAACGACTCGGCGGGCCAGTCGTCGTCGCCGGGGCCGATGATGTCCGCTCCGACCGCCGCGGCACGACGCAGATCCTCCCGAGCCCGAGCGACGAGGGCGCGCGGTTCGTCGCCCAGCCGAGGCGCGAGCGCCCGCAGAATCTCGTCCGGCACCTGCCGGCGGATGATCGCCTGCCAGGCGGCTTCGGCACCCAGCGAGTCCACGAACGCGCCCACCAGGGAGCTGACCGGCGGTTCGCACAGTCGCGCCAACCCGGCGAGCGCCACGGCGCGCGGGTGCACCGGAATGGGCGCGCTCATGCTGCCTCCCCGCACCGGAGCGCCAGCGCGCGGGCCACATCGGCATCCTCGGGTGTGCCGCGCCCGGCGAGGTCGGCGACCGTCAGCGCCAGGCGCAGCACGCGGTCGTAGCCGCGGGCGGTCAACGAGCCGACGCGGACCGCCCGCTCCAGCAGCGCGGGCCGAGGACCGTGCGCTCGCCACCATTCGCGGACCTCTTTGCCGTGCGCCTCCGCGTTGCAGCGGTAGCCCTGGGCTCGCCAGCGGTGGGAGGCCCGGTCGCGGGCCGCCACGACGCGCCGGCGCACGGTCTCCGATGATTCTTGCCGCGACGGCGGCCCGGCCAACGCCACGACGTCGACGGGCGGCACGTCGATGCGGATGTCGACGCGGTCCATCAGCGGCCCGGACAGCCTGCTCTGGTAGCGCCTCCGGACCCCGGCCGGGCAGGTGCAGTCGATGTCCCGGGCCGCCGCGCACGGACACGGATTGGCGGCGAGCACCAACTGGAACCGGGACGGGAAGCGGGCCACGTGCTTGGCGCGCATCACCAGCACGGATCCGGATTCCATGGGTTGCCGCAGCGAGTCCAGCACGGAGCAGCGGAACTCGGGGGCTTCGTCGAGGAACAGCACGCCGCGGTGGGCGAGGCTGACACTGCCGGGGCGGATGTCTCCGGAACCACCGCCGATCATGGCCGCCAGCGACGCCGAGTGATGCGGGTCGACGAACGGCGGGGTGGTCAGCAGCGGGGTGCGCGGGTCGAGGACGCCGGCGACCGAGTGGATGGCGGTGACCTCCAAGGATTCCTCCTCGGTCAACGGGGGCAGCAGTCCGGGCAGCCGCGCGGCCAGCATCGTCTTGCCGGCACCGGGCGGGCCCATCATCGCCAGGTGATGACCGCCCGCGGCGGCGATCTCCAGCGCGAACCGGGCCTCGGCTTGGCCGAACACGTCGGAGAGATCGGGGATGTCGGGTCTCGGCGCCGCGCAGGGCGGGCCGGGAATCGTCAGCCGGTCGGGTCGGCCCCGGAAGTGCCCGACCAGGTCCTTCAGTGTCGCCACGCCACGCACCTGGGCTCCGCGCACCAGCGAGGCCTCGGGCAGGTTGTCGATCGCCACGATCGCGCGCGATCGGCCGGCCTGTACCGCGGCGAGCAACGCGGGCAGGACGCCGGGGACCGGTCGGACGGATCCGTCCAGTCCGAGCTCGCCGATCATGACGACATCGGACACCGCGTCGCCCGGGACGATGTCGCTGGCGGCGAGGAGCGCCGTGGCGATGGCCATGTCGAATCCGGCGCCCCGTTTGTGGATTCCGGCCGGGGCGAGCGAGACCGTGATGCGGGTCTGCGGCCACCGGAATCCGGAGTTCACGACGGCGGCACGCACGCGGTCCCGCGCCTGGGCGACGGCCATGTCCCCCATTCCGACGACCGTGGTGCCCGGCATGCCGTCGGCGATGTCTGCTTCGACCTCGACCACGGAGCCCCGCACACCGGTCAACGCCACCGCGTAGGTGTGTCCGAGGCCCATCAGAACGCACCCGCGACATGGGTCAGCTCCGGGCCGGCGTGCTCGCGCAGCACGATGCCCACCACGTCGAACCGGAGTTTCGGCCAGCCGCGCGGCCGGATGGCGGACATCCACAGGAACGCAAGACGCCGGAGCCGCCGTCGCTTGGCGCGGGTGACCGCTTCCAGCGGCGTGCCGAACGCTGTCCCGCTGCGGGTCTTGACCTCGCAGAACACCACGGTGTCGATGCCGTCGGTGGCCACGATGTCCAGCTCGCCCTCGGAGCACCGCCAGTTCCGGGCGAGGATCACCAGCCCCTGCTCGGTGAGGTAGTGCGCGGCGATGTCTTCGCCGCGCCGCCCGAGATCGTCCTTGGCCGCCATGTACCGCTCCCGCACTCGTCCGGTGTCGGCGCCGATGCGCGGCGGTTCGATACCGTCGTCAGTGCGCCCTGCCGCTTCGACGATGCGGGAGTGTGCGCGGATGGGCCAGGTGCGGGGCCGCGCTGGGGATGGATATCGGACAGGTGGACAAGTCGCCCGGGGGCCGGAGCTACATCTCCTCGGGGACCCGGATGTCCGGCGTGTCGAGCTCCTCGACGTTCACGTCCTTGAACGTCACCACCCGCACGTTCTTCACGAAGCGCGCCGGGCGGTACATGTCCCACACCCACGCGTCGGACATGCGCACCTCGAAGTACAGATCGCCGTCCGAGCCCTTGACCTGCAGATCGACGGCGTTGGCGAGGTAGAACCGCCGCTCGGTCTCGACGACGTAGGAGAATTGCCCGACGATGTCGCGGTACTCGCGGTAGAGCTGCAGCTCCATCTCGGTCTCGTACTGCTCGAGGTCTTCAGCGCTCACGCATCCATCATCCCCCATCCTCTCGCCGGTGCCTACCGGCCGTCGGTGGCTCCCTGACCATCGACCGGTCGGCCGGGCGACGGGCTGCTCGGAGCGTCATCGGCGGGGAGTGCACTGCCGGGCGGGCCGGGCGTGGGGCGGTCGCCGCCGCGCAGCAGCGCCTGCCGCACGGTCAGGTGCGCCGCCACCGGCGCGGTGAACAACTGCAGCAGCACGATCAGCACGAACTCGCCGATGATCGCGACGCTGCCCAGACGCAATCCGAGGCCGATCGTCAACAGCACGATGCCGAGCACCTGGGGCTTGGTCGCCGCGTGCACCCTGGTGGCCGCGTCCGGGAAGCGCAGCACGGCCAGACCCGCGACGAAGCTGAGCGCCGCCCCGCCGATCAGGGCGACGGACGCGGCGATATCCATGGCGCTCATCGTCGTTCCCGATGCAGCAGCAGCGCCAGGCCGGCGGAGCTGACGAACCCCAGCAGGGAGACGACGACCGCGATCACCACGGCCGCGGCGCTGCGGCTCACCGCCGCGGACAACAGGATCACCCCGACGACGATCGCCAACAGCACATCCAGCGCCGCGGTCCGGTCGATCGGCGATGGGCCGCGGGCCAGGCGGATCGCGGCCAGTGCGGCCCCGGCGCCGAACAGCGCGCCCGCCACGATCACGGTGACGGTCACGGTTTCACCTCCTGCGTTCGGCCGGGCCGGCGGGCGCCGGAGCTGAGCGCCGCGAGGAACCGTTGCTCCTGCGCCTGCACCTCGGCCACGAAGCCATCCGGCGACCGAGGTGAGGAGTACAGCACGTGCACGGTGAGGGTCCGTTGGTCGGGGTCGGCGTCGATGATCAAGCTGCCCGGGATCAGCGACACCGCGAGCGCGGTCAAATGCTGGATCAGGTCCGAGTCGCTGGCCAACCGCACCGTGACGACGTCGGTGGTCGGCGGTGTCGGCCGCAGCGCCAGGTACGACACCTGGATGCTGGCCGCCACCACGTCCGCGGCGAAACGCCCGATGAGCACCAGCATCGACCAGGGATGGAACCCGAGACGGAAGTGCAGCGGCGGCAGCGGGAACAGCACGAGCACCAGGACGGCCAGCAGGATGCCTCCGGCCACCAGGCTCGTCGTCACCTCGCCCCACAGCGCCAGCCACACGGCGACGAGCGCCACGATCGAAAGCAGATGGGTCAGCCAGTGCTCAGACCACCGGCGCTCCGCCCGCTGCCCGCGCATGGTCCGACGTTGCTGACCCCAGAATCCCGTCATGGCTGGTCCAATACGGCCGAGACGTACACATGGGGGTCGGCGATATCGCCCGCCGCGCGGTCCAGGAACCCGTAGATCGGCCCGCCCGCCACGGTGAGCATCAACCCGGCCAATACGACGCCGACGGTGGCCGCCAGCATGCCGCGCGGCAGCTTGGCGGGCAGCACGTGGGCCCGGATGCGGGATGGCAGCTCGACCGTCGGCGCGCCGGGCAGCACGTGATCGACGGCGTCCAGCACCACCACACGCTCGGCCTGGATCGGCGACATCGCGCTGTCGTCCTCGCTCGCGGCCACCACGGCGGCCCCGGTCAGTGGCGTGGGCCGCCAGAAGGCGCGGCCCCACACCCGCACGATGGCGTACAGGGTGAGCAGACTGGTGGCCGCGCCGCCGACGACCAGCATCACCGGCCATACTCCGCCGGCCGCCAGCCCGGCCTCGAACAGGCCCACCTTGCCCAGGAACCCGGACAGCGGCGGTACCCCGGCCAGGTTCATGGCAGGAACGAAGAACAACACGGCGAGCAGCGGAGCGGCCCGCGCCAAGCCGCCGAGCTGCACCAGCTTCGTGGTGCCACGCAGGTACTCGATCAGGCCGGCCGCCAGGAACAGCGCGGTCTGCACCAGGATGTGGTGCACGATGTAGTACGCGGTGGCGGCCAGCGCCACCTGTGAGCCGAGCGCCAGGCCGAACAGCATGTAGCCGATGTGCGACACGAGCGTGAACGACAGCATCCGTTTGATGTCGCCGTCGGCGATGGCGCCGAGGATGCCCACCAGCATGGTGGCCAACGCCGCCGCCATCAGCACCACGGTGAACCGATCGTGCCCGCCGGACAGCAGGGTCTGCACCCGGACGATCGCGTAGATGCCGACCTTGGTGAGCAGGCCGGCGAATACGGCGGTGACCGGCGCGGGCGCACTGGGATAGGACTCCGGCAGCCAGGCCGACATGGGCCAGACGGCGGCCTTGATCCCGAACGCCACCAGCAGCAGCGCCTGCAGGAGCCCGGCGACACCGGGTGACAGGTCGCCAATCTTTTCGGACAGATCCGCGAGGTTCACCGTGCCGGTGGCCGCGTAGATCAGGGCGATGCCGGCCAGGAACAGCACCGAGGACAGCAGCGAGACGACGACGTACGGGGTGCCCGCTCGGATCCGCTCCGCGGTGCCGCCGAGGGTAAGCAGCACATAGCTGGCCGTGAGCAGGATTTCGAAGCTGACGAACAGGTTGAACAGATCGCCCGCGACGAACGCGTCCGTCACACCGGCCGACATCACCAGCATCGCCGGGTAGAACGCGGCCGACGAGCCATCCGGCCGGGCGTCGCGCCGCTGCTGCGCAATCGCGTAGATGAGCACGGCGAGCGTGACGACGGTGGAGATCAGTTGCAGCACGCCGGCCAGCCGGTCGGCCACCAAGGTGATGCCGATCGGCGCCCGGTGGCCGCCGAGGTGGACGACCATGGGCCCGCCCGAATCGATCGAGGCGAGCATGCCGAGCTCGATGCCGAGCTGGGCGACCAAGGTGGCCACGGCGATCGTGCGGGTGGCGGTAGCGGAGCCGCGCATCGCCAGGGCCAGGGCGGCGCCGGACAGCGGCGTGATGACGACGAGCGGGAGCAGTGCGTTCATTCCTCGCCCCCGTCGTGAATCTGGAAGTCGTCGGCCGTTGGCTCGGCGATGTCGGCGTCCCTGGTGTGCAGGAATCCGCGGTAGACCATGGCCAGCATGAACGCCGCCACCGCCAGCGTGATGACGATGGAGGTGAGCACGAAGGCCTGCGGCAGCGGGTCGGACCAGCGCGACGGCGCGCCCTCCCCCACGATGGGCGCTTCCCCCCACGCCCCGGCCTCGAGCAGCAGCAGGTTGGTGCCGTGCCCGACGACGAGGTAGCCGAGCAGGATGCGGATCATGTTGCGCGACATCATCAGGTAGACGCCGATGCTGAACAGCACCCCGACGGCCACGGCCAGCGACACGTCGGCCGTCATCGCGCGGCCATTTCGCTCGAATCGCGGGCGGGTCGCCCGGGGGCCGCCGCCTGCCGGTCGAGTTCCGCGCCGAAGCTGCGCAGCAGCTCGAGCACGACGCCGATCACCACCAGGTACACCCCGATGTCGAAGACGGTGGCCGAGCCGAACGTGAAGGTGCCCAGCCAGCCGAGATCCGCGGTCCACACGGCGGCGGTCAGTGCGTCGTGACCGACGATCAGCGAGCCGGCCGCGACGATCGAGGCGAGCAGCAACCCGGTCCCCATCACCACGCCCGCGTCGACCGGCGCGGCCTCGGCGAGCTCGTGGCGGCCGCCGGCCAGGTAGCGCAGCGCCAGCGCGATACCGACGATGAGCCCGCCGGAAAAGCCGCCACCGGGTGCGTCGTGACCCACGAACAGCACGTACAGCGAGAACATGACGATGAGGTGGAAGATGAGCCGGGTCGCGACCTCGACGAGCAGCGACGGCCGCGGCGCCGAGTCGGTGGCCAGCCACGACGACGGATTGTCGACCACTGGCGGCATCACGGCGGCCCCCCGCACGGCGTTCGGGTTGCGCAGGAAGATCAGGCTGGACACGCCGACCGCGGCGGCCGTCAGCACCGAGATCTCACCGAAGGTGTCCCAGCCGCGCAGGTCCACCAGGATCACGTTGACGATGTTGTGGCCGCCGTTGCCGCCGAGTTCCTGGGCGAACTGGTCCGCGACCGGCTGCGCCCGGCGCTGCCCCGGGATCACCAGCGCCAGCACGGTCATCAGCACGCCGACGCCGACGGCCAGCACGGCGCGCGCGACCCGCGCCACGCCGGTGGCGGTCCGCGTCCAGGTGCTCGGCGGCATGCGCACGATGACCAGCAGCGCGATCACCAGCGTGACGGTCTCCATCAGGATCTGGGTGAGGGCGAGGTCGGGTGCGCCGCGCCCCACGTACAGCACCGCCACGCCGTAGCCGATGCCGCCGACCAGAAGGACCGCGGCCAGTGCGTTCCCGACGCGCAGCACCGTGATCGCCAGCCCGATGATGACGAGCACCAGGATCGGCTGGAACCGGTTGGCGGCGAGGGCGCTGTCGCCGGGGGTGAGATTCGAGCTGAGCAGCGCGCCGCCGGGGAAGAGCAGGAACACGACCAGGATGGCGCCCAGCGAGACGGGCAGCGAGGGCCGTTGCGTTCCCGCGGTCACCCGGTCGGCCAATGACTCGACGCCCCGGGCGACGGCCCGGTAGCCGAGTCCGGGCTCCGCGCCGGGCGCGGCGAGCGCATCGCGGCGCCGCTCCACGACGCGTTGTCCGTAGAACACCGCGAGTCCAACGACCAGCGAGATGCCCGACAGCAGCAGCGGCAGTCCGACGCCGTGCCAGGCGGCGAGCGACTCCTCGTGTGGGGCCCCGCCCGCCAGCAGCACGTCCAACGGTCCGGGCGCGACACCTAGCAGCACGGTGGACACGACCAGGATCAGCGTCGGGACGAACATCCAGGCTGAGACCGGTGTCGCGAGGGTCGACGGCGGGCGCGTCTTGGTGGCGAACGCCCCCCACAGGAAACGGGCGGTGTAGGCGACCGTCATCGCCGAGCCGGCAACCATGGCACCGGCCGCCCACGCGGACAGTGTGTCGCCGGCCAGCAGCGCGGCGTAGCCGGCCTCCTTGGCCACGAACCCGATGAGCGCCGGCAGCCCCGCCATGGACATCCCGGCCACGACCGCGAGCACGGTGACTGCCGGCATGCGGCGGCCCAGCCCGGAGAGTTCCGTGAGGTCGCGGGTGTTCGCGACGTTGCTGATGATGCCGACCACGAAGAACAGCGGCGCCTTGAACAACGCGTGCGCGATCAACATCGCCGTGGCGGCCAGCAGGGTCGCGGTGGTCCCGCCGCCGATGAGCAGGGTGAGAAGGCCCAGTTGCGACACGGTGCCGTAGGCCAGCAGCAGTTTCAAATCCCGCTGGCGCAGCGCCACGATGCCCGCGAGGATCATGGTCGCCCCGCCCAGCACCACCAACGCCGGCCGGAAGAATCCGAGTGTCGCGAATGCCGGGGACAGCCGCGCGAACAGGTAGATGCCGGCCTTCACCATGGTCGCGGCGTGCAGGTAGGCGCTGGCCGGGGTCGGCGCGGCCATGGCACCGGGCAGCCAGAAGTGGAACGGCAGGATCGCGGACTTGCTGATGCCGCCCACCAGCATCAGCGCGATCGCGACGGCGGCCGCGGGCCCCGTGGGCGGGTCGGCCAGAATGCTGGACAGCGTGAACGTGCCGGAGGTCAGCCCTAGGAGGATCGCCCCGATCAGCAGCGCGAGCCCGCCGAACGACGTCACCATCAGCGATTGCGACGCGGCGCGGCGGGACGGCTGGCGGCGCACGCGATGGGCGATGAGCAGGTACGACAGGATGCCGGTGAGTTCCCAGCCGACGACGAGCAGGATGAGGTTGTCGGCGAAGACCAGGATCAGCATGGCGGCGGCGAACGCCAGCACGGAACCGGAGTACTTGGGAAGTCCGTCATCCCCGATCGGGAAGTACCGCACCGAGTACACCAGTACGGCCGTGCCGATGCCGCTGATCACCAGGCCCATCACTAAGGACAGCACGTCGAGGCGGAACTGTAGGGCGAGATTCAGCGCGGGGATCCACTCGATCCGGCTGGTCGCCACCTCGCCGCGCGCCACGGCCGGCATCAGGGTGCCGAGCCATGCGGTGATGGCGGCCGGCCCGAGGGCGAACACTGCCATGGTGGCCCGCCCGAAGCGGCCCACGGCCCACGGGGCGATGACGGCGAGCAGGAGGAGTGCGAGGATGGCGGTCGGGAGCGCCGAGAATGTCGGCATCACCCGTTACCATCACTCATCGCGCGAGCCTCACCTCGTCAGTCGGCAGCCCACGCGCCCATCGAATGACCACGGGCTGCCGGGAGGCGGCACCCGCTGCACGGCGGTGATGCCGTGTGCGGGGCGACCTGGCGGTCTTAGGAGTAGACGGACAGCGCGCGATACGCGCCGGGGTCAGTATATCGGACAGATCGACGCTGGTTCCGGAGTCGGCCGCCGCTCAGCTCCCGATCACGGGTGGCGGGAGATTCCAGCTGCGGCGATGGGCGTCGCAGGGCCCGTAGAGCGCCAGGGCGGCGGTGTGCGACCCGGTTCCGTAGCCCTTGTTCCGCGCCCACTGGTAGTGCGGGTAGTCGCGGTCCAGCTCGGTCATCAGGGCATCCCGGGTCACCTTGGCCAGGACGCTCGCCGCGGCCACCGAGGCGCAGTCGCGGTCGGCTTTGGCGCGGGTGGTCACGGGGGCAGCAGCAGGTATGACGCCGCAGCCGGCGCGAGCGCCGCCCACGTAGTCGACCGTCCCGTCCAGCAGGATGACGTCGACGGGTCCGTCGAGACCGGCCAGCGCGCGATGCGCCGCCAGAGTGAGCGCAGCCATGATGCCGGCCCGGTCGATCTCCTCGACGGTGGCGTGGCCGACCGACGAGCTGACCGCCCACGACCGGATCGGCGCGACGAGCTTCTCGCGGGCGGCGGCGGCCAGCAGCTTCGAGTCCCGCAGACCCGGGGGCGGCGCGCCGACGGTCCGGTCGATCACCACCGCTCCGACGCTCACCGGCCCCGCCAGGGCTCCCCGGCCCACCTCGTCGAGTGCCGCGATGCGCAGGCATCCCTGCCGGAAGAAGGAGCGCTCGATCTTCAGGGTGGGCGTCGCGGGCGTCATCTATCCGCCCGTCGAGTCGGATCCGGCCCGGTTCGACATGATGTCGGGGCTGCCCACACCCCCCCAGCGGGACGGCGGCATCACGATCGCGACGGCCCGACCCACCACGTCCTTGACCGGGATGGGGCCCTGGCACTGCACGGAGTCGGCCGGGACCAGGCCGCGGCAGTTCCACGAGGAGTCGGCCGAGTCGGAGCGGTGGTCGCCCATCACCCAGACCGTTCCGTCGGGCACCGTGTACGGGCCGAAGCAGCGGAACGACAGGTACCGCGTCGGGTCGTTCGGGTCGACCGCGCAACTCGACTCGCCCGGGACCCAGTTCCACTGGGTGCGTTCGGGATCCATCAGGATGTACGGCTCGGTGAGCGACACCCCGTCGACCTGCACCCGGCCTTCGGCGTCGCAGCAGGAGACGGTCTGGCCGCCCACGGCGATCACCCGCTTGACGAAGTCCTTCTCGTTGGCCGGGGCGATGCCCACCACCGAGCCCAGCGCCACGGCGACCTTGCCCAGCCAGGTCGTCGGGCCGGGCAGATTCGCCTCCGGCGCCCAGGTCGCCGGCCCCTTGAAGACGACCACGTCGCCCTGTTCCGGCGAGCCGAAGTCGTAGCCGAGCTTGTACACCAGGATGCGGTCGCCGCCGCGCTCGACGCCGTGCAGGGTGGGCTCCATGGAGCCGGACGGCACGTAGTAGACGCGGGCCACGAACGTCTGGATCAGGAACGTGGTGACGAACGCGATGAGGATCAAGATGGGTAGCTCCACCCACCAGGGCCGCTTCTTCTTGCCGCCGCAACCCATGTCGGCCCTCACCTCTCGGTTCCGGGCGTTGCGCCGCCGGGAGAGGGCGCGCCACCGTGCGACGTCACGAGCGATCTCGTCGGGGTCCCGACCGGACGGCTGTCCCCCGTCGTCGTCCTGCTCGGAGGCGCTCGCTGCGGCGGGTCCCGCCTGCGCGGGTGCCCCAGGGGCCGACGTGGCCTCCGCAGCCGGAACTCCGACCCACGACGCCGGGCGCGGTTCGTCCTTGGCCCGTCCGCGGGGCGGCGGGGATACCCACGCCGTCGACTCCGGCGGCTCCGATGCGGCAGGCGCCTGGGTTGGTTCGCTCATCGCTTTCAGACAATACGCACTGCCGCGGCGGCGTCGCCGTCGGCGACGCGCCGCTGAGGGCCGCGCAGGTCAGCTCGCGTTGTCGCGCTTCTCCTTGATCTTGGCGGCCTTGCCGTGCAGCCCGCGCAAGTAGTACAGCTTGGCGCGGCGCACATCGCCGCGGGCGACGACCTCGATCCGGTCGAGGTTCGGCGAATGCACCGGGAAGGTGCGTTCCACGCCGACGCCGAAGGAGATCTTGCGGACCGTGAACGTCTCGCGGACGCCCCCGCCCTGACGGCGGATCACGTGGCCGGCGAAGACCTGGATGCGCGAGCGCGAACCCTCGATGACCTTCACATGCACCTTGACCGTGTCGCCGGGCCGGAAATCGGGAATGTCGTCGCGTAGCGAGGCGGCGTCCAGCGCGTCCAGGGTGTTCATGATGTCCTCTTCAAGGTTCGTGCGTCATGCATCGATGCGGTCTCGCCCGGCACCGGATGGGCGGGCGGCAGCCGGGCGCCGCGATTCCCGTCCACACGGGCAGCGACCGACGTGGTGCCGATGGCGCGGGAGGCGCCGCAGGGCAACCGCTCTATTGTGCCAGATGCACCCGGCGCGGCAAAAAACCGGGTATGACGCCGCCCGCGCGATCCCGCGCACTCCGATCCCGGCGGGCTCGCCTGTCAGGAGCGCCGGCGGCGGCGCTGCCGGGCGGCACGCTCTGCGGCGACCCGTTCGGCCAGGCCCTCGGGCGGCGACATGCCGATCTCGGTGAGCACGTCGAGGTCACGGTCGTCGCAGTCGTCCGCCGTCAGGGCAGTGATCAGTTCGGGACGGTGCGTCGCGGTGCGGCGCAGGGATTCGTCGCGCCGGGCCCGCACGATCCGCGCATGGTGCCCGGACAGCAGCACCGGTGGGACCTCCAGACCGCGATAGTCGGCCGGCCGCGTATAGACGGGACCCTCCAGCAGGCCCGCCACGCCGTCGGCGAAGGAGTCGTCCCGTGCCGAGTCCGCGTTGCCGAGCACGCCGGGCAGCAAGCGGCCGATGGCCTCGACCATGACGAGGGTGGCCACCTCACCGCCGGCCAGGACGTAGTCGCCGATGGACAGTTCCTCGACCCGCATCCGGCGGGCCGCGTCCGCGGCGACCCGGCCGTCGATGCCCTCGTACCGCCCACAGGCGAAGACGAGGTGCGGCGCGCCTGCCAGGTCCTCGGCGACCGCCTGGGTGAACGGGCGCCCGGACGGGGTGGGGATGACCAGGATCGGTCCGGGGCCCGGGGCTGCGTCATCCTCGGCGTCATCCTCGGCGTCATCCTCGGCGTCGTCCTCGGCGGGTTCGCGGTGAGCGAGGAAGTCGGCGTCGGGTGCCTCGTCGGTCGACACCCACGGCAGTCCGGTCACGGCGTCCAACGCCCGGCCCCAGATGTCCGGTCGCATCACCATGCCGGGTCCCCCGCCGTACGGGGCGTCGTCGACGGTGTGGTGCACGTCCTCGGTCCAGTCGCGCAGGTCGTGCACGCGAAGGTCGATGACCCCGTCCGCGATGGCCTTGCCGATCAGCGATTCGTGAAGCGGCGCCAGGTAGCGCGGGAAGATCGTGATGATGTCGATGCGCACACTGCCCTCCGTCCGGATCGGCGTCACTCCGAGGCGGCGAACATGCCCTCCGGCGGGTCGATCACCAGCCGGCCCGCCGCGAGATCGACGGCGGTGACGATCGCCGAGACGAACGGCACCAGCTCGTCGCGTCCGTCCGGCCGGGTGACGGTGAGGACCGGCGCAGCGGGCGCATGCAGGATCGCGGTGACGGTGCCCAATGCGGCCCCGGACGCATCGTGTGCGGCCAGGCCGAGGAGCTGGTGGTCGTAGAACTCGTCGGCGTCGTCGAGTTCGGGCAGGTCCGCGGTGTCGATCTGCAGCACGGTGCCGCGCAGGGTCTCCGCCATGGTGCGGTCGTCGATGCCGTCGAAGTGCACGGTGGTGATCGACCCGCTGCGACCCGAGCCGGTGACCGTCAGCGGGCCGATGTCCGGCGGTTCGGTGAGAAGAACGCTGCCCGGCGCGAATCGGGCGCCCGGGTCGTCGGTGAGCACCTCGATGGTGACATCACCCCGAACCCCGTGCGGGCGCCCGATCCGGCCGACGGCGACGAGCATGGCGTGGCGGTCGGGACCGGCGATCAACGGCCGTCGGTGTCGACGACGTCCACGCGGAGTCCACGGCCGCCGACGGCGGTCATGACGGTGCGCAGCGCGGTGGCGGTGCGGCCGCCCCGGCCGATCACCTTGCCGAGGTCCTCCGGGTGCACGTGCACCCTCAGGGTGCGGCCGCGGCGATTGGTGGTCATGTCGACGCGGACGTCCTCGTCGTGCTCGACGATGCCGCGGACCAGGTGGTCGAGGGCCTCCTCCAGCATGTCCACGGCGGGGTCAGCTCTCCTCGGCGGCGGGTGCCTCGGCCGCCGGGGCGTCGGCTGCCGGCTCGGCGGCGTCCGCAGGGGCCTCGACGGGGATCTCGGCGGGGGCGTCGGCGGGGGCCTCGGCCTTCTCCGCCTTGTCGGCCTTCTTGGTCAGCTTCTTCTTCGCGGTGGTCGCTGCCGGTGTGTCGTCGCCACCGATGGCCGCCAGGGCCGCCTCGTAGCGGGCGCGCTTGTCGACCTTTTCCGGCTGGGGCTTCAGTGTGCCCTCGGCGCCCGGCAGGCCCTTG
This sequence comes from Nakamurella lactea, assembly GCA_044463185.1. Taxonomy (GTDB): domain Bacteria; phylum Actinomycetota; class Actinomycetes; order Mycobacteriales; family Nakamurellaceae; genus Nakamurella; species Nakamurella lactea_A. Next base: position 6,596 of record JBIQMQ010000002.1, on the reverse strand, counting down.
AACTTCTGCCAGTCGCCCGTCACCTTCAGCAGGGCAACGACGGCCTCGGTCGGCTGCGCACCGACACCCAGCCAGTACTGCACACGGTCGGAATCGATCTCGATGAGGCTCGGCTCGAGCTTCGGCTGGTACTTGCCGACCAGCTCGATGGCCCGCCCGTTGCGAGCGGTACGCGCGTCCGCGACGACGACGCGATAGAACGGCTGGCGGATCTTTCCGTAACGTGCAAGCTTGATTTTGACGGCCACGGTGTGCGGTGTACTCCTCGTGATGTGTGGTGGATCCGGCCAGTGCGCCGGTCCCCTCGTGCGGCGGGCGCCAACAGCCGCGTGGGGCAGCGAATATCGGCACACCAATGGCGGCCGCGTTCGGGTGAGAGGGCCCGTGCGCAGCCGTTGCGGGGTTCATTATGCCAGATGCCCGAGAAGCGGGAAACCAGCCGCGCGCGTCCGCACCTCGCGCTGCCGCGTATTCGCCGCGTCGGTCACCGGGCGAAATAGGGCGGGGGTTCGGTGCCGTCCAGGGCCAGCGCGACCGCGGCGCGGGCGGCCAGCGGCCCGACCAGGTTGCCGGTGCCGCAGTAGCCGCCGCAGGCCACCACGCCCGCCGCCGCCTCGGTGACCAGCGGGCGGGAGTCCGATGTGTATCCGACGGACGCGGCCCAGCGGTACGTCACCGCGGGCGCCGGGAGTCCCGCCGCGCCCGCGACCCGCGCGATCACACCGTCGATCCAGCCCTGCACCTCCGGCGTCGCATCCGTCGCGGTCGTCCATTCGCAGTCCTCGAACCGATCCCGGCCGCCGCCGGCGAAGATGCGGCCGGCCGGGTCCTGTTGCAGGTAGTCGAAGCCGTAGCGCGCGTAGACGGGGCACGGCAGCACGCCGGCCGGCATCGGGGCGGTGGCGGCCATCTGCAGCCGGGCCGTGCGCACCCGGCCGGTGAGCTGTGGCAGCAGCACCTCCAGCCGGCCGTCGACCGCGACGATGACGACGCCCGCCGAGATGCGGCCGCGGGTAAGGGTGACGCGGCCCGGCTCGATGGCGGTCACGACGGAGTGTTCGTACAGGCGGGCCCGGCCGCTGTACAGCGCGGCCAGGCCCATGGCTCGGTGTACCGGGTTCATGGCGGCGTCGCGGGGGAAGTACAGGCCGGTGCCCAGCTCGCCGTCGTAGCGTTGCACCGGCAGTTCGTGGGCGCGCATGAACTCGAACTGCGCGTCGCAGTCGGCGAGTTCCGCCGCCCGGTCGACCTCGTCCGGCACCGGCCCGGGCCCCGGCAGGCCGGCGATGCGCAGCGAGCCGACCCGGCGGATCACCTCGTCGCCCAGCAGCATCTCGAGGTGGTCGATCTCGGCCAAGGTCTGTCGGTAGAAGTCCGCGGCGATCTCCGCGCCCCACTGCGCCGCAGCCTCGTGCACGGCGTGCGCCGGCCCGCCGAGCAGGAATCCCCCGTTGCGCCCGGCGGCACCGCCCGCGATCCGGCCGGCGTCCACGCCCACCACGGACAGCCCGCGGCTGAGCAGCTCCCCGATCGCCGCCAGGCCGCTCCCGCCCAGACCGACCACGCAGGCATCCGCCGTCGACCGGCCGGTCAGCGGCGCGAAGCGCTGCCACACGATCATGGGGTCCACGTCCCAGCCCACCGCGCCGGCGGGACCGGCAGCGTGCATGGCGCCTCCCCGCGGTCAGTTCTTCGGCAGGTTCAGTTTCGACAGGTCGAAGTCGGGTGGCAGCTGGTCCAGACCGGGGAACCCGCCGGGCATCTGGCCCGCGCCGGGCATCGCCGGGAACCCGCCCGACAGGCCGGGGAAAGCGCCACGCACCTTCGGCGGTGTCGGCCCGCGGCCCTTCTGTCCCTTGCCCTTCTTGCCCTTCTTCCCCTTGGCGCTCTTAGTCGCCTTGCGCGCCCCGGGCATGCCGAACCGGCCGGCCATGGACCCCATCATCTTCTTGGCCTCGCCGAACCGGTCGAGCAGCGCGTTCACCTGGGTCACCGTGGTGCCGGATCCGGCGGCGATGCGCTTGCGCCGCGACGCGTTGATGATCTTCGGGTTGCGGCGTTCCTCGGGCGTCATGGACCGGATCATCGCGGCCGTTCGGTCCAGGTCCCGCTCGTCCACGCCGGCCAGCGCGTCCTTGATCTTCCCGGCGCCGGGCATCATGCCCAAGATGCCCTGCAGCGGACCCATCTTGCGGATCATCAGCATCTGCTGCAGGAAGTCCTCGAGGGTGAACTCGCCGCCCATCATCCGGGCGGCCATCTCCTCGGCCTGGTCGGCCTCGAAGTGCTGTTCGGCCTGCTCGATCAGGGTGAGCATGTCGCCCATGCCCAGGATGCGGGAGGCCATCCGGTCGGGGTGGAATGTGTCGAAGTCGGCCAGCTTCTCCCCGGTCGACGCGAACAGGATCGGCACGCCGGTCAGCTCCCGGACGGACAGGGCCGCCCCGCCGCGGGCGTCGCCGTCCAGTTTGGTGAGCACCACCCCGGAGAAGCCCACGCCGTCTCGGAAGGCCTCGGCGGTGCGCACCGCATCCTGGCCGACCATGGCGTCCAGCACGAACAGCGTCTCGTCCGGCTGCACGGCGTCGCGGATCGCGGCGGCTTGCGCCATCATCTCGGCGTCCACGCCGAGCCGACCGGCGGTGTCCACGATGACGATGTCGTGCAGCTTGTCCCTCGCATGCGCCACACCGGCCCGCGACACCGCCACCGGGTCGCCGACGCCGTTACCGGGTTCCGGCGCGAACACCGCGACACCGGCCTGTTCGCCGACCACCTGAAGCTGGGTGACGGCGTTGGGCCGCTGCAGGTCGGCCGCCACCAGCAGCGGGGTGTGCCCCTGCCCCTTGAGCCACAGGGCGAGCTTGCCGGCGAGTGTGGTCTTGCCCGCGCCCTGCAGGCCGGCCAGCATGATGACGCTAGGCGGGTTCTTGGCGAGGTGCAGCCGCCGGGTCTCGCCGCCGAGGATCGCGACGAGTTCCTCGTTGACGATCTTGATGACCTGCTGCGCCGGGTTCAGCGCCTGGGACAGCTCCGCCTCGGAGGCCCGTGCCTTGATCGCGGCGATGAACGTCTTGACCACGGGCAGCGCCACGTCCGCTTCCAGCAGGGCGATGCGGATCTCGCGCGCGGTGGAGTCGATGTCGGTTTGGGAGAGCCGCCCTTTGCCGCGCAGCCCGGTAAAGACGCCGGAGAGCCGGTCGGAGAGGGTATCGAACACGAGGCAGTGCCTTTCGCAAGGAAGCGTGGTGGAGCTGAGAGCGCATCTACGAGGCTAACGGAAACGTCGCGCCCCGACTGCGTGCGCGGCCATCGGGCATCATGCGCCCGAGTATGACGCCGCCCTCGGCCGTGCCGCCATCGCAGCCGGCGGGCCCATCGGCCCTGTCGGTTCCGGTCGCGGGCGCCCCAGGCACCCAGACCACCGGCCCGCCCCGTCACTGCACCAGGCTGCGCCCGGTTCGGTTCAGCATCGACAGCACGCCCCGGAACACAATCTCGCGCTGCGGCGCGCCGAGCGCGTCCAGCAGCGCGTTGAGCGGGGCCATGCGCCCGGGGAGCGAGAGCGCGCCGTCAGCGCCGAGCAGGCCCAGCGGCGCGGCCACGGCGGCGAGCCCGGCCGCGGTGCCCAGATCGGCCGTCAGGATGGCCTCCATTGCCGCCGGCGGCAGTTCCGGATTGCCCAGCTCGCGGGCCGGCGCCACCGACTCGGCCAGCGCCGTCACCAGTGCCTCCTCATGGCCGGCGTTGGCGGCGGTGATCGTCATGTGCAGGGTGGGCGGCAGGCCGCGGAACGCGAACTGCGGCTGGATGTAGTAGCCGCGGGCCGCCATCTCGTCGGCGACGACGAAGACGTTCACACTGCTGTCGGCCGCGGCCACGGCCATCAGCGTGGCGTCCGGTGCGGCCACCAACCGCACCCCGTCGATGGCCGCGACACCGTCCCGGATGCGGTCGACGGCGCGCGCGGTGCGCTCCGCGATGGCGCGATAGCCGTCCGCCCCCAGGTGGGCCACGACCGCCCAGGCGGCGGTGATCGGCCCACCGGAGCGGGTGGACTGCATCGTCGTGTTGAGCAGGGCGTAGCCGGGCCAGTCGGACTCCACGAAGAAGTGGGAAGCGCGAAGCTCCGCATTCGCGTGCAGCAGCACCGAGGCGCCCTTGGGGGTGTAGCCGTACTTGTGCAGGTCGACGGAGAGGCTGGTGACACCCGGCACGGACAGGTCGAAATCGGGCACGGTGCGCAGGCCGAATCGGCGCCACGAGCCCAGGATCCAGCCGCCGATGCAGGCGTCGACGTGGCAGTGCACCTGCCGGGCGGAGGCGGCCGCGGCGATGTCCGGGATGGGATCGATGACGCCGTGCGCGTAGGAGGGCGCGCTCGCCACCACCAGCACGGTGTCGGGTCCGATCGCGGCGGCCATGGCCGCGGCGTCGGCCCGCAGCGTCACCGGGTCGACATCCACCACGTCGAGGGCGACGCCGAAGTAGTGCGCCGCCTTGCGGAACGCGCCATGCGCCGAGGAAGCGATCACCATGCGCGGTGCGGTGATGTCCGACCGCGCGTCCCGGGCGGCGGCGACCGCGAGCAGGCACGACTCGGTGCCGCCGGAGGTGACCACTCCGACCGTGTCCTGGCCGCCTCCGAGCAGCGACGCGGCGGTGGCCACCAGGTCACCCTCCATGGCGGCCAGCGACGGGAACGCGGTCGGGTCCAGGGCATTGGCGTGCATTGCCGAGGCGTAGGCGGCGGCCGCCAGTTCGTCCAGGCCGGGCACGTCGGGGTCGTAGACGTAGGCGAGCGTGTGCCCGCCGGCGGTCGGCAGATCGTGTTGCTGTGCCGTTGCGATGGCCGCCAGCACCTGCTGCGCCGACCGGGCCTCGCCCGAGGGCTGCGTCATCCCAGGTCCTCCGTCATCTCTCGTGGCCCCCCTGCGGTGTGGACAGCCCACGCAGCAGCGGCAGGGCGACGAGCACGAAGAACGCGGGGATCAGGGTGAAGCCGACCGCGATGGCGACCACCGCCGAGGACGGCTGCATCAACGCGGCAATGGCCTCCGGCTGGCCGCCGGTGGCGGACCGGTAGCTGCCGATCGCGAGTGTGAGGCCGTAGATGCCGGGGCCGAGTGCCATGCCGAACGTCTCGCCGGCGGTCCACACCCCGGCGAACACGCCGGCGCGTTTGCCGCCGGATTCGGCCTCCGCCTCCGCGGAGAGGTCGGCGAGCAGGGACAGCGGGAACACCTGCTGCCCGGCGTAGCCGATTCCGACCAGCACCACCAGGGCGACGACGACGGCAAGGGACGGGCCCGCGCTGATCGACACGTCGGGGGCCGACCCGGAACCGGGCACGGCTGCGGGATCGGTCAGCGGGGTGTACACCGTCCAACCGAAGGTGGTGGTGCCGACCCGCCCACTGGTGAGCGTCGCGATGGCGATGCCGATCGCCCCGGACGCGAAGAGCACCGACGCGACCACGTAGCAGGTGATCTTGGACCAGCGCGCCGCGACGAGCTGCCACAACGGCATCACCAGCAGCGCCGGTCCGACGAACGACGCGAACAGGATCGTGGAGGCCCCGGGCCGGGCCAGCACCACGCGCGCCACGTAGTCGACGCCGGCGAGCATGGTGCCGATGCCCACGGCCTGGATCACGAACACGATCCACAGTCGCGCGAAGCGGGGTGCCGCCCGGACCGCGGCGATCGTCTGGCGGTAGCCGACGGCGCTGGGCAGCAGTCGACCGATCGGGGCGCGCGCGGTGCCGGCGTACGACCACACCGCGCCGATCGCGATCAGTGCGCCCATGGTCAGGCCCATCAGTCGGTAGCCGTTCACTCCGCCGACCGCGTCCCGGATCGCCGGCGCCCCGGCCCCGGCCGCGAGGATCGCGACGGCCAGCACGGCGATGCGACGGGTCATCAGCCGGGTGCGCTCCGCCGGGTCGTCCGTCATCTCCGCCGGCAGCGCCACATAGGGCACCTGGTAGAGCGCGTAGGCGGTGGCGGTGAGCAGGAACAGCACGACGACCCAGGTGGTGACGCCGCCGGTGCCGACCGGCGGGTGCGCGAACATGGCCGCGAACAGCACCGCGGTGGCTACGCCTCCGTAGAGCAGGAACGGTCGGCGCGGCCCGCGCGGGCCGGTGTGCGCGTCCGACAGGCGCCCCGCGATGGGGTTGAAGACGACGTCCCAGGCCTTGGGCAGCAGCACCAGCACTCCCGCGAGCGCCGCGGCCACGCCCACCGTGTCGGTGAGGTACGGCAGCAGCAGCAGGCCGGGCACCGTGGAGAAGGCGCCAGTGGCCAGCGAACCGGCGGCGTATCCGACGCGCACGCGCCCGGGCAGCCGATTCGTCATAGTCGGACCCTACCGGCGGGCAGCCGGCCGTCGCGCGCGGCTCACCGGGTGGCGCGGGCCGTGTTCGGTTCAGTCGCCGAGCAACGCGTCGACGAATGCTTCCGCCTCGAACGGGGCCAGATCGTCCGGACCCTCGCCGAGGCCGACCAGCTTCACCGGCACGCCCAGCTCCTGCTGGACAGCCAGCACGATGCCGCCCTTCGCGGTGCCGTCCAGCTTGGTCAGCACGATGCCGG
>JBIQMQ010000001.1:29915-44860 GCA_044463185.1 Nakamurella lactea | reverse complement strand
AGGCCCTTGGTGGCGGCGATGTTCGAGATCAGCAGCAGCGCCACGAACAGCGCCGCGATGGTGGGGTAGTACTTCGAGCCGGTCGCGGCGAACGCGGGCGCCGTCCGGGCGCCCCGGGGCGCCGGCTCGTCGGGGTTGTTGCGGGTTGTCACCGGACCATCAAACCAGGTGGTGTTGGGCGGGGCTGCGCGGACCGGCTCGGCCGGCTACCGGCCCTGGTCGAGGATGAGCTGGCCGGGGTCGATCACCCACGGGGTGCGGGGCAGCATGGTCGGGTCGAAACGCTCGAGCAGGCCCTCGGGCGTGACGCCGTCGCCGGGTTCGGCCAGCCCGAGCGACGAGGCGATCAGCGCCAGCACGTGCTGCGGCGTCCAGCCGTGTGTGACCAGGTCGGCGAGGGTGACGGCGCCGTCCCGTTTCGCGAGCCGCTGCCCGGTGGGGCCCAGCGCCAGCGGCACATGCGCGTAGCTCGGGTGAGGGAGCCCGAGCAGCTGCCCGAGGTACGCCTGGCGCGGCGCCGACGAGAGCAGGTCGTCGCCGCGCACCACCTGGTCGATGCCCTGCGCGGCGTCGTCCACCACGACCGCCAGGTTGTAGGCGGGCGTGCCGTCGCCGCGGCGCAGCACGAGATCGTCGACTGCGCCGGTGATCTCGCCCGCCAGCACATCGCCGATCGTGTATGACGCAGCCCCCGCGCGGAGCCGGATCGCGGGAGGCCTTCCATCCGAGCGGCGCCGGGCGCGTTCCCGTTCGGTGAGGTCCCGGCACGTCCCGGGGTAGGCGTTCGGGGGCCCCTCCCGGCCGCTGTCGTTCTGCGGGGCGGACGCGGCCTCGGCGATCTCCCGCCTGGTGCAGTAGCACTCGTAGGTCAGGCCGCGGGCCGCGAGAGCGGCCAGGGCTGCGTCATACCGGTCGTAGCGCTGGGATTGGTAGACGGGTTCGCCGTCCCAGGTGAGTCCGATGGCGGCGAGGTCGGCGAGCTGCCGGGCGGCGGAACGCGCCCGGACGCGGTCCAAATCTTCGATGCGGATCAGGAACCGGCGGCCGGTGGAGCGGGCGAAAAGCCATGCGAGCAGGGCGGTTCGGAGGTTGCCCAGGTGCAGGTCACCGGTCGGGCTGGGCGCGAATCGGCCGGTGCCGCTACTGCTCGACACTGCCGCCGCGCACCGCACGCCGATGGATTGCTCGCATGGGCTCATTGTCCCATCGGGTTGTCCCATCGGGGCGCGTGCGAGAGGAGGTCACCCTAGATCGAATCGAGGATGCGGGTGCGCTGCGTCTGGTACTCATCCGCGGAGATCAGGCCCTGGGCGGACAGCGCCTCGAGTTCGTGGAGGCGGGTCGCCAGGTCGTCCGCGGTCTGCAGGGGGGCGGCGGCCGCGGGCATGCCGGTGAACATCGGTGCCGCGGGGGCTCGCCGGGATTCCGGGGGCGCGAGCGGCGAATTCCAATCCACGATGACGGCGTCAGGCTTGTCCGGCCCGGCCACCCGGGCCGGGAACTGGGCGCCCACGACGAGCTTCGGCACCGCCAGCACCGGCACCGGCGTCTGGACCGTCGCCTCGTAGCGAGGCAGCCCCTGCGGATAGACGTCGAGCACGAACCGCACATAGGGCTGCCTGTCGCTGGCATGCAGCGCCGCCTGCACCATGTCGAGGATGACGACGGTCGCCGGATGGATGGCTGAGCGTTCCACGCTGGACGTCGCGTAGACCAGCAGCCCGAGCAGGGACAGGAAACCGATCACGGCTCCTGTCACGATCATCGCGATCGGCCAGAACGCGAGCGTGCCGGTGATGCCCCGGTTCGCGACGCTCCAGATACCGATGCCGACCGCGACCGCGGCGCATCCGATCGCGATCAAGCCCCGGGTCAGGGCGCCGTCCGTGCTGCGGTAGAGGCGGGCCCGGGCGAAGGGATCTGCCAGATCGTCGGCGGTGACGGACCCGCCGGTGCGGACGACCCCGTAGCCGCCGGTGAGCACGCCGTCGCCGCGCGCCCGGCTGCGGGCGCGGCGGGACATCGCGATGTTCGCGATCCCGGCCAGCGTCCAGGCCGCGCCCACCGCCGTCAACGAGGTCACCGGCAAGAGAACACCGGCAACGAGCTGCCAGGCTCCCCCGATGAGCAGCAGGAATCCGATGATCATCGGCCGACCGTATCGGAGGCGGTGATCCGTTGTACAGGGTGCTGCAGCTGTGCGGTGGTGCCTCCGCGAGCGTCACGGTGTCGGCGGGTCGTCGATATCCGGCCGAAGTGTCCGTCGGAGGGCGGGCGGCACGTGCTCACCTCGCGATGCCGGCGGCCTCACGAGGTGAGATAGTCGCGCAGCTGGTCCGTTTCGGTTTCCAGTTGATCGATGCGCTTCTTCACCACATCGCCGATGGAGACGATGCCGACCAGCGACCCGTCGACCACCACCGGCAGGTGCCGGAATCGACCCTGCGTCATGATCGAAGCGATGTCGGAGATGTCGTCATGGGGTTCGCAGGTCCGCACGCCGGCGGTCATCACGGCCGACACCTCCAGCGACAGCAGGCCGGCGCCGTGGGTGTGCAGGCCGCGCGCGATGTCCCGTTCGCTGACGATGCCGGCGACGGTGTCGCCGTCGGCGGAGACCACGATCGCACCGATCCGGTGTTCGGCGAGTGCCGCGATCAGGTCCGCGATGGTGGCGTCCGGCGTGATGGTGACGACGCTCGTCCCCTTACCGGCGAGGATGTCTTGAACGATCATCGGAACCTCCTGGTCGGCGTTGCCCCAACGGTCGGCCTAGGGTCGATAGTGTAGCGCGCGTCACACAGGTCGCGCGCGGTGAAGCGTTGCGCAGGTCGGCACGATACGCGGGTTCGCCGGCCCGGCGGCTCGGTCCGCGGCGCGGTCGCGTACAGTGGGGTTCCTGGCGATCGCACATCGATGGTCGCCCGCATCGGAGCACACGCCGCTGAGGTGTCTTGCCTCTGCGTCCAGTACCGATCTGCGTCTCCACTCGGCGAGCCGCGTCTGTGGTGCCCTCGCGCGCCGGACGCATCATTCCGCTTCGCCCACCCTCGCCGCGCGCTGATCTACGCCCGCGCGGCCCCATTCGAAAGACACCATTACCAATGTCAGACATCACATTCGGCGTGCTCGGCGTGCCCGAGCCCCTTGTCCGAGTCCTCGCGGCCGACGGCAAGGTCACCGCATTCCCGATTCAGGCCGACACACTCGGCGACACGCTGGCCGGGCGGGACGTGCTCGGTCGCGGCAAGACGGGATCGGGCAAGACCCTCGCGTTCTGCCTGCCGCTCGCCGCCCGGCTCGGCGCCGGCGCGGTCGGCAAACGACGTCCGGGCCGCCCACGAGGGATCATCCTGGCGCCCACCCGCGAGCTGGCCGCGCAGATCGAGGACAATCTGCGGCCGCTCGCCGCCGTCTACGGACTGGTCACGACCACGATCTTCGGGGGAGTGAAGCAAGGCCGGCAGGTCGAGGCCCTGAAGCGCGGCGTCGACATCGTCGTGGCCTGCCCCGGGCGGCTCGACGACCTGATGAAGCAGGGATTCGTCACGCTCGACGGCGTGGAGATCACCGTGCTCGACGAGGCCGACCACATGGCGGATCTCGGGTTCCTGCCGGTGGTCACGAAGATCATGGCGAAGACCCCGGCGCGCGGCCAACGGATGCTGTTCTCCGCGACGCTCGACCACGGCGTGGACAAGATCGTCCGACGGTTCCTGTCCGACCCGGTGCTGCATTCCGTGGATTCCGAGAATTCGCCCGTGGCGGCCATGACGCATCAGGTCTTCGAGGTCGCGACAGCGGATGCGAAGGAGGCGGTCGTTGCCGCGCTGGCGTCCGGCACGTCCCGGCGCATTCTGTTCACCCGCACCAAGCACCACGCGAAGAAGCTGGCGAAGAAGCTGACAGCCGCCGGAATTCCCGCGGTCGACTTGCAGGGGAACCTGTCGCAGCCGAACCGGGTCCGTCACCTGGCAGCATTCAGCGACGGCGTCGTCAAGGTCCTGGTAGCCACGGATGTCGCCGCGCGGGGCGTGGATATCGACGACGTCGAGCTCGTGGTGCACGTCGATCCGCCGGTGGAGCACAAGGCGTACCTGCACCGCTCGGGTCGCACCGCGCGGGCCGGCAGTGCCGGCGACGTCGTCACGATCTGCCTGCCCGCCGAGCGCGGCGATCTGGCGGCCGTGCTCCGGAAGGCGAAGATCTCGGTGAAGCCGGTGCGCGTGACGGCCGATTCCGCAGCCGTCACCGGGCTGGTCGGCGCGGTGGCCGCGTACGTGGCGCCGGAGCCCGTCCCGGCCCCGGCCGGTCGCGGCGGCTCGAGCAGTCCGCGCCGCACGGGCGCTCAGCTGGGCTCCCGTGGGACCGGGCGGGCGTCGACGTCACGGTCCGGGCGCGCGGCTGCGATCTCGGCCGGGCGTGGACACGGCTCGGGCCGTGGTCGCGTCCAGCGGGCGGGATCCGGGATCCGAGGCGCCGCGAGATAGCGGCCTGGCTCGCGGGCTGCGGTCGCGATCGGGCTTATCTCGCGTACGTGGTCCGGTCCCCGTACGACAGCGCGCACCAGCCGGTCACCATGCCCGCTTCCGAGCTGCCTGGTGCACACCTTCGTGAACGGCGGCAGTAGTCCGCTGCGGCCGATCTGCCGCGAACAGCGTCATCCCTGGGCGGCGCGTACCCACTCCTCTAGGCCGCTCGCATCGATGGGCAGTGCGGCGGACAGGTTCTCGGTTCCTGTTTCGGTGACGACGAGGTCGTCCTCGATGCGCACGCCGATGCCGCGAAGCTCGGGTGGCACGGTCGTGTCGAAGGCGTGGAAGTACAGGCCCGGTTCCACCGTGAGCGCCATCCCGAGCTGCAGCGTGCCGCCCAGGTAGGTCTCGTACCGGGACGACGCGCAGTCGTGCACGTCCAAGCCCAGGTGGTGGCCGACGCCGCACACGATGTAGCGGCGGTGCTGCTGTCCGTCCGGCGACAGCGCCTCGTCCACGGACACCGGCAGCAGGCCCCAGTCCGACAGGCCCTCGGCCAGCACCTGCATGCAGGCGGCGTGGAAATCGACCCAGGGCTTGCCGGGGGCGACCGCCGCGAGGCCGGCCCGGTGCGCTTTCTCGACCAGATCGTGCACCTGGCGCTGCGCCGGGCTGAACGTGCCGCCGACCGGCACGGTTCGGGTGACGTCGGCGGTGTAGCCGCTGCGCGCCTCGACGCCCATGTCCAGCAGCAGCGCGTCGCCGTCGCGCACCTCGCCGTCGGCGCGGACCCAGTGCAGGATCGGGGCGTGCGCGCCGGAGCCGACGATGGTGGCGTAGCCGGGCGCCTGGCCGTACGTGCGGGCGTGCCGGTCGAACGTGCCCTGCAGCCAGCGTTCGCCGCCGTGCTCGACGGCGCGCGGGATCTCCCGGGCGGTGGCGGCGAAGCCGCTGATGGTGGCGTCGACGGCGGCGCGGAGCTGCGCGATCTCCCAGGCGTCCTTGATCTGACGCAGTTCGGAGAGGTCCCGGGCCAGATCGGCGGACCGCTTCCGTCCGCCGATCGCGGTGCCGGCGGACTTGGCCACCACCGGTGAACCGGCGATCAAGGCGCCCTCCGGCACCCGCAGGTCGCGGATGTCGCGAACCGAGATCCCCAGGGCCGCTTCGGTTTCCGCGATTCCCGCCAGGCCGCCGATCCACAACTCGCCGTGGATCGGATCGCGGAAGAACGCGTCGTCGCCCGGCCTGGCCGGAGGGGTGATGTAGAGGACGGCGTCATGCCCGCCGGCGACCGGATGCATCACCAGCACGGCGTCGTCGAATCCGCAGCCCACCAGGTAGACGAAATCGCTGGCGGCGCGGAACTCGAAGAACGTGTCGTTCGCGCGCACGTGCGCCCGGCCCGCGGCGACGACGAGCGTCTCGCCCGGGCGCAGCGCGGACAGCCTCGCGCGGTGCTGCCCGGCCGCCTGCGCGGCGCCTGGCTCCACCGCCAGGGTCCGATCCGCGTCGCCCCACCCGGTCGCGATGGAGGAGAGGAATCCGGCGGAGCGGGACAGCGCCGGCATGCGCGGGTCGCGTCGGACGGCGCGGGAATCCGGCACGCCCGATTCCCAGTCGAGGGTCTGCACGATGTCGGCGAGGTTGATGGCGGCGGGATCGGATTCGGGGTTCGCAGTCACTCCTCTATCTTGCCGCGTGGTGGGCCGGCCGGCGTGATCAGCGCCACGGCTCGCCCGGGCGGTCGTTGACAACCCCGCCGCACCTGCCACAATGCCTCTCCATGGGTCTGTTCTCCAGGAAGTTCAAGGAGCCGGTACGGGGGATGGCGACCGTGGCGGACGCGACCGACTGCCCGCTGCACGCCCGATCCGCGCCCTGCCGGCTGAGTCTGGTCGTCTCGCTGCCGGGTGAGCCCGCTACGCCGGTCGAATTCCCGCTGACGGTTCGCGCGGACAAGTGGCCGCAGCCGGGCATGGTGCTGCCGATCGAGGTCGATCTGGCCAAGCCGTCGCACATGCGCATCCTGTGGGACGAGGTGCCCAGCGCCGCGATGCGGCCGGTGCAGGCCCGGGAGGATCAACGTCCCGGCAGCGGACGGTCCACGGACGGCGTCATGGGCGTTCCGCCGCAGGCACCTGCGTAGGCCGCAGCAGCATCTGGGTCCAGGACACCGGGGGCAGCTCCACCGACAACCGGCCGCCGTCGATGCGTGCGGTCGGATTCGGCTGCAGGCCGACCCGTGTCGGGTTCTCCACGGTGTTGGCCGCGTTCGGATCGTCGTCGTGCAGGGTCAGCGCGTCGATGTCGAACTCCGCGCCGAACGGCGACAGGTCGACTTCGAACAGGCTCGGTCCGTCCTGTGCCCGGTTGACCGCGTAGATGCTCAGGGCGCCCGAGACGTCGTGCGCCGCAACGGCATCGAGGAAAGGGGCGCTGCCGTACTCGGCCGTCGGGTAGCTGTCCGACACCACCTCGCCGGCCAGGGCGACGCCGCGCGCGTGATGCGCCGTCTCGGCGAACGGGAAGAAGGTCGTCTGCCTCCACGCCGGGCCATGGGGCTGCGTCATGATCGGCGCGATCACGTTGACGAGCTGCGCCAACGACGCGCTCGTCACCCGGTCGCTGTGCCGCAGCAGCGTGATGATGAGGCTCCCCACCACCACGGCGTCCGCGACGGAGTAGACGTCTTCGAGCAGGCGTGGTGCGACCGGCCAGTGGTCCCGATCGGTGATCTTCTCCTCGGCGTTGAACCGCGTCATGTACCAGACGTTCCACTCGTCGAACGAGATGTTGACGGTGTGATCGCTGCCCTTGTCAGCCTTGACCCGGTCCGCGATGCCCGTCACCTCGACGATGAACCGGTCCATGTCGATGCTCGAGGCCAGGAAACTGGCCAGGTCGTCGTGGTTCTCGTAGTAGGCGTGGCAGGAGATGTAGTCGACGAGGTCGTAGGTGTGGCCGAGTACGGTCCGCTCCCACTCGCCGAAGGTGGGCATGGATCTGCCGGACGAGCCGCACACCACCAGCTCGAGATCGGGATCGAAAGCCCGCATGGCGCCGGCGGTTTGGGCTGCGAGCGTGCCGTAGTCGTCGGCGGAGCGGTGTCCGAGTTGCCACGGGCCGTCCATCTCGTTGCCGAGGCACCACATGCGGATGTCGAAGGGGTCGACTCGGCCGTGGCGGATGCGCGTGTCGGCCAGCGCCGTGCCGCCGCGCATGTTGGCGTATTCGAGCAGGTCGAGCGCCTCGGCCAGGCCCCGGGTGCCCAGGTTGACGGCGAGCATCAGCTCGCAGCCGACGCGATCGAGCCAATCCTGGAACTCGTGCAACCCGACCTCGTTGGTCTCGGTCGAATGCCAGGCGAGATCCAGCCGGCGCGGCCGCGACGCGACCGGTCCCACCGAGTCCTCCCACCGGAAGCCGGACACGAAGTTGCCGCCCGGGTATCGGATCGTGGTGACGCCCAGTTCCTTGACGAGATCGATGACGTCACGGCGGAACCCGGCCGCGTCCGCGGTGGGGTGCCCTGGTTCGTAGATGCCGCCGTAGACGGCCCGGCCCAGGTGCTCGATGAACGAGCCGAACAACCGCCGGTTCACGGTGCCGACGACGTGGTCGGGGTGGATGATGAGGCGCGAGGAACGCATGGGACGGTGTCCTTCGGTGCGGTTTTGGGCTCGGTGCCGGTGCGGGTTCGGGGTCGGTGCCGGTGCGGGTTCGGGGTCGGTGCCGGTGCGGGTTCGGGGTCGGGCGCTAGGGGTCGCCGTGAGACTCATTGTCGGTCGGCGCATCGCCGATTGCCCTCGATGTGCCGTCGGTCGTGTCGTCCTGGCTTGCCCCCGCTGCGTCGGCGAGCGCGAGAAGTGAACGGAGTATGGCGATTTCACCGCGGTAGGCGCGCTGTCCGGACTTGGTGATCGAGGCCCAGGTGCGCGGGCGGCGGCCCTGGTAGCCCTTCTTGATGGCGACGAACCCGGCTTCCACGAGGGTGGTCAGGTGCCGGGACAGATTGCCGGCGGACAGACCCAACGCGGTTTGCAGGTAGCCGAATTCGACCTTGTCGCCGTGCGACAGGATCGCCAGAATGCCGAGTCGGAATCGCTGGTGGACGGTGTCGTCGAGGGCGGTCGCCGGATGCGTCATCGCATGGTTCCGGTGCCGTGGCGGGGGCGGGCGGCACGTGCCAGTGCGAAACCGGCCGAGCCGATCAGCAAGGCGGCGGTCATCACGCCCAGGTTGACGACGTCAGTCGCTCCGTTGGATAACGGGATGCCGGTCCTGGCGAGCAGGTTCTCCATGTCGTACAAGTTCGCCGTGATGGCCAGCGCCGTGGCGACGAGACCGAAAGCCCAGAGGGCAGGCCGGTTCTCGCGAATGCCCCAATAGACGATCGCAACGGCGATCGCCACCATGGGGAGGTATCCACGGATGAGGAGGTTGCCGGGCGCAAACCGGCCGAGCATGGTGACCAGCGCGACGACGAGCGCCGCCAATCCGGTCGCCACCAAGGGACGCCGGTTCACCCAGATACCGCTGCGATATCCCTGCCTGCGGGCGATCACGGAGATCAGCAAATAGGCCACGGCACTGGCAATCGTCCAATAGACGAGGCCGGGCAGGTGGTTGAAGCCGAACGCCGGGGGAGTCATGAGCACCATCGTGGTGACGCCGTCGCTGGATGTGACGGGGTCGCCCACGGCTTCGCCGGGCATGCTCAGCGCGACGACGATGGCCCCCAGCGGTACGGCCGCCATGACCAGGAGCGGAAGCGCCGGGCTCGGGCGGTCGGACAGCATCCGTGATTCCGCTCCGTCTGCGCTGGGTAAGAAATCGCTCATGGCAACAAGTTTGCGTCGCAAAGTTACCGATGTCAACGCTCTTCCTGTGGTGCCCTCCCCCTTCTCCTCGGTTCGACGGTGCCTCGAGGGATGCCCCGTCGCCAACGTGCGCCACGCTGTCCCCCTGTCCGAATTTCATGCACAGCACGCCTGCCGTGCTCGTGGGCGACGCGCGGTTGGGAGAGCCTGCGATACAGGTTTTCGGCAGCTTTTCGATCAAGGAGGTCGTCAATGGTGAGGCGAATGACTGCATGGGGCAAGGCATGTGCCGCGAGGCTGCGAGGGTCGGCCGATGCCGGGATGACGACCGTCGAGTACGCGATCGGCACGGTCGTGGCGGCCGCGCTCGCCGCGGTGCTGTACAAGGTTGTGACGGGCGATTCGATCGTCGCCGGGTTGACATCGCTGGTGCAGTCGGCGTTGTCGCCGCAGTGGTGAGCGCCGGGCCGCGGACCGTCGTGAGCCGGGCCATCGCTGACGGGGTTCCTGGTGACCAGGCTCTCCGGGACCGCGGAAGCGTGACCGTCGAGGCGGCGATCGGCCTGTCGGCTCTGGTGGTGGTGATGGCGTTGTGCGTAGCCGGGCTCGCCGCGATGGTGGCGCAGGTGCGCGCCACTGATGCGGCCGGCGAGGCGGCACGGCTCGCGGCGCGCGGTGACGAGGCGGCGGCCCGCGCGGTAGTCGAGCGGCTGGCGCCCTCCGGCTCTGAACTGCAACTGTCCGGGACGGCGCTGATCACCGCTCAGGTCGTAGCGCCGCCGCTCGGCGGGCTGCTGCCCGGGCTTCGACTGGGGGCGACGGCGATCGCGATGCGCGAGCCGGACCTGCCGTGAGCGCGGTGCGCTCCGGCCCGCGTGACGACGGCGGTATGGCGACGGTACTCGCATGCTTCTGCGCCATGGCGTTGATCGCGTTCACCACGCTTGCGCTGCACGTGGGCGCGGCAGCGGTGGCGCGCGAGCGGGCGGAGACCGCGGCGGACCTGGGCGCCTTGGCCGGTGCCGCCGTGGCATTGGGCGGCGAGCGTGTGGCATGCGACGCCGCGACCGCGGTGGTCGCGGCGAACGGCGGCACGATCGATTCCTGCCTGTTGCAAGGAGTCGACGTACTGGTCGCCGTCCGTCTGGCCGCCGCCATCGGGCCGGTGACGCGCCCCGCCGAGGCGCGCGCTCGCGCCGGCCCGGTCGCCGAGCAGTCGCCGTGAGACCACCCGGGCCGCTATGCCGGGACGCCGCCGCGTAGCCGTGGGAAACCAAGTCCTGGGCCGCCGCCGCGAGATCCACGATGTCCTATCGGCTCACCAGCGGCGCGCCAGCGCCCGCTCGCCAACGCCGATCAGCGCGTCGGTCACCTTGCCGAGCACCGCGAGCGTCACCAACGACAACAGGATCCGGTCGACGCGCCCGTTGTTCGCCGAATCCGTCAGCAGGAAGCCGAGGCCCTTCGACGACGCGATCAGCTCCGCCGCCACCAGGAAGAGCCACGCCTGCGCCAGGGCCAGCCGCAGGCCCGCGATCACGGCGGGCGTCGCGGCGGGGAGCTGTACCTGCCGGAGCAACGCGATCCCGCGCAGCCCGTACGCCCGGCCGGCCTCCACGAGCTGCGCGTCGACGTGGCGTAGCGCCGAGGCGACCGTCGTGTACACGGGGAAGAACGCGCCGATCGCGATCAGCAGCACCTTGGAGTCCTCGTTGATCCCGATCCACAGAATCAGCAGCGGAACCCACCCGAGTGACGGCACGGCTCGGAACGCGCCCACCGTGCCGGACAGCAGCGAATCCGCCCACCGGGACAGCCCCACGAGCGCGCCGACGGCCAGGCCCGCCGCCGCACCGAAGGCGAACCCCAAGAAGACGCGCTGGGCCGAGATCCCCACGTGCTCCAGCAATGTCGGCCCGGCGCCGCGGGTCGTCATCTCCACGGCGGCGTCCCACACCCGGCCCGGCGACGGCAGCTGATACGGCGCGAAGATCCCGAGCGCCGTGGTGACGAGGTACCACGCGCCCACGATGGCCGCCGGCACCGCCACCGCAATGAGGGTCGTCGCCAGCCAGCGGGGGACGACGCGTGCAGCTCCCGTACCGGTCGGGGCGTCCGGATTCCGTGTGCCGGAGAGGTCGCTTTCCGGCGCGGTCTCGAACGCGGCTTTGTCCGTGGTTCCCGTCACCGCGTTACCGTGCTGGGCGTCGGCGCCGGTCTGCCGGCCCGCGTCCGTCTCGACGGTCGTCATGGTCGAATCTCCTGTGCTTCCGGTCGTTGTCGAGACATCAGCCGGCGATTCTCGAGGCGTCCGCCTTGTCGGCGAAGGTGTCGTTCAACAGGTGTGCGAGCGCGTCGTCGATCTGGTCCTGCGAGGCGACGTCGCCGGATTCCACGAAGATCGGGCCCACGACCTTGAGCACGTCCAGTTGCTTCTGCCCGGGCGCCGCCGGAATCGTCAGGTGGGTGCGCTCGGTGATCACCTTGGTGGCGACGTCGAGCTTGATGCCGGCTGCATCGGCGAGAATCTGCGCGGTTTCCGCGGGATGGGCGTCGGCCCATTCTCGGGCCTTCTCGTAGGCGTCCACGACCACCTGCGCCAGATCGGCGTGGTTCTCGATGAAATCGGTGCGTGCGTTCAGAAACCCGTAGGTATTGAAGTCGACGTTGCGGTAGATCAGGCGAGATCCGGCGTTGATCTCGCTGTCCGCCATCATCGGATCCAGGCCTGCCCAGGCGTCCACCCGGCCGTTCTCCAGCGCGACCCGGCCGTCTGCATGCTGCAGGTTCTGCACTTCCACATCGCTCAGCGCGACGCCGTTGGCGTTCAGCGCCTGCACCAGGAAGAAGTACGGGTCGGTGCCCTTGGTGGCGGCGATCGTCTTGCCCTTGAGCTGGTCGACGGACGTGATCGGCGAATCCTTGGCGACCACGATCGCGGACCACTCCGGCTGGTCGTACAGGGCGATCGTCTGGATCGGCGAGCCGTTCGCGCGCGCCAGCAACGCCGCGGAGCCCGCCGTGGAGCCGACATCGACGGCGCCGGCGCGCAGCGCCTCGTTGGCCTTGTTGGAGCCGGCTGATTGCAGCCAGTTCACCGTGACGCCGTCCCCGAGGGTGGCTTCCAACCAGCCCTTGTCCTTGATGATCAGACTGAGCGGACTGTAGGTGGCGAAGTCGATGTTCAGGACGTTCGAACTCCAGGTGCCGGACTCGTCGGCGTTGGCGGCGGGAGAGCAACCGGCGAGTGCGAGCGAGGCGGCGGTTGCGGTGGCGGCCAGCGCGGCGACGAGCTTCGTTCGCCCGGTGCGGGTGGGCAGTGTCATGGTGATACTCCTTGTGTTCCAGTAGGTGTCGAAAAATGCGATAAAAGGTGGTCGTCAGTTGGCGGCCGTGATGCCGAGGCCTTCCAGCAACGATCGGCGGAGGACGCCGAGGGTCGGATCGGCGCGATCGCGGGGCCGCGACCCCGGCACGGGTTCGATACGCCGCACTGTCGCGGCGCGATCGGCGCTGTCGGTGTCGCGGCCCAGCAGGACGATGCGATCCGCCAGGTACAGCGCCTCGTCCACGTCGTGGGTGACCAGGACGATGGTGGCCGGCTCGCTCCGGTGGATGTCGAGCAGCAGGTCGTGCATCTTGAGCCGGGTGAGGGCGTCGAGGGCGCCGAACGGCTCGTCAAGCAGCAGCACCCCCGGGTTACGCGCCAACGCCCGAGCCAGGGACGCGCGCTGCGCCATGCCCCCGGAAATCTGCCGAGGGCGATGCGCCGCGCAGTCGGCGAGCCCGACCAGGTCGAGAAGTTCGCGGACGCGATGCTCGCCGGCGCGCCGATCCGTGCCCGGAGCGAGACCCAGCGCGACGTTGCGGTACACCGATCGCCACGGCAGCAGCCGGGCCTCCTGGAAGGCGACGGCGCAGCGCTGATCGATGCCGGAGACCGGGTCGCCGTCGATGAGAACCCTTCCGGTGCTGGGGGTGTCGAGCCCGCCGATCTGGCGTAGCAGGGTCGACTTGCCGCAACCCGAAGCCCCGATCAAGGCGATGATCTCGCCAGGGGCGACCTCGAGGTCGATGCCGGTGAGCACGGTGCGGGGCTGGCCGCCGCGGCGCGCGCCGGGGAAGGTGCGGCCGACGCCGCGCAGGCTCACCCCCAGTGCGGGCTGTGGTGCGGTCAGGGATGTGGCAGATAGGGACATGGTGGTTCCTCGAGGAATGCCGCTGCTCGTCGGTGCGGGTGGCGGCGTCGGTGAATCGTGGCGGGGACATGTGTGCAGGAAGGAGCAGTCCGCGCCGGCGGCGGTGCCGGGTCGGGAGGACTGCGAGGGGTGCCCCGTCCCGGAGAGCGCGTCTGCGTGAGACGCGGGTGGCGGAGCGGACGCGAGCGAGGTCGGTCAGCGGTGGAGCGGACGAACCGCTAGTGCCGAGAACCCTGACAGCACAGGCACATTCGGCCACAACAGGAGGCGGCCATCGCCGGACGGAACGCAGGATGACCCATCTGCGAGACGGTCAGGTTCGTGGACGGGCGATGGGAGGCTACGGGGGTCGGCACGAAAAGGGCGGACACGGTATGACGCTCCTGGCGAGATCGGCGGTGGCAGAATCGCCCTGTGGCGTTCTGTCCGGTCGTCACCCGGGGCACCCCACCGCTCGCGGGGGTTGCCGGCCAGCAAGCCGGGGCTTGGTGCTGGCACTCATGACCGTGCCGCAGAAGTTAGCACAGCCCCGACGCATGATCAAACACGGGTCTCACCATGTGGTCGTCGCCTCGGGATGGTCCGGGCTACTCCGTGACGGTGAACGCCCCGGAAGCGCCGATCACGGCGTCGGCCATGACGTGCGACACGAACGGGTAGGTGCCCGGCTCGGAGAACCGGAGTTCCACGAACCCGCCGTTGCCCGGGTCGACCGGCAGCGTTTGGGCGCCGCCGGACTCGCCTCCCTCGGACTTGCCGTCCTTGAGCAGGTACGCGCCGTTGAGGTATTCGGTGGTGAACGGGGCACCGATCACATGGAACGAGATCGGGCGGGACGGCCCGGCGTCCACGACCCAGATGCGAACGAGCTCACCGGTTTTCGCCGTGAGTGGCGCGTGTGAGTAGGCGAACGGGTAGCCGTTGAACACGACGGCGTCCGGCTTGTTGGCGAGCATCTTGGCGTAGTCGCCGACGTCGCTCTCAGGCCCGAAGAACAGTTCCGAACCCACCAGGACGTATTCCGCGTCGGCCTTCGGCAGATCCGGCGGGTCGATGATCAGGGCGCCGTACATCCCGTTGCCCATATGCATCAGCATCGGCTCGGTCGAGCAGTGGTAGAGCCACGCCCCGGCGTGGGTGGCCACGAACGAATACGTGTGCGTGCCGCCCGGCTCGATCGGCGTCATCACCTTCGCCGGCGGACCCGATTCGGCGTGGAAGTCGATGTTGTGCGTCATGGCGGTGTCGTTCACCACCGTCACGTTGAACCGGTCGCCGACCGAGCCGCGCAACACCGGCCCGGGGACGCGCCCGTCGAACGTCCACAGCGTCTGGGTGACGTCCGGCGCGACCGCCGTGACGACATCCTTGATGCGCCAGGTCACGTCGTGCACGGGGGTGTCCGCGGCGGGCGGCAGGGACGCGTCGATGGGCGTCCAGCCGGCCGG
>JBIQMQ010000001.1:25197-29815 GCA_044463185.1 Nakamurella lactea | reverse complement strand
TCCGGCGGCGTCGGAGGCGACCGTGATGGTCATCGTCATGCCGGCGGCGCGATGCCCGGGCAGCGTGCACCAGCCTTGCACATCCGCCGAGATCACGCCCGCGTCCAGCACGGCGGTCTGTCCGGGATCGAGAACCGGTGTGGTGGGCCCTGTCTCGAGGTGCAGGTCGTGCCGCATGGTGCCGTTGTTTGTCACGTTCAACACCAGCTTCGCGCCCGCCTCGACCACGAGATGGGAAGGCTCGATACGCATCTCGACCAGCGAGACGTCGATGCCGGCGGCGGCGTCGGCCGCGCTGATCACGCCGGAGGAGGCGGCGCCGCCACCCGCCTGGCCGGTCGCGGACGTCGGCGTGCCGCTGTTGGCGTAGAGCACCGCGGCGATCAGGATGGCGATGCCGATCACGCTGCCCGCGATGGTCGACGCCATTCCGCGGTGGTGCGTGGTGCCAGTGTTCGACGGCCCGCTCGTGGGCTGGTCCCCGCTCGAAACTGGTGTACTGGTCGTCATTGTCGCCTCTTTCTCCGGATTCGAGAGGTCCTCAGCCGGTGCTCCAGCAGGTGCAGATGGGCGAGTGGGCGCCGGCGCTGCCGCGGCCGCCCCCGCAGCCGCCCCCGCCGCCCCTGCCCGCGCTGCCAGGCGCTGTGCCATCTCCCGGCGGTGCACCGCGGCCGCCCGCGAGAACGCCCCCACCGTCACCACGACGAACGCCAGGATGGCGAACTCGTTGAGCACCCCGCCGATCCGCCACGCCCACATCACGCCGAACGCGTCACCGGCCACCACCCGCAGCAGCAGCGCAGCGTGCAGCAGCGCCAGCGGCGCGTAGAAGATCGGGAAGTACGGCAGGGGTTTACGCACCACCGCGGGCGCGATCACCGGCGCGTGCGCGAACACCATGGACATCACGAACCCGAGGAACACGATGTGCAATTGCGAGTCGTACCACGGGTTGAATGCTGCGGCGTCATACCTGGGGTTGGCCGTCTGGTCGCCGGCCAGCGCCCACAGCAGCCCCCCGGTGATCAGCCACACGTACCCGGCGAGCAGCCCGGCCGCCATGAACCGCGTCACGGCCTTGGCCCGGATGGTGCGGCGCGCCAGGTCGTAGATCATCAGCCAGCCGGCCATACCGACCATGCCCAGGCCGGTGACGCGGATGCCGGCGTCGGGCAGCCACCAGGCCAGCGCCGCACCGCCCACCATGACGCCGATCGCCACGACCAGCGCAACCCGCACCGGCCTGGAGCGCTTGAGCATGCGCGAGAGCTCCAGCCGCTCGGCGGTGATGGTCACCACCAGGAACACGGCCAGCCACGGGATCGTGTCGGAGACCGGATGGCCCGTCATGCCGATGGCGGCGGCCACCGCCCAGCCCGCTGCCGCCAGGCCCATCAGCGTGTTGTGCGTGGACGCCTGGATCTGGTGCAGCCGGCCGTAGACAATCACCAGATCCACGCCGGCGACGAAGAAGAACGCGTACCCGATCTGCGGGGTGTCGGTGAAGACCACCCAGGCGGAGCCGAGCACGGAGAACGCGGGCACGCCCCAGGCCCACCAGCGGCCCAACGCCACCGCGCGCTCGGTGGAGATCAGCGTGCCCAGGAACCCGATGGACATCAAGAAACCGTGCTGGGCGAACGACGTACCAGAATTCGGGACCGAGTATCCGAGCCGCGCGAGCCCGCCCCACAGCCCGGCCAGCAGCACCAGCACCCCGAACGGCAACGCGAAGATTCCGGGCGGAAGCTTCGACGACGCCGGCCGTGCGACGGGGAACACGGGGGGTTGCACTGGCACTGTCCTTATCGGGCTGGGGGCCGCGGTCCGCGTGCGGTGCGGCGGGACCGGGCCCGGCGGGTGGCGATGCCCGGCGGGGCCGCGCCGTCGGCCGCCGCGGTTACAGACAAACTATCCGCCTGGCCCCGGGCTCGGCAGGTCGCGCCCACGAGAGTTCGGCCACCAGCGCCGAACGCTGTCCGAACTGGTATGACGCCGTCCTCGGCGCGGGCGGCGTCATACCAGAAATTCCGGCGGCGTTGGGGACGCGGCGGGCCGGGGCGGTCGCGCTCAGGCGGTCGTCCGTGCAATCCGCACCAGCCAGCGCTCCGGACCGTCCTCCAGGACCTCCCAGGAGGTGGCGCCGGGGCGCTCGGCGCGCAGCATGTAGTCGATGCCGCGCGGGTCGTGGTCGGCGACCAGCACGAAGCTGGCGCCCTGGGGCAGCGCGTCGACGGCGTCGGTGGCCAGCTGCGCGCAGCTCCCGGCCGACTCGATGCGGGTGTCGATCACCTGTTCGCCCGTGCGGGCGGTGATGCCTGCGGTCTCGGGTGTGCCCATGCCTCAGGCCGCCGGCCGACCGATGCGCACGCGCCAGACCTCCGGGCCCTGCTCCAGGTAGTCCCAGGTGAACGCGCCGGAGAACTCGGCGTCGAACTGGTAGTAGAGCGGCTTCGGGTCGTGGTCGTTGACCAGCTCGAATCCCGTGCCGGGGGTCAGCTTGTGATACGTGTCCAGGATGAGTTCGTGGCGGCGCATGTGCGGTTCGGCGCGAACATCGAGCACGGGATCCATCGGGGTTCCTTTCGCAGACAGTGCATGACTCCAGCATTTTATCCACGGTTATCGTGTAAAAAAATGCGATGCCCGCCACGGTCGACCCCGCCCGCGCCGCGGCGGCGCTAGATTTCTACGGGGAAAGCCGGTTTAAAAGCCGGAGTGAGCACGAGGCAACGACAACAAGGAGATCCCGCGATGGCGACGCTGGCCGAGGCGCTGGAGAAGGAACATCAGGACATCGACGCCGGGATCGGCGCCTTCACCACGGGCCTTTCCGGCGGGCAGCCGCCGGTGGACACGATGCTCGCGGCGCTCGCCGCGCACCGCCGGCACATCTACCTGGAAGAGGCCATGCTGTTCCCGCCGCTGCGCGCCGGCGGCCTGTTCGCGGCGATCCTCGTCATGCTCCGCGAACACGGCGAGATGTGGCGCATCATGGACGAGCTGCAGCCCCTGGTCGAGGAGGGCGGCACCGATCCGCGGGTGCCGGAGCTGTGCGAGAAATTCGTCACGCTGATCGCCGCGCACAACCTCAAGGAGGAGGCCACGATCTACGCCAAGGCCGACGAAATCCTCTCCGCGCCCGCCACCGACGAGCTGCACGCCTTCCTCCAGTCCGGCGCCATGCCCGACGGCTGGATCTGCGAGAAGGGCTGAACCGCAGCCGCTCTCGCCCCACCCGAGTTGACTGCCCCAGCGGAGTATATGCGCTCCGCTGGGGCAGTCGACTCGGAATAACGGGCGGGTGGGCCCTGGGCGTCAGGCCTTGCCCACGTTGGTGCGCACCGCCCACAGCTCGGGGAAGAACGTGAGGTCCAGCGCGCGCTTCAGGAACGCGACGCCGGTCGAGCCGCCGGTGCCGCGCTTGTAGCCGATGATGCGTTCGACGGTCTTCATGTGGCGGAACCGCCAGGTTTGGAAGTTGTCCTCGATGTCGAGTAATTCCTCGCAGGTCTCGTAGACGTCCCAGTGGTGCTCCGGGTCGGAGTAGACCGTGGTGAACACCGCGACCAGTTCCTCGTCGAGGGTGTGCGGCTGCGCGTGGTCGCGGTCCAGCAGCCGCTGCGGGATCGGGTAGCCGCGCCGCGCCAGGAAGGCCAGGAAGTCGTCGTAGACGCTCGGCGCGTGCAGCGCGTCGGCGAGCTGCTGCTGCGCGGCCGGGTCGTGCCGGAACACGGCGAGCATCGCCTCGTTCTTGTTGCCGAGCATGAACTCCAACAGCCGGTACTGCAGCGACTGGAACCCGGACGAATGCCCGAGCCGGTCGCGGAACTGGGCGTACTCGGCCGGGGTCAGCGTGGCCAGCACCGACCACTGGTCGCTGAGCTGCTTCTGGACGTGCTTGATCCGGGCCA
The DNA here is from genome assembly GCA_044463185.1 of Nakamurella lactea. Lineage (GTDB taxonomy): Bacteria > Actinomycetota > Actinomycetes > Mycobacteriales > Nakamurellaceae > Nakamurella > Nakamurella lactea_A. Next base: position 25,901 of record JBIQMQ010000001.1, on the reverse strand, counting down.
GCCGCTTGAGTGCCGGGCCGAGCTCGTCGGCCGCGATCAGCGCCTTCGCGGAGCGCAGCTCGTGCAGGATCAGCTTGATCCACAGCTCCGACGTGTGGTGCTGCACGATGAACAGCATCTCGTCGTGGTGGTCGGACACCGGCACCTGCGCCGACAACAGCGTGTCCAGGTGCAGGTAGCTGCCGTAGTTCATGGCGGCGACGTCCCGCTGGATGCCCTCTTCGAGCGGGCGGAGGTTGGGTGACGTCATGCGGAGAACCTCCAGGATGCTGATGATGTGCCGACGACTGTGACGGTGGCCCCTATGTCGCGGTTTCGTTCACGGTAAGCACCGCGGCACACGAGCATCTCAGAGTCGAGGATTGCACGCTAGATCCGATCTGCTTCTTGGCGACCTGTGGAAATGCTCGAACTCGCGAATCTAGCGTGCAATCCTCGACTCTTTGCGCGGCAGCGGCACCGGCACGCCTGGGGATCAGCGGCCCAGGATCGCCGGCAGCACCACGGCCCGCCAGGTGTCCGTGAGCGGGTCGATCAGCGCGTAGTGGTCCACGCCGGCGAGTTCCACGTATCGGATGCCGGGCCGGTGGGCCAGCGGCCTGTTGAGGTCGGCCGGGACGTCCGCGTCGTCGGCGCCCTGGATCACGGTGACCGGAATCCGGCTGGGCAGGCCGCGCAGCGGATCCGCCTCGGCGTAGGCGTCC
>JBIQMQ010000001.1:0-25097 GCA_044463185.1 Nakamurella lactea | reverse complement strand
CACCGGCCACTCCCCGCCGCCGCCGACCCGCCGGAACTCCGGCAGTGCGACCGCGAACCCGTGGTCGGCGAGCGCGGCCGCGAACGGCCGCAGATGGGTCCGGTCGTACGCCGCCCGCCAGAAGCCGCCGTGCAGCAACACCACCAGCGGCCGGGGGCGCGGCCTATCGCCGCCCGGCAGGTACACGTCGATGACGCCGTCCGCGCCGTCCCGGTAACGCGCCACCGCATCCGGCTGCCGCCCGGGACGATCGAGGATCTCGGGCGTCGCGTCGGGCATGGCCGGAATGCTACAAGCGGCGTCCGGTCGGAGGTTCGCACGGTGCGCCGGGCGCGACCCGGAACCAGGCGGCCGCTGACCCGGGCTCAGTCCTGGGCCAGCGCTTCGGCCATCAGCGACAGCACCGCCACCGCCCCGGTCTTGTTCAGCGGGTTGTTCCCATTGCCGCACTTCGGGGACTGCACGCAGGACGGGCACCCGGAGGCGCAGGAGCAGCCGTCCACGGCATCCCGGGTCGCCCGCAACCAGGCACCCGCCACGTCGAAGCCGTGCTCGGCGAACCCGGCCCCGCCCGGGACTCCGTCATACACGATGACGGTCGGCTCGCCGGTGTCGGCGTGCAGTGCGGTGGACAACCCGCCGATGTCCCACCGGTCACATCCGGCGAAGAGCGGCAGCAGGCCGATGGCGGCGTGCTCCGCGGCGTGCAGCGCACCGGGCACGTCCGCGTCGACAATGCCTGCGGCGCTCAGGTTCTCGGCCGGAATGGTGTACCAAACGGCACGGGTGTCCAGCACGTGCTCCGGCATGTCCAGCCCCACCATGTCCAGCAGCGTGCCGTCGCCGCGGCGCCGGATGTAACCAACCACCTGCTCCGCGACGCGCACCTGGCCGCTGGCGAGCACCAGGCCGCCGGGGAGCGTGCGCCGCGTCAGGGCGTCGAGTATCTCCACGCTGGACACGCTCCGGGGGCTGGTCCACCAGTCCGGCCGGTCCGCGTCGAGAAGCGCGATGCCGCCGTCGATGTCGAGTTCCCGGACGACGTACGTGCGGCCCTGGTGCAGGTGAACGGCGCCCGGATGGATACTCGCCGGGGCGCGCAATGCGTCCTCGGTGCCGAGCATCCGCCCGGAGGACGCCTCCACCACGGCGACCTGGCTGCCGGAGCCGCGCAGGTTGATCGTGCCGGCCGGATGCCGGTGTCCCGTGTAGAAGTACCCGGCAGGCCGACGGCGCAGCACCTTCTCGGCGAGCAGCGCCGCCAGCGCGGCCTCGGCAGGCTCGCCACCGAATAGTGCGAGATCGCCGTCGGTGAGCGGCATCTCGGCTGCCGCGCAGGTCAGGTGCGGGCCCAGGACGTAGGGGTTCGCCGGATTGATCACGGCGGACTCCACCGGTTTCGCGAAGATCGCCTCGGGGTGGTGCACCAGGTAGGAGTCCAGCGGGTTGTCCCGGGCGACGAACGTGACCAGCGCCGGGATGTCGCCGCGGCCGGCGCGGCCGGCCTGCTGCCACAGCGACGCGAGCGTGCCCGGGTATCCGGCCAGCACCGTGGCGTCCACCCCGGCGATGTCCACGCCCAGCTCCAGGGCGTTGGTCGAAGCCACGGCCACCAGCTCCCCGGAGTCGAAGGCGCGCTCCAGGGCCCGGCGGTCCTCGGGCAGGTAGCCGCCGCGGTACGCGGACACCTTCGCCGCGAGGAACGGATGGGTGCGCTCCAGTTGCCGCGCCGCGGTCAACGCGACCTGTTCGGCGCCGGCCCGGGATCGGACGAACGTCAGCACCCGCGCCCCGGCGCCGGCCAGGGTCGCCATGATGCGGGCGGCCTCGGCCGTGGCGGATCGGCGCGGCGGTGCGGCGTCCGCCTCGCCCTCGCCCTGCAGCGCCTCGTCACGCACGGCGTCGGTGATCGGACCGGAGGTCCAGAACGAGTCGTCATCGTCGAAGTCGATCTTCGGGCCGCCGTCGGTCGGTGCGCGCCGATCGGAGTCGGGCAGCAGCGACGGCTCCCACAGCACGAAGTCGGCGCCCGGGTGCGGGGCCGCGTCGTCCGTCACGGCCGTGACCGGGGCGCCGATCAGGCGGTGTGCCACGGCGGCGGGCTCGGCCACGGTCGCGGACGCGAGCACGAACACCGGCCTGCTCCCGTAGCGCTCGGCCAGCCGCGTCAGCCGACGCAGCACCAGCGCCACGTGCGAGCCGAAAACCCCTCGGTAGGAGTGGCATTCGTCCACCACCACATAGCGCAGGTTCCGTAGCACCCGCGCCCAGCGGGCGTGGTGGGGCAGGATCCCCAGGTGCAGCATGTCCGGGTTGGTCAGCAGCAGGCGGCTCTGCGCCTGCGCCCAGGATCGAGCGTCCAGCGAGGTGTCGCCGTCGTAGCAGACGGCGCGACATCCAGGCAGCCGCAACGAGTTCAACGACTGGAGCTGATCCGCGGCGAGCGCCTTGGTCGGTGACAGGTACAGCGCGCAGGCGTGCGGGTCGGTCGCCAGCGCGGTCAGTACGGGAAGCTGGTAGGCGAGGGACTTGCCCGATGCGGTGCCGGTCGCGATGACCACATTCCCGCCGTCGTGGGCGATGTCGGCGGCGCGCGCCTGATGCTCCCACGGCCGGTCGATGCCTTTGGAATTGAGCGCCGCGGTCAGGTCGGCCGGGACCCATCCCGGCCAGTCCACGGCCCGGCCGGCCCGCGGCGGCAGCGTCTGCACGTGCCGGATCGGCTCGCCGCTGAACGAGGTCCGCAGCGCGGAGAGAAGATCGCTGGGCCCTGCGAAGGGCTGCTGCGCACGACGGGGGGCCACGAGGACATTCTCCCCCAGATCCCCCCCGCCCCACTCCCGCCGCGTGTTAGTGAGACAGGCAAATACGCCGTCCTGGGTAACACGCGGCGGGGGTTGAGCGGCGGAGGGGGGAGCGGAGGGGGAGGGGAGGGGAAGGGAGGGGGGAACCGGGTCAGGCCGGCTGCAGCTCCGACTCGTCCTTCGCGTCGGCAGTGCCGTCGACGATGTCGGAGATCGAGAACTCGGCCCCGCCTGCGGTCTCGAACTTCTCCCTATCCAGGGACTTCTCCGAGGCGGCCACCAGGACCGGAACCACGGCCTGTCCGGCCACGTTCGTCATGGTGCGCATCATGTCCAGGATCGGGTCGATGGCCAGCAGCAGCGCCACGCCCTCCAACGGCAGGCCCACGGTGGTGAGCGTCAGCGTCAGCATCACCAGGGCGCCGGTGAGGCCCGCGGTCGCGGAGGAGCCGATCACCGAGCAGATGACGATCAGCAGGTACTCCTTGAAGCCGAGGTGCACGCCGTAGGCGTTGGCCACGAAGATCGCGCCGAGGGCGGGGTAGACGCCTGCGCAACCGTCCATCTTGGTGGTGGCGCCCAGCGGCACCGCGAACGACGCGTACGCCGACGGCACGCCCAGCCGCTTCGTCACGGCCTCGGTCACCGGCATGGTGCCGACGGACGAGCGCGACACGAACGCGAGCTGCAGGGCGGGCCAGGCGCCGGCGAAGAACTTGAGCGGGTTCACCTTGGCGACCAGCGACAGCAGGATCGGGTAGACCACGAACAGCACGAGGGCGCACCCGATGTAGACGTCGATGGTGAACGTGGCCAGCGGCGCCAGCAGGTCCCAGCCGTACTGCGACACGGACTTGCCGATCAGGCCGAGCACGCCGAGCGGCGACAGCCGGATGACCCACCACAGCGCTTTCTGGGTGATCGCCAGCAGCGACTTGGTGAAGGTGATGAACGGCTCGGCCTTCTTGCCGACCTTGATCGCGGCGATACCGACCACGATCCCCAGGAACACGATCTGCAGCACCTTGCCGTTGACGCTGGAGAACGCGTCCATCGGGTTGCGCGGGATGAGGCCGTTGAGGAAGTCGATCCAACTACCGCTGTGGTCCTTGATCTTGCTGATGGTGTCTTGGGCCTCCGGGTCCGAGGCGATCCCCGCTGCCTTCGCCCCGAAGCTTGACCCCGGGTTCGTCACGGCGCCGAGCACGATGCCGATCGACACCGCGATGAACGCGGTGATGGCGAACCACAGCAGGGTCTTGCCGGCGAGCCGGGCGGCGCCGACCACCCCACGCAGGTTGGTGATGGACACCACCAGGGCCGCGAACACCAGCGGCGGCACCGTGAGGAACAGCAGCTTGACGAACACGCTGCCGACCTGCTCGAGCGTGCTGCCGAGCCACTCGGCGCCGGTCCAACGGGCCACGAAGCCGAGCACGAAGCCGGCGAGCAGGCCGATCAGGATCTGCACGCCGAACGAGAGGCGCGTCAGCGGGTTGCGGGATGGCGGCTTCGGCGCGGCAGTGGCGGCCGCGCCGGCGGCACCGGAACTACTGGATGAGGACATGGAGCAGGACCTTTCGATCAGGGAAGAACCCGGGCGGCGGACGCCGTCGGGCGAGGTGCTGTGAAACCGGGGATGCGAGGGATGCGCGGGCGCGCTCAGCCGGGAACGGCGTCATGCAAGGACGTCGCCGCACGGGACGTGAGGGCGATGCCGGGCGGCCGTCAGCTCGGTGCGAGAAAAAAACGAGTATGACGCCGCAGCAGCGCGGGCCGCGGCGCGCGAACTAGCGCGTGGCGGCGAATGGGTGGGTCAACAGGCGGCGCTGATGAGCCGCTGCAGATCGACATGCAGACGGCGCGTCAGCAGTGCACCCGGACGAATCACAGGAACAGTGTGCCACGTGCCATACCGTTTTTTCCCGTCGCGGGCGAACTGGAGGAGAAATATGACGGGGTGTGCCCTAAAGTGAACGGCATACCGCGCCGGTCTCCGGCGCGAAATCGTGTGTACCGATTGCGTCGCCTCCGCGTGCGGAGCGGTCGCCTGTGCAAAGGATCTTCGATCAGATGCCTCACTTGTTAGCTGAGTCGCCTGCCGCCACCGCGGCGAAGCTCACTCTCGACGGGAGCGATCAGGCGATCGTGATCGCCGTCGCCGCGGTCGCCGTGCTCGCCCTGGCCATCGCCTTCGTGCTGCGGGCCGGCGTGCTGGCCACCGGCACCGGCACCGCCAAGATGCAGGAGATCTCGGCGGCCGTGCAGGAAGGCGGTGCGGCGTACCTGGGCCGGCAGTTCCGGACCTTGTCGATCTTCGTCGTCATCGTGTTCCTGCTGCTGTTCGCGCTGCCCGCCGACGACTGGAATCAGCGCATCGGGCGCTCGGTGTTCTTCCTGGTGGGCGCCGGGTTCTCCGCGGCGATCGGCTACCTGGGCATGTGGCTGGCCACTCGGGCGAACGTGCGCGTGGCTGCTGCCGCGAACGGCGAGGGCCGCGAGCAGGCGATGAAGATCGCGTTCCGCACCGGCGGCACCGTCGGCCTGGCCACGACCGGCCTGGGCCTTCTGGGCGCGGCGATCGTGGTGCTCGTCTACACCGGCGGCGCGCCGAAGGTGCTGGAGGGCTTCGGGTTCGGCGCCGCGATGCTCGCCATGTTCATGCGTGTCGGCGGCGGCATCTTCACCAAGGCCGCGGACGTCGGCGCCGACCTGGTCGGCAAGGTGGAGCAGGGCATCCCGGAGGACGACCCGCGCAACGCCGCCACCATCGCGGACAACGTGGGCGACAACGTCGGTGACTGCGCCGGTATGGCCGCGGACCTGTTCGAGTCGTACGCCGTGACGCTGGTCGCATCGCTGATCCTGGGCTCTGCCGCGTTCGGCACCAAGGGCCTGATCTTCCCGCTGATCGTGCCCGCCATCGGCGTGCTCACCGCCATCATCGGCGTGTACATCACCAAGGCGCGCCGCGGCGAGTCGGGCCTCAAGACGATCAACCGGTCGTTCTACATCTCGGCCGTGATCTCCGCGGTCCTGTGCGCCGTGGCCTCGTTCGTCTACCTGCCGACGACGTTCGCCGAGTTGGGCATGGACGGCAGCGGCAACCCGGCGCTGATCGCGCTGGTGGCCGTGATCATCGGCATCGTGCTCGCGTCGATCATCCTGTGGCTCACCGGCTACTTCACCGACACGGCGAAGAAGCCGACGAAGGAGGTCGGCAAGACCTCGCTCACCGGCCCGGCGACGGTGATCCTGTCCGGCATCTCGCTCGGCCTGGAGTCGGCGGTGTACACCGCGATCGTCATCGCCGCCGCCGTGTACGGCGCGTTCCTGCTGTCCGGCTCGCTGATCGTGTCGCTGTTCGCGGTGGCGCTGGCCGGCTGCGGCCTGCTCACCACGGTCGGCGTCATCGTCGCCATGGACACCTTCGGCCCGGTCTCCGACAACGCCCAGGGCGTCGCCGAGATGTCCGGCGAGGTCTCCGAGGAGGGCGCGCAGATCCTCACCGACCTGGACGCCGTGGGCAACACCACCAAGGCCATCACCAAGGGCATCGCGATCGCCACGGCCGTGCTCGCCGCGACCGCCCTGTTCGGCTCGTACTCGGACGCCATCAAGGGCGCGCTCGGGTCCACCGAGAACTTCATGGCCAACATCGTGGTGCCGGACGTGCTCGTCGGCGTCGTGCTCGGTGCGGCTGTCGTGTTCCTGTTCTCCGGGCTGGCCATCAACGCCGTGTCCCGCGCGGCCGGCGCCGTCGTGTTCGAGGTGCGCCGCCAGTTCCGCGAGATTCCCGGGATCATGGAGGGCACCGGCAAGCCGGAGTACGGCAAGGTCGTGGACATCGTCACCCGCGACTCGCTGCGGGAGCTGGCCACGCCGGGTCTGCTGGCCGTGTTCTCACCGATCGCCGTCGGCTTCGGCCTGGGCGTCGGCCCGCTGGCCGGTTTCTTGGGCGGCGCGATCGCCTGCGGCGTGCTGATGGCCGTGTTCCTGGCCAACTCGGGCGGCGCCTGGGACAACGCCAAGAAGCTGGTCGAGGACGGCAACCACGGCGGCAAGGGCTCCGCGGCCCACGACGCGACCGTGATCGGCGATACCGTCGGCGATCCGTTCAAGGACACCGCGGGCCCGGCCATCAACCCACTGATCAAGGTGATGAACCTGGTCGCCGTGCTGATCGCCCCGGCCGTGATCCTGCTGTCGAACGGCAGCAGCGACATGCCGGTCGTCCGTGGCATCATCGCCATCGTGGCGCTGGCCATCATCGTGGCCGCCGTCATCGTGTCGAAGAAGCGCGCATCGCAGCTCAACGCCGAGGTGCCCGTCGCCGCGTAGTGGGTACGACGCTCCGTCGAACGCCGTGCCCCGCGAGGGCAACCCCGGCCCCGGCCGGGCGTCCCACCCATGACGTTCGAACGCCGAGTACCGACCACAAGGGGAATGCGATGAGGATTCGTTACACGCTGCTCACCGCGGTGGCTGCCGCCGCCGCTCTGACGCTGGGGGCGTGCGCCACCACGTCTGGCACCGCGACCGGGGAGTCGTCCGTCGTCTCGAGCGAGAGCAGCGTGGCCGACACGGCCGCCGAGTCCCCCGCCGATGACGCCGCAGCCGACGATACGGAGTCGGACGCCGGGTCCGACACGGAATCGGCGGACGCCGGATCGGACGAGACCACGGCCGTCACCCTGGAGGGTGACATCGACGCGCAGTCGGCCGCCTGGTTCGGTGCCGTGTGCGAGGGCGTTTCCCCGATGATCGACGCGGTCTTCGGGGCCATGGGCGCGATGATGGGCGGCGCGACCGGCAGCGGCGACGAGGCCGCTGCCGCCCAGCAGGCCCAAGCGACACTGGTGGAGTCGTTCAACAAGGCCGCGGACGCGATGACCGCCGCCGGGTCGAAGCTGTCGTCGCTGCCGCCGCCCACCATCGACCACGGCGAGGAGATCGCCGCGGAGGCGGCCGCCGGACTGGCGAAGGCGGGGCCGGCGCTGAAGCAGGTCGCCGACAGCCTCAGCAAGGCCACGGTCACGTCCATGGACGACCTGTCCGCCGTGATGCAGCAGGCCAACGACGCCGTGGAAAGCGATCTGGACAGCCTGTCGCTGAACAACTTCGAGCTGAGCGACGAGATGGAGGCCGAGGTCGCGAAGATCCCGGCGTGCGCCCCGATGATGTCGCTGGGTGGTTTGGGCGACACCGAGACGGCACCGACAAGCTGACGCGGCTGAGCGGGCTTCGTCGGGCCGGACCGTTACGGTGGCGGATGTGACACAGCCGTCGCTCTTCTCCGCGGAGACGTTGCCGCTCGAGGTCGCCCACTTGGGCGGGCTGCTGGCTGCGCACGGGCAGGCCGTGGCGGGCGCCGGCGGTGCACGGCTGTCGGTGCTGCTCACGGACCGCTGGCGGGCCGAGGCGCTGGCCGCGGAGTGCGTCAGCCGGGGCATCGACGCGGAGGTGCTCGCGGCCGACCCCGGCGGCGCCGGCACGGCCCCGATGACGCTGCTGCGCACCGAACGATCCGAGCGGCTGTCGGGGCTGGCCGCCGCCTGGACCCGCGGAGCGTTGAAGGCAGTGCCGCAGGATCTGGTCGTCGAGGCGGGCCTGCTGAGGGTCTGGTTGATCACAGCGGGCCGGCGGACGACGGCCGGCTACGCGCTCGGGCTGGACCCGCACGCACCGGACATGCACCAGGCTCTGGCCGCCGCGTGCGCCCGAGCCGGCCTGGCCGGTGCCCTGGTGGGCGCCACCACAGACACGCCGGTGATCCGGCTGACCGGCCGCAAACGGCTCGGCCGGCTGCTGGAGGAGGTCGGAGGTCCGCCCCCCGGCGCGCCGGTCCAATCGTGGCCTGTGCGGGAAACCTAACGCTGCAACGTCATACTGTGCGGGTACCCTGCGTGCGGTGGCACCCTGGGCCGGTCGCCGGGGCGCGTGGACCGGCACCGGAGCAACCGCATCGCGGCGAACGGCGTCATACCTGCTGGCCGCACCACTGGTCCAGCCGAACCCTTGATAAGGAGCTCGAGTCAAGCCCATGCCTCAACCGAAGACAGGTACCAACCCCGGGGTGAAGCTCGTGGTCGTCGAGTCGCCGCACAAGGCGCGCACCATCGCCGGGTATCTGGGCAAGGGCTATGTCGTCGAGTCGTCGGTCGGGCACATCCGCGACCTGCCGCGTGGCGCCGCGGACGTCCCCGCCAAGTACAAGGGCGAGCCGTGGGCCCGGCTGGGCGTCAACGTCGACTCCGGCTTCGAGCCGCTGTACGTGATCCCGCCCGACAAGAAGCAGCAGGTCGGCAAGCTGAAGGAGCTGCTCAAAGGGGCGGACGAGCTGTACCTGGCCACGGACGAGGACCGCGAGGGCGAGGCGATCGCCTGGCACCTGCTGCAGACGCTCAAGCCCAAGGTCCCGGTCAAGCGGATGGTGTTCCACGAGATCACCCCCGCGGCGATCCGCGCCGCCGCCCAGACCCCGCGCGACCTGGACGAGGACCTGGTGGACGCGCAGGAGACGCGCCGCATCCTGGACCGGCTGTACGGCTACGAAGTCTCCCCGGTGCTGTGGAAGAAGATCATGCCGCGGCTGTCCGCGGGCCGGGTGCAGTCCGTGGCGACCCGCATCATCGTGCAGCGGGAGCGGGCGCGCATGGCGTTCGTGTCCGGCACCTACTGGGGCGTCGACGCCACCTTCGAGGCGGAGGGCGGCGACTTCACTGGCGAGCTGCTGTCGGTGGACGGCACCCGGCTCGCCACCGGCAAGGACTTCGACGCGGCAACCGGCGGCATCAAGGCGGGCGTCGACGTGCTGCAACTCGGCGAGGACGCCGCCCGCGCCATCGTGGCGGCGCTGGCCGGCAGGCCGGCCTCGATCGTCTCGGTCGAGGACAAGCCGTTCACCAAGCGCCCCGCCGCCCCGTTCATGACGTCGACGCTGCAGCAGGAAGCCGGCTACAAGCTGCACTTCTCCTCGGAGCGCACGATGCGCACCGCGCAGCGGCTGTACGAGGGTGGCTACATCACGTATATGCGTACCGACTCGACCACGCTGTCGCAGACCGCGCTGGACTCGGCGCGCGCGCAGGCCCGGGAGCTGTTCGGCCCGGAGTACGTGCCGGAGTCGCCGCGGCAGTACACCCGGAAGGTGAAGAACGCGCAGGAGGCGCACGAGGCGATCCGCCCGGCCGGCGACCATTTCCGCACCCCGGGACAGTTGGCCGGGGAACTGGCCGGCGACGAGTTCCGGCTCTACGAGTTGATCTGGAAGCGCACCATCGCCTCGCAGATGGTCGACGCGCGCGGCCGCACCGTCAGCGCCCGGATCCGGGTGCAGACGTCGGGCGCGGATGCCCGCACGCTGGTGTTCGGCGCGTCCGGCCAGACCATCACGTTCCCCGGCTACCAGAAGGCCTACGACGACACCCCCGACGATGTGGACTCCACGGCGGGCGATGCCGACGGGCATGACGCCGCAGCCGCGCAGTCCGCTGCCGCGAAGAGGCCGCCGAAGCTGCCGCCGCTCGCCGAGGGCCAGAACCTCGAGGTGGCGGGGGCGACCTGCGACGGGCACGCCACCAAACCACCCGCCCGGTACACGGAGCCGAGCCTGGTCAAGGCCCTGGAGGAGATGGGCATCGGCCGCCCGTCGACATATGCGTCCATCATTCGCACCATCACCGACCGCGGCTACGTGTGGCGGCGCGGCACGGCGCTGGTGCCGAGCTGGGTGGCGTTCGCCGTGGTGGGACTTCTGGAGCGGTACTTCCCGCGGCTGGTGGACTACGACTTCACGGCGGCCATGGAGGACGAGCTGGACGGCATCGCCACCGGGCGGCTGCACCGCACCGACTGGCTGAAGGGCTTCTACTTCGGCGGCGATATCGGCCCGGCCGGGTCGGTGGGGCGCTCCGGCGGCCTCAAGCACCTGGTGGCCGACCAGCTCGACTCGATCGACGCCCGCGAGGTCAACTCGCTGCCGCTGCTGAAGGACGCCTCGGGTCGGGTGGTCACGGTCCGGGTGGGCCGGTACGGGCCCTACTTGGAGCGCCCGGCGCTGGATCCCGGGCCGGACGGCGCCGCCACCGAGCGGGCCAACCTGCCGGAGGATCTGCCGCCCGACGAGGTGACCGTCGAGACCGTGGAGAGCCTGTTCGGCCAGGCGGCGGCCGGGGACAAGGAGCTGGGCACCGACCCGGCGACGGGCAGGATGATCGTCGCCAAGGACGGCCGTTACGGTCCGTACGTCACGGAGGTGCTGCCCGAGGGCGCGCCGTCCGGTCCGAAGGGGAAGGCCAAGGCGGCCGCCAAGCCGCGTACCGCGTCGCTGCTCAAGTCCATGGACCTGGCCACCGTGACGTTGGACGACGCGTTGAAGCTGCTGTCGCTGCCCCGGGTGGTCGGTGTCGACCCGGAGTCCGGGGACGAGATCACCGCGCAGAACGGCCGCTACGGGCCGTATCTGAAGAAGGGCACGGATTCGCGGTCGCTGCCCGACGAGGAGTCCATGTTCACCATCACCCTGGACGAGGCGCTCGCGATCTACGCGCAGCCCAAGACCCGGGGCCGCGCGGCGGCGAAGCCGCCGCTCAAGGAGCTCGGTATCGACCCCAACTCCGGCAAGGAGATGGTGATCAAGGAGGGCCGGTTCGGCCCCTACGTGACGGACGGCGAGTACAACGCGTCGCTCCGCAAGGGCGACGACGTGGAGACGTTCACCGCGGCGCGCGCGGCCGAGCTGCTGGCGGAGAAACGGGCCAAGGGTCCGGCACCGAAGCGCGCCCGGAAGGCGGCGCCGGCGGCCAAGAAGACCACCGCCCGCAAGCCCGCCGCCACGAAGGCCGGCGCCAAGGCCTGACACCTGCGCGTTTCCGCTCCGGCGCGGGCGGCAGCATACGATTCAAGCCATGACCCGGCCCCACCCGACGCTCGCCGAGCCGCCCGCGATCACTGCAGACGCCTTGTCGGGTGCCGACGGCACCGCCGACCCCCGCATCGCATCGCCGATGACGGAGTTCTTCGCCGACGCCACCGCCGATGTGGTGATCCGGAGGCTGCCGAAGCCGGCGACGACCGCGCCCGCGGCCGTCACGGTCGCGTCGGATACGGCGGCCATGGCCGCGACAGTGGCTGTAGCGCCTGTGGCTGTGGCAGGCGCGGGGACGACGTTCCCCACGGCCGGGCTGGCTACGGCACCGGCTTCGGTCGTGCCTGCCGCGGCCGCCCCGCATGCCGGGCCCGCGCGGCCCGGGCTTGCCCCGCGCCGGCCGGCCGGGGTCGCGCCGGAACGGCTCGCCGTCCAGCGTGGCCGGGGCATGCCGCAGCGGTACCCGGCGCCGCAGTATTCCGCGGCGCCGCACCCCGCGCCGCAGCTTCCGGGCCAGTTCCCGCCGCCGCACGTGCAGGGCACCGCCCGACCGGGACAGTGGCCGCCGCCGGCGCCCCCCGGCGTCCGGACCGCGCCCCCTCCGGCGCGGCGACCAGCACCGGCCCGGCCGGCTGCGGCGTCATACCCGCACGCGCAGCGGCCACGGACCTCGCACCCGCAACGGCGCCCCGGGACGGCCCCCAAGGCGAGTCGGGCGGCGGCGGGCTGGGCGACGTTCGTCGGCATCCTCGTGGTCCTGGTCGTCTCCGGAGCCGGACGCGAGGTGCTCGACGCGATCGCCGAAATGCTGAATCGATGACCGGCCGCAGCGAGAACTCCATCGCGGTGCTGCTGCGGATCACCGCGTTCCGCCGGATGTGGCTGGCGCTGTCCACCTCCAGCCTGGGCGACTGGCTCGGGCTGCTGGCCACCACCGCGCTTGCCGCGTACCTGACCAAGGACTCGTCGAACCTGGCGCAGGGCGTCGCCGTGTCCGGCGTCCTGGTGACCCGGCTGGCCCCCGACCTGATCCTCGGGCCCATCGCCGGGGCGCTGGTGGACCGGCTGGACCGGCGCTACGTCGCCATCATCGGCGACACCATCGCCGGACTGCTGTACCTGTCGATCCCGCTGGCCGGGAACCTCACCTGGCTGCTCATCGCGCAGTTCCTGGTGGAAGCCGTGGGCCTGTTCTCCAACCCGGCGAAACAGGCGCTGTGGGTCAACATCGTGCCCCGTGAGCGGTTGGCCGTGGCCAACCAGCTCAACTACGTGTCGGTGTACGGCATGGTGCCGGTGGCCGCCCTGCTGTTCGCAGTGCTCGCCACCGTGGCGCAGTTCTTCGGGGCGCCACCGGTGGACGAGGCCGGGGCGACCGCCGCCTTGATCTCCGGCACCTCCGCACTGGCGATCTACGTGGCGCTGGTGTTCGACGCGGGCACCTACTTCCTCGCGGCCATCGTCCTGTTCATCACGCGGCGCCGCATCCCCGCCTTCCTCGGCGAACGCGAACCGCCGAAATCCGTGTTCTCGCTGATCCGCGAAGGCATCGGATTCGTGAAGAACTCCCGCGTCATGCGGGCCATCTACGTCGGCATCCTCGGCGCATTCGCCGCCGGCGGGCTGGTCGCCGGCGTCGCCCAGGCCTACGTCGCCACCATGGGCGGCGGCAACGCCGGCTACGGAATCCTGTTCGGCGCGGTGTTCTCCGGGCTCGCACTCGGCATGCTGATCGGGCCCAAGGTGCTGCCCGCCATGCCGCGGCGGATGGTGTTCACCTTGGGCATCGGCGTCGCCGGCATCGCCCTGCTGGTGATGAGCCTGATCCCGGATTTCGTGGGCGCAGTGATCACCTCGGTGGTGATGGGCATCTTCGCCGGCATCTCCTGGATCACCGGGTTCACCATGATCGGCCACGAGGTGGCCGACCGGCTGCGCGGCCGGGTCTTCGCCTTCGTGATGTCCTCGGTGCGCATCATGCTGCTCGGCACGATCGCCGCCGGGCCCGTCCTGGCCAACAGCATCGGGTTCCACGCGCTGGAACTCGGCACCTACCGCATGGTGTTCACCGGCCCGGGCATCGTGCTGGCGGTGAGCGGCGTGTTGACCATCGGCGTCGCGGTCTTCGCCGGCCGGCAGGTCGGCGGGCTGCGCGGGCAGTTCCTGCGCAAGCTCGGCCGGCGGCTGCTGCGCAGTCGGCGCCGCGATCTGATCCATGTCGACGAGACGCTGCCCGGCGCGTTCATCGCCGTCGTCGGCGCCGACCGGGCGGCGGTGCGGACGTACGCGGACCGGGTGGTCACCGGCCTCTCGGGCGACGGCTGGATCGTGCAGGCCGCCGCGCACCACGTCGGCGAGAGCCGCGCGGACGACGCCGAACCCGACGCGCTGCGCACCCTGGCCGAGCTGTCCGACATCGTGGCGCGCCGCATCCGGCCGGCGCTGGAAGAGGGCCGGCTGGTGGTCTGCGCCGACTACCGCGACCCGATCATCGTCCGGTTCGGCGTGGAGGCCGGGCTCGGCCCGGAACGGCTGCTGCGGATGGCGCAGTGGTCCAGCGGCGGGCTGGTGCCCGACGTGTTCCTACTGGTCGACGGCGTGGGCGACAGTGCCGACGCCTACCGGGAGCTGGCCGCAGCCGCCCCGGAGCGCTACCTGAAGGTGCTGCCGCTGGCCGGCGACGAGCCGCTGCCCGAGGACGTGCTCGACCAGGTGGCGAGCGTGCTGCGGCAGCACGATCCGAAGCGCGCCGCCGAGCCGGCCCAGCCCGAGGACGGCGTCATACCCGCCGCCCAGGACGACGACGCCGACACGTCGCGCGGTGTCGCCCAGAACGGCGGCGTCGCCGAGGGCAGCGCGGTACCTGACAGCATTCGTTGACGGGCCGGTGCGATACGTTGGCGGGTGCCGCCGCGGCGACCACCGGGCGCGGCAGTCCGGCGGCGGCATTCGGGAAGGCGGTCCATGGCAAGCGGTGAGGCGTACTCCGAGGAGTACTACCAGTTCTCGCGGCCCGAGGCCGGCGCAAAGGGCTTCGTGGACCGGGTGCGCGACGGCTACATCCGGCGGCAGATCCTGCGGCGCGTGCCGGGCGGCCGGCTGCTCGACGTGGGATGCGGGCTGGGACTGTTCCTCGAGACGATGCGCGGCGAGTTCGAGCTCTACGGCGTCGACCTCTCCGAGTACGCGGTCGGCCAGGCCGGCCGGCGGCTGCCCGACGCCCGGCTGACAGTCGGTAGCCTCACCGACGGTCTTCCGTTCGACGAGATCTTCGACGTGGTCACCGCGATCAACATCTTCGAGCACCTCGAGCAGCCGGGCGCCGGGCTCGCGGCCGTCCGCGCCGCGCTGCGCCCCGGGGGCCTTCTGGTGGTGCACCTGCCCACCATCGGCAACCGGCTGCAGGCCAAGCTGTACGCGGGCTCCTACGCCGCCGACCCGACGCACATCTACCGTCCGTCCGGCAGGCAGTTCTCCACGCTGGCGGAGCGGCACGGCTTCGCCACGGTGAGTTTCAGCTTCGCGCCGTTCGTGGGCGGTGCCGTGTGGCGGGCGCTACCCTGGCATCCCGCGTTCCTCGGGGTCTACCGGGCGGTGTGAGCATGCCGCAGGCAGCAGGGGTGTTCGCGGACGTGGTCGGGCAGCCGGCCGCCGTGGAGATCTGCCGGGCCGCCGTCACCGCGGCGCAGGGCGGCCCCGGCAGCGCCGGGGTGGCCATGACGCACGCCTGGTTGTTCACCGGGCCGCCGGGCTCCGGCCGGTCCGTGGCGGCCCGGGCGTTCGCCGCGGCCCTGCAGTGCCCGCTCGGCGGCTGCGGGCAGTGCACCGCCTGCCGCACGGTGCTCGCCGGCACCCACGCCGACGTGCGGGCCGTGGTGCCGGAGGGGCTGTCCATCTCGGTCAAGGAGATGCGGGCCGTGGTGCAGCGCGCCGCGTCCCGGCCGCAGACCGCACCGTGGCAGATCGTGCTGATCGAGGACGCCGATCGGCTCACCGAAGGCGCCTCCAACGCGCTGCTGAAGTCCATCGAGGAGCCCCCGCCGCACACCGTGTTCCTGCTGTGTGCGCCGTCCACCCACCCGGACGACGTGTCGGTGACCATCCGCTCCCGCTGCCGCGTGGTCTCCTTGGTGACGCCGCCCGCCCCGGCGATCGCCGCGGTGCTCGTGGAACGGGACGGTGTGGAGCCGGGCATGGCGGAGTGGGCGGCGTCCGTCTGCGGCGGGCACGTGGGGCGGGCACGGGCGCTGGCCCGCAGCGCGACCAGCCGTTCGCAGCGGGCGTCCGTGCTCGCGGTGCCCGGGGCGCTGCGCACCCTGGCCGACGTGTTCGCCGAGGCCGACGTGCTGTTCGCCGGCGCGAAGGAGGCCGCCGCCGAACAGTCCGAGCGCCGGGACGAGGCGGAGCGGGACGAGCTGAAGACGGTGTACGGTGCGGGCGGCACCGGCAAGGGCGCCGCCGCAGCCACCCGCGGCATGGCCGGTGCGCTCAAGGATCTGGAGCGCCAGCAGAAGGCCCGCGCCACCCGCACCACCCGGGACGTGCTGGATCGGGCGCTGGTCGACCTGTCCGGCTTCTACCGCGACGTCATCGTCTACGCCTCCGGCTCCCGGGTGGGACTGACCAACCCCGACGTCGCCGCCGACGTCCACACCGCCGCCTCCCGCATCGGCGCCGAAGGCGCACTGCGCCGGCTCGACGCCGTGCTGGAGTGCCGCGCCGCGCTGGAGCGCAACGTCAAGCCGGATCTCGCCATCGAAGCGCTGATGATGCAACTTCGCTGATGATGCGACGTCATGCCGGGTACCCTCGGCAGGCATGGGGATGCTGTGCGCGGTGACGCTCGTCGACCGAGGTCAGCTCCACTATGCCGAGCCCGGCGGCCTCGATCTCGCCGTGGGGGACAAGGTTCTGCTGCCCACCGATCACGGACCCGTGGTCGCCACGGTCGTGTGGTCGGCGGAGTGGGTGTCCGACGACACCTCCGGTTTTCCCACGGTGATCGGCCGCGCCACCGACGACGACATCGCCGGACAGGAGGAGCTGCGCCGGGCCAAGGCCCGAGCCATCGTGGTGACCCGCAAGCTCGCCCGCGAGCACGGCCTGGCCATGAAGGTGCTGGCGGCCGACCCGCAGGCCGACACCGGGCGCACGGTGATCTATTACTCGGCGCCGGAGCGGGTCGACTTCCGGTCGCTGCTCCGGGATCTCGCCGCGACGCTGCAGGTGCGGGTGGAGCTGCGGCAGCTCGGCGACCGTGACGCCGTCCGCGCGGTGGGCGCGGTCGGCTCGTGCGGGCGGGAGACGTGCTGCTCGACCTTCCTCAAGGACTACGAGCCGATCACCCTCACCATGGCGCGGGACCAGGACCTGCCCACCAATCCGCTGCGCATCTCCGGGGTGTGCGGAAAGCTGATGTGCTGCCTGAAGTACGAGCACCCGCTGTATCAGGAATTCAAGAAGTCCGCCCCGAAGATCGGGGCCCAGGTGGACTCGCCGAGCGGCCCGGGCACCGTCGTCGCCCACTCGGTGCCGACCGACTCGGTCGTGCTGCGGCTGAACGCCGACGGTTCACACCAGGTCTGCCCTCGGGCATCGGTGTGCAGTGCACGCAAAGCCTACGAATCCCGTCAAACCCGGTAAGCACGCCTGGTGCGGGCGTTGCCGCACGAACCGGCCAAGCGGGCCTAACGCTGCGAAGCCGGCTCGGTCGGTGCGAAACAGCCCGCGGCGCCGGGCTTTTCGCCGCCGGGGCGCGCCTGAGCACGGTGATCTTCAAGTGCGAGGATCACATATCGGTATCATTGCGCAACGAGACGACGTACTGGTCCGTCTCGTCATCAGAAGTGGGGCACAGTGGGAGCTGTGCGCTGGTCGCGCCAACAATGTCGGGGACGTGCGGTACATCATGACGCAGGACTGCGGTATCCGCCTTCGGGCAGCAGGGACGGAGTGACGATGTCGGTCGGGCTCGTGCGCAAGATGGTTGCGGCGTGCGCCGGCCTGGCCATGGTGGTCTCCGTCGCCGCCTGCACCGGGCTGGATCAGGCGGCCGGCACGGACGGTGTGCAGAGCGGGATCACGACCCCGGCGGCCTCCAGCTCCGCGGTGACCGTCGCCCCGCTGCCCATCGACGGCGGCAAGTCCCCGGCGACCAGTTCGGTGCCGGAGAAGACCACGACGACCACCACCAGTACCAGCACCCCGCCGCCGCTGCCGCCGGCCACGGTCACGGCCAGCCCGGCATTGGACAGCGTCGACGTGGCGCCCGGCGAGCCCATCACGCTCAGCGTCGACGGCGGCACCTTCACGTCGGTCAGCTTCACCAAGGACGACGGCGCCGACGTGCCCGGCTCGCTGTCGGCGGACGGCACCACCTGGACTCTGGGCACCAAGCTCGGATTCGGCAAGACCTACACCGTGACCGGCCAGGCCGTGAACACCCAGGGCCTGGCCACGCCGATCTCCGGCACGTACACCACGGCCACCACCGTCGAACCGGTCAACGTGTCGATCTCGCCGCGGGACGGAGCCGTGGTGGGCATCGCGGCGCCGATCATCATCTCGCTCGGCTACCGGCCCAGCGACCTGGCGCTCATCGAGAAGAACGTCTCGGTGGTGACGGAGCCGGAGGTGGAGGGCTCCTGGGCGTGGGTGCAGCACGCCGGCTACAGCTACCCCTCCCTGGACTGGCGGCCCAAGGACTACTGGCCAGCTGGTACCAAGGTCCACGTCGAGGCCAACCTGTACGGGCTGAAGTTCGCCGACAACTGGTACGGCGGCAAGGACGTCTCCGTCGACTTCACCATCGGGCGCAACCAGATCGTGAAGGCCGACGCCTCCAAGAACCTGGTGCAGGTGTTCCGCGACGGCAAGTTGTATGCGCAGTACAACGGCTCGTTCGGCAAGGGCGACGTGGTGGGCGACCCCAACTTGGTGACGCGCTCCGGCATCCACGTGGTGACCAGCAAGCACGAGGTCTACAAGATGTCCAACCCCGCATACGGCTACGAGAACGTGACGGAATACTGGGCCGTGCGCATCAGCAACAACGGGGAATTCCTGCACAACAACCCGAACACGTCGAAGTGGCAGCTGGCCAACGCGAACGTGACGCACGGCTGCATCAACCTGTCCTGGGACGACGCGAAGGCCTACTTCGAGTCGGCCATCTACGGCGACCCGGTCGAGATCACCGGCACGTCCATCCAACTGTCCCGGCAGGACGGCGACATCTACGACTGGACGATCCCGTGGGACGAGTGGCAGAAGCTTTCTGCCCTGGCCCCGGATTCGACGGTGCTCGGATAGCAGGCCCCATCGCGCCGGATGCCCCGACGCCGTGGTGCGGTCGGGTGGTACGGAGTGCCGAGCGGACCCGCTACACTGGTCTGCGCTGCCGCCTTAGCTCAGTCGGCAGAGCGTCTCACTCGTAATGAGAAGGTCTGGAGTTCGATTCTCCAAGGCGGCTCGGCAGCGACAACGCCCCCTGATCTGCGCCAACGCGGATCCGGGGGCGTTGCTGTATCGCGAAAGACCTGCTCTAAACGGACAGGCTGCGCCGCCCGGGCGGGTGGCCCCAACCCGCGCGTCAGCCGTCCAGCCCGTGCGTCATATGCAGCGACCAGGCGAACGCGCGCGCCGCGGCGTTGTTGAAAGCCGCAGCGGTGATGCCGGGGAACGCGACCGGGATGTGCCCGTGCAGTTGGAACGCCGTCACCGCGCCGACCAGGCGGGCGACCGCGGAGGTGCCGCCGAACGCGGCCTCCCGCAGATCCCCGGGGAGCTCCAGCGCGTCGGCGACCTGGTCGGAATCGATGCCCATGAGCAGGTCGAACGCGGAGAGCATGCCGGCGGCGAACGCGAATCCGGCCTGCGCCGGGTAGAGCCGCTCGGCCAGCAACTCGGCCAGGCGGGCGCGGCTGAGCACGGTCGGCAGCGCGGAGTCCACGCTCGGCCCGGCCGGACGCAGCAGCAGCGCCGGCAACCATCCGCGGATGCGGGTGAGCCCGACCGTGACGAGCGCCTCGCGGATCGAGCGCACCTCCCGTTTCATCTCGCCCAGCCGGCCGATCGCGGCGAGCTGCAGCAGCCGGTACGCCAAGGCCGGCTCGGAGCGGAGAATCGTCTCCAGCCGGTCGAAGTCGGTCTCGGCGGCCAGCAGCGCAGAGGCCAGCCGCAGCACACCCTGCCGGGACGGGCCCAGCGCCGGGCTGGTGATCGTATTGGGCCGGCCGAGCAGATAGCCCTGGAACAGGTCGAAGCCCAGGTCCATGTACTCGGCGAGCTCGGCGCCGGTCTCCACCTTCTCGGCGAGCATGCGGACGCCGAACGGCCGGCACTGCTCCATCAGCGACAGGATCTCGTCGCGCGGCGTGACCCGCACGTCGATCTTGACGATGTCCACCAGGCTCAGCAGCCGCTCGGCCCCGTCGAACCAGCGGAAGTCGTCGGCCGCCAGCCGGTAGCCGGTACTGCGCAGATACCGGCACCCCCGGACGAGTTCGTCGTCGAAGTCCACGTGCTCCAGCACCTCGACGACGGTCCGCTCCGGCGGCAGGGCGATCTTCACCCGGCCGCTGAGCATCCCGCGGTCGGCGTTGCAGAACGCCAGCTTGGATCCGATCACCCGGTCCATGCCGATGCTCACCGTGTTCAGCACGACGTCGTGGGACATGGCGTCGCCGTTCGCGGCCACCGCGCGGATCTCGGCGGGGGTGTCGTCCGGCAGCTCTTCCAGCGCGGAGGTGCTGGTCTCCAGGGCGCGGAAGAGCAGCTCGTAGCCCATGATGGCGTGGTCGCGGCCCACGATCGGCTGGCGACCGACGATTGCCGTGGAGACAGGCATGTTCCACCGACCCCCTTGCCGCGAGTCGAAGGCGTCGCTGCCGTCCTGCTCGCGCCTGCTGCATCGGCAACGCGCCTGCGAATCTGAGCCAACCTGCGGAAAGAGCGGGCTGGACAGTTTGCCCGCCGATCCGGAATAAAGTGCGCCACATTCGCTAGAGGCGGCCGCTTCGGCTGGGCTACCGTACGCCGCATGGACGAACCCACCTATCACACCATCATCGAGCCGTTCCGAATCCACTCGGTGGAGCCGCTCACCATGACGACCGCTGCGGCGCGACGGGCCTACGCGAAGGACGCCGGCTACAACCTCTTCCAACTAGAGGCGCAGCACGTCCTGATCGACCTGCTCACCGACTCCGGCACCGGAGCGATGAGCCGTGACCAGTGGGCCGCGATGCAGCGCGGCGACGAGTCGTATGCCGGCTCGCCGTCGTACTTCATCTTCCGCGACGCCGTGCAGCACCTGTTCCCGTTCACCCACGTGATCCCGGTGCATCAGGGGCGCGCGGCCGAGCGCATCATCTTCGGCGTATTGGGCGGCGCCGGCAAGGTGATCCCGTCCAACACGCATTTCGACACCACTCGCGCGAACATCGAATCGACCGGCGCCGAGGCCGTGGATCTGGTGATCGACGAGGCGAACGACCCGACGTCGCCGCACCCGTTCAAGGGCAACATGGACGTCGCGAAACTCGATGCGTTGCTCGCCGAGCGAGGCGGCGACGTGCCGGTCGTGTTCCTCACGATCACCAACAACTCCGGTGGGGGACAACCGGTCTCGCTGGAGAACATGCGCGAGGTCCGCCGCGTCTGCGACAAGTACGGCAAGATGCTGTTCCTGGACGCCTGCCGGTTCGCGGAGAACGCCTGGTTCATCCACGAACGCGAGAACGGTTACGGAGACAAGGATGTCGAAGACATCGTGCGCGAGATGTCCTCCTGCGCCGACGGCATGACGATGTCCGCGAAGAAGGACCCGATGGGCAACATCGGCGGCTGGCTCGCGCTGAACGACGACGACCTGGCGCAGCAGTGCCGCAATCTCGTCATCCTCACCGAGGGCTTCCCCACCTACGGCGGCCTGGCCGGCCGCGACCTGGAGGCCCTGGCGCAGGGGCTCAAGGAGGTGGTGCACCACGACTACCTCCGCTACCGGATCACGTCGACGGCCTATCTGGGCCAGGCGCTGACCGACCGCGGCATCCCGGTGCTGCAGCCCTACGGCGGCCACGCCATCTACCTCGACGCCCGCGGCTGGCTCTCGCACCTCGACCCGCTGCAGTACCCGGGCCAGGCGCTCGCCGTGGCGCTGTACGAGTTCGGCGGCATCCGCTCCTGCGAGATCGGCACCGTGATGTTCGGCCGCCACCCGGACGGCTCCGAGACGCCCGCGCCGATGGACCTGGTGCGGCTAGCGATCCCGCGGCGCACCTACACGCAGAGTCACATCGACTACGTGATCGAGGTCTGCGAGAAGGTCGCCGACGTGGCGCACGAGCTGCCCGGCTACCGGATCGTCGACGAGCCGCCGGCGCTGCGGCACTTCACCGCACGATTCGAGCAGATCTAGCGGCCGCGTCCACCCTCATAGCCGCGTCGGAGGCCGGCGGGGCCGGGTCGCCGTGTCGGCCCGGCCCCGGGCGTGCCAGCCGTTAGGTTGGTAGCGATGAGGGCAACGAGCATGACGTATCCCGCGGCTTCGCCGGTGCGCCCGTCCTGGGTGTGGTGGGGCAACTCGGGCACCGCGTGGATCACCGCGGCGGTCGTCGCGATCGTCGCCGTCGCAGGGGTCTACGCGGTGATGCGGCTGCTACGGCGCAGGCTTCTGCCGCGTGCCCAGCAGAGCCGCAGCGCCGTCGTGCAGGGCCTTGCGGCCGCGATCGACGCGGTGCGGCTGCGCTTCCTCGGCCCCATCGGACTGATCGCCGCCACCGGGTTCTTGGTCCTGCCGCAGCGCCTCGAGTTCTGGCTGCACCTGGCGGCCTTCGTGCTCGTCGGGCTGCAGCTGGTGCTGGCGCTCAACCGGTTCATCGTCACGGCGCTGCGCCGCGCCACGGATCCCGAGCCCGGGCGCGAACGGCCGGTGATGCTCACCATCATCACGTGGACCGCGCAGCTCGTGGTCTGGCTGACGTTCCTGCTGGCCGTGCTGGCCGCCATCGGCGTCAACATCACCGCGTTCGTGGCCAGCCTGGGGGTGGGCGGCATCGCGGTGGCGCTCGCCTTGCAGAACGTCCTGGGGGACCTGTTCGCATCGGTGTCGATCGGGCTGGACAAGCCGTTCGAGCCCGGCGACTACATCGCCTTCGACACCGATCAGGGCACCGTGACGCACATCGGCATCAAGTCGACGCGCATCGTCTCGCTGTCGGGGGAGGAGATGGCGATCGCCAACTCCAAACTGCTGGAGAAGCTCACCCACAACTACAGCCGGATGCCGGAGCGGCGCGTGGCGTTCGGTTTCACCGTCCCGTACACCACGGCGCGGGACACGCTCGGCGAGATCGTGCGCCGCGTGAACGGCGTCATCGCCCAGACGGACGGAGTCCGATTCGACCGTGGCCACCTGGCCGACTTCAGCACGGACGGGTACTCGTTCGAGTTCGTGTACTACATGCTGGAGTCGAGCTACGAGCGCTACCGGGACGTCCACCAGTCCCTGATGAACGAGATCATCGGTATCGCAGCGGATCTCGACGTCACGTTCGCGGTGCCGGCGCGGAGCCTGACCTGGGCGGAAAACCGAGGAGGCGCGCGGAGCGAGCTGTGAGCTCGGCTGCCGCGCGCCTCCCGGTCGCGAGTGCGGTTACCTGGTTGCGAGAACGGTCGCGCCGATCACGGTGCGGGTCTCGACGTTGTCGGTGAACTCCATGGTGTTGAAGTTGCCCACGGTGCCCATGCCCACGTACTTGTACTTCGGGCTCAGGATGTTGGCGCGGTGGCCGGGCGAGGCCATGTACGCATCGAACAGAGCCTTCGCGCTGGTGCCCGTCGGCATCTTCGCGACGTTCTCCCCCCAGGCTCGGCGGTTCGACGCACCGTAGCTCAGCACCTGAGTCCACGCGTTCGGGTTGTGCTTCAGGTTGCCGCCGGTGGCGCCGTTGTTCATCTGGCGAGACCACCAGGCCGACATGATGGTGAGCCCGCTGGCCTCGCGCACCGCCGGCAGCCCCTTGGCGGAGCGCGCCTGGTTGATGTAGCTGATCAGCTGGGCGTCGAAGCTCGAGTGCTGATCGGCGATCCGCGGGTGTGCCACGGTCACGCGGGCCGCGGCCGACGCGCTCGGCGCGACTGCGACCGAACCGACGATCAGGCCCATGGTGGCGAGCATTGCGATCAGCATGCGGCGCCACACCCCTCGACGGGCGCTGGCGGTCGCTGGCAGGCGCGTTCCGAGACTGCTCATGAAGAAATCCCCCTGAATCTCGGTGAGTTCCCCTCCCCAGGAGTCTCACCTCGCGGCTACTTCGTGTAGCAGCGCTGTTACTCAGAGTACATGGTGATGACGGTCCGTAGTTATCGCCTAACTGAGTGATTTATTGCCGCACGGCTAATGTCCAATTTGCGTCGTATGTTCTTCATGGGACGGCGAATTCCGCCCTCGGTAAGGAGATTCAGTACGCTGCGGCGTCATGCCCGACAAAACGGACCTACGGCGACGGGATTCGTAACTCTGCGTAATAACGGCGTGGTCATCGCCTCGATCGCCGAGAGTGAACAGCGCGTGATCAACAGCGCGCCCCGAGACGGTCCAAAGCGCGGCTGCAGACCTCGCCGAAGGCCTTGAGGAGCTGGGCGTTGAGCGGCTCGAACAGGATGGCGCGGACGGCGGCGGCGTGGCCCGGCGCCGCGGCCTCCAGCTTTGCCATCCCGGCGTCGGTGAGCCGGGCGACCTGGCCGCGCTTGTCGTCCGGCGCCGGCTCGCGCTCCACCCAGCCGGCCTCCTCCAGGCGGTCGATCGCGTGCGAGATGCGCGACGGCGAGGCCCATGTGGCGGCCGCCAGCTCCGTCATGCGTAGTCGCCGGCCGGGCGCCTCCGAGAGCATGGCCAGCACCTGGTAGTAGGTGTGCGGCATGCCGGCGTCGCGACGCAACTCCCGATCGAGGTGCTCGGTCAGCAGGCCCGTCAACTGCAGATAGGCGCGCCACACGCGCTGCTCCTCGTCGGAGAGCCACGGATCCGTCGGAATCGTCATAGTGACGTACTATAGCGGTGAGTAATTGAACGTTCACATAAATACGGCGTGGTGAGAGCATGATGACAGGCAGTGCCCCGCGCGCCCGACAAGGAGAAGCCATGACAGACAACGTGCGCGAACCCGTGGATGACGCAGCCCCCGGCGGCGCCGCCGCCCCGGGCCGGATGCCGGTGCTGTATCTGTCCCATGGAGCGCCGCCGCTGGCGGACGACTCCGAATGGACCGGCCAGCTCTCGCAGTGGGGCAAGAACCTGCCGAAGCCCACTTCGATCCTGGTCGTCTCCGCACACTGGGAGGCCGCGCCGGTGACCGTCGGCGCCACCGAGCAGGTGCCGCTGACCTACGACTTCTGGGGATTCCCGGAGCGCTACTACC